>JBKPSJ010000112.1:0-13088 GCA_046765875.1 Actinomycetota bacterium
GGCCCTACCGGCGTCGGCGGTCGGTAGGGTTGGGGTGGTGGAGCGGTTTGCGGCGTCGACGCTGGGTCTGCCGGACGCCGGGCTGGACGAGGTCGTCGCAGTTCTGACCGCCGGGGGCTGCGCGGGGGTCGAGCTGCGAGCGGGGGAGAAGCAGGTCGTCCACACCGATTTGACCCGCTCCGAGCGGACCGGGGTACGCCGCACACTGGCCGAGGCGGGACTGCGTCCGCTGGCTGTGTCGTCGTATGTCAGGATCTGCGCTCCCGGCGATGACCAGGCGATCGTGGACGATCTGGTCGCGCACGTCGACCTGGCCGCCGATCTGGGGGCCGGCGGTGTGCGGATCTTTCCCGGCGGCGCGAGGGACGGCGACGACGATGAGCGTGGTGCCCGGAGGCTTACTGACGCGGCCGGGCCGGCCGAGCGCCGCGGTGTCGGGCTGTTCGTAGAGACACACGACTCGCATCCGCGCGGCACCGACGTCGCCAGGCTGCTGGACCGGACCGGACGCGACGACATCGGCGTGATCTGGGACTTCGTCCACCCGTGGCGGTCCGGCGAATCACCCGCGGACACGTACGAAGCCATCGGGCCGCGATTGGCCTACGTACAACTCAAGGACGCGGTACCACCGGAGCCCGCGCTGATCGGGCACGGCAAGGTCCCGCTCGACGACATCCGCGCCGTGCTGACCAAGCATGGGTACGAGGGCTGGTGGTCGCTCGAGTGGGAGAAGGCCTGGTACCCCGATATACCACCGCTGTCCGAAGCTCTCGCCTCAGCCGCGGCCTGGCTGGCCTGACCCTGGCGGCTGCGTGTCCCATGACACGATCGGGTGTCATGAGCAGCGACGAGCGGGCCGACCGGTTGTGGCTGGTACGGCACGGCGAGACCGAGTGGAGCCGGGATGGCCGGCACACCAGTACCACCGACCTCGAACTGACCGACGCGGGTGAGCGGGTCGCCCGCGAACTGGCGCCGCGACTGGCCCACGAGGACTTCGACCTGGTGCTGACCAGTCCGCGCCGGCGGGCCAGGCGTACCGCCGACCTGGCCGGATTCCCGGATGCGGAGGTGGACGCCGACCTGGTCGAGTGGGACTACGGGCAGTACGAGGGCCTGACCACGGCCACGATCAGAAAGACCGTGCCGGGCTGGACCGTGTGGGCGAACCCGGTACCCGGTGGCGAGACACCGCAGCAGGTCTCCGACCGCCTCGACCGGGTGGTACGCCGGGTCGAGTCGGTGGCAGGCGATGTCCTGGTGTTCGGCCACGGCCACGCATTACGCGGCCTGACGGCCCGCTGGCTCGACCTCGACGTCACCGAGGGCCGCCACTTCGTCCTCGGCACCGCCACCGTCTCCATCCTCGGCTGGGAGCGTGGCTCGCCCGCCGTAGAACGCTGGAACGCCTAGTCACACCTTGACGACGGCAACGCCCAGATCGGCGAGGGGATCGAAGTCGTCGTCCCGTGTCACGACGGGAAGGCCGTTCGCCACGGCGGTCGCGGCGATCCACAGGTCGTTGACGTTCACCCGTCGGCCCGCTTCGGCGAGCAGCACTCGGAGACGTGCCCACTGATGTGCCACCGCATCGTCGATGGGCAGCGACGCGAGGTCGGACAATACTTCGAGCGTCGCCAGTCGCAGCGATCTTGTCTCGGTGTCTTTCGCAGCCAGGACGCCTGCTTGAAGTTCGGCGATCGTCACGACCGACACCGTCACGTGGTCTGGGATCGCCTGGGCGTCGAGTGGTCGTTCCGACTCGCGAGCGATGAAGACCGAGGTGTCGAGAAGCCCTTCGGGATCGGGTGTCACCGGATCGGGCCGAGGTCGTCGGTGGTCTGTCCGGCCAGTTCGTCCAGGTCGGCTCGAAGACCTGGGTCGGCCTGCGCCCGTGCCACTCTGCGCAGCAACTCGGCGCGAGGCAGGGAGGTCCGGCGCTTGTGGGGGAACGGGATCAACTGGGCCACCGGCCTGCCGCTGACGGTGATGACCACGTCTTCCCCCTGCTCGACACGGCGCAGCACGCCGGCCGTGTCATTGCGGAGTTCTCTTGAAGCCACCGTCGACATGCTACGAATGTAGCACGTCGTAGCACATTAGTCGGGGAGAACGTTCCAGTCCGTCAGGGTCGCTATCAGGAGATGGGTGGTGGGGAGGGATAGGAACTCGATGCGGGTTACGTAGCGGGCGTCGGCAGCGTCGTCGCCGGGGGTGAGGGTGCCGGCGATGGCGGTCCCGTGGTAGTCGCGGATCACGTACGTCGTGCCGGGCGGGCCCGGGAGGTCGACCTCGCCGACCAGATCGCCGACCGTGACGGTCAGACCGGTCTCCTCGGCGACCTCGCGGATCAACGCCTCGGAGTCGGATTCGCCCGGCTCGATCCGTCCGCCCGGGATCGACCACAGCCCGGCGCCGGGGTCGTACCTCCGCTGGATCACCAGCAGACGGCCCGCCTCGTCGTACACCAGCGCCCCGACACAATCCACCTGTTCCACACGCCGAGCCTAGGTCCCGGCCTGGGTCCCGGTTTCGGTCGGCGCCCGCGACTACGATCGGCGGGTGCGCATCGACCTGCACACGCACTCGAATCGCTCGGACGGGACCGATCCCGTGCCCGAGCTGTTCGCGCATGCCCGCGACGCCGGGCTGGACGTGATCGCGCTCACCGACCACGACACAGCTGACGGCTGGGCCGAGGGCCGGGCCGCCGCGGAGGAGTTACGGATCGGGTTCGTGCCCGGGATCGAGGTCTCGTGCAAGGTCGGCGGCACCAGCGTGCATCTGCTGGCGTACCTGGCCGACCCGGAATACGGTCCGCTGGCCGACGAACTGGCCCGGGTACGTGAGGGCCGGACCGGACGGATGCCCGCGATGGTGGCCCGGCTGAACGGACTCGGCATCCCCATCACCGTCGAGGACGTGCTCGCGCACGCGACCGGAACGCCGTCGATCGGCCGGCCGCACGTCGCCGACGCGCTCGTGGCCGCGGGCATCGTTGCCGACCGCAAGGAGGCGTTCGACAAATACCTGGCCGACGGCCGGCCGGCTCATGTGCAGCGGTACGCGATCGAGCCGGGCCGGGCGATCGAGTTGGTCCGCGCGGCCGGTGGCGTACCGGTGGTCGCGCATCCGTGGGGCCGCAGCAGCCGGCACGTGCTGACCCCGGACGTCGTCGCCCGGCTGGTTGAGCACGGTCTGGCCGGGCTCGAGGTCGACCACCAGGACCACAGCCCGGCGGACCGGGCCGCGCTGCGGGCGATCGCGGCCGAGCACGGGCTGATCGTCACCGGGTCGAGCGACCACCACGGAATCGGCAAGTCCGACCACGACCTCGGCGTCAACACCACCGCGCCGGATCAATTCGAAGCCCTGATGGATGCCGCGAAGGATGCCGCCGCCGGGTCGGGCGCCAACCCGCCGGAGGCGTTCCTGCCGTGAGCTCGATCGTCAACCTCGAGGCCGGCTGATGGCATACCAGGCCGAGAGTCCCGACATGCTGCCCGGGATGCCCGCGCGGCTGTTCGTCGCGACCCCGACCAAGCTGCTGAACTACGCCGACTGCCAGCGGAAGTACCGGTTCACGTACCTGGAGACGCCGCGGCCGCCGAAGGGACCACCGTGGGCGCACAACACGGTCGGTGCCGCGGTCCACGAGACGCTGGCGGACTTCTGGCGCTGGCCGGTGGCACGGCGAACGCCGGCGGAGGCGATCCGGCGGCTGCGCGAGAAGTGGCGGCACGAGGGGTTCCGCGACGAGGACCAGTCGCTGCGCTGGCGGGACCGGTCGGCCGAGATGGTCGGGACGTACCTGGCCGACGTCGATCCGTACCGCGAGCCGCGCGGCGTCGAGCGTACGGTCGCGTTCATCACGGCACGGGCCTCGCTGCGCGGCCGGGTCGACCGGATCGACGAACGCCCGGCCCGCGACGGCGACGGCACCGAGCTGGCGATCGTCGACTACAAGACCGGCCGGCGGACGCTGACGACGGCCGATGCGCGTTCCTCGCTGGCGATGGCGCTGTACGTGCTCGGGGCCCGGCGGGTGTTGCGCGGCCGCTGTACCAGGGTCGAACTGCATCATCTGCCGACCAACTCGGTCGCCGCGGCCGACCACGACGAGGAGTCCCTGGCCCGGCACCAGCGCCGCGCCGAGTCGATCGCGGACGACTCGGCCGCGGCGGAGCAGCGCTGGTACGAGGGCCTCACCCCGGCCGAGGCCGACCACTATTTCCCGCCGAACCCGTCGTCGTTGTGCGGCTGGTGCGACTTCGCCCGGCTCTGTCCCGAGGGTCGTAGGTTCGCACCGCCGCGAGCTTCCTGGGCCGGTCTCGACGAGGACGACGCGACCGACGCCTACGACGAATGACTACGCTGCGGGATGGCTGTGACATTCGACGTGTCCGACAGCCCGGCGGGTACGACGTGAGCGCCGCGCTGACCTTCGTTTGGCTTCCCTCCTGGACCGGCTGCTCGGCCCGCCGGTCGCGGCCGTCGTAGCCGGGCTGGGCGGCATCGCCCGGCGGGCGGGCCTGCGCCGCTACCGCCGTACGGGGAGTTGAGTGATGCGCTACTCCAGCCTGGTCAGCAGGTCATCGAGCTGGGCCTCCCACTCCTCGCTCTGCTCGGTTCCGGTCTCGTCCCACAGGTCCTTGAGCTCCGAACCCGCGAGCACCCGGCGTACGGCATCCGCCGCCAGCCCGGCCAGCTCCGGCTCGGTTCTCGGCCGTATGGTGGCGACCCACTTGGTCACGTCGTCCGGGACCCCGTCACCGGGACGGCCTCGCAGCAGCGCGACGACTTCCGCGGCGGCCAGCGCCGCAGCCGAGTCCGGCGCGTCCGGCTCGTCGTCGCCGGCGGTACCGGCGACGTCGCTGAGCGCCTGCTCGACCACGGCGAGATCGCTCGACTGCTCGAGCTCATACACCCAGTCGCTGGCGTCGTCGTTCTCGAAGACGCCAATACCCCATGCACCCATGGCACCGGACGATAGCCGCCAGACAGGGGAGAGAACATGCCCGTGATCCAGCTCGACGGCCGCAAGGTGTACGACGGCAGCCCGGCCGGCCTGCGTGCCTCGCAGGGAGCGCCGCGAACCCTGATAGTCGACCTGGCAGTTTCCATGTACCCGATCACGGTCGACGGCGCCACTGTGGTCAGGGTCGAGGGACCGCGACACTGCATCTATGGCAGCGGCTTGGTGGCCACGTCCAAGGCGTCGATCTCGGCGTAGCACGTGCCCCTGGTGAGCCGCAGCGTGTTGAGACCCGTCTTCAGCGGTACGTCGACCCGCACGACGCTCCACTGGTCCCAGCCGAGAGCCGGGTATCTCACGACGATCGGAGCGGCGCGGTTGACTGAGAGGTTGTGCGTGCAGGCCGAGGCCGCATCACCTCGGATGTGCGCCCGGTAGGTGCCGGAGTTCTCGGCCAACACGTGGAACTCTACGGCGCTGCCCGGATCGTTGATGTATCCGACCTTCGTCCCGCCCGACGCGCTGGCGACCGCGATTCTGCGGGCACTCGTCACGGTGGCCTGCTCGGGCTCGTAGCGTCGCGGGGTATCGCCGGTGATGGCGCCGTACCAGCGCAGCGCGATCTTGGAGTACCCACCCCAGGTCAGGTGCACGTTGTCGCTGAAGTCGTGGGGCTGCTGAACCGCGTCGTACAGATCGACGTACGTCACCCGATCGCGGGCGGCGGCGATCCCCGAAACGGCGGCGTTGAACGCCTCCGCCCGGCGCTGTTGCTCGGGATCGCGGATCGGCGGGATCGAGGCGACCATGACGTAGGCCTGCGGCGCGGCCGCGAGGATCTTGTCCAGCACCGACGCCAGCCGGGCCGGGGCGCCGGCGGCGTCCGCGGCGGTGTGCATGTCGTTGGTACCGATCTGCAGCAGCACCAGGTCCGGCCGGTAGGTCCGCAGCCACGCGACCGCGTGCTGGTCGATCCGCGCGATCGTCCAGCCGCCGTGGCCCTCGTGGTTCTGATCCGGCAGCGACGCCGGGCCTCCGGTGTTCGAGCCGACGAAGTCGACCGCGATGCCGTCGGAGCTGAGCAGGTGCGACAGGTCGGAGCGGTACCCCCCGCCCACGGTGCCGGTCGTGTTCGAGTCACCCATCGGCATGATCCGGATCGGGCCCGCGGTCAGCTTGAAACCTTGATGCGGCTCGGGCGAAACCGAACAATACGTGACCGCCAGCAGGGCGGCCGCGGCCAGGACCGGGCGCACGGCGGACCTCCGCCGCACGCCGCGATGCGATGCCAGGCCGCTCAAGATCCGCGAGATCACCGATGCCTCCGCCGGTCGGTGCTCCGATTGTTCACTCAGCCGACGCACAGCGGAGAGTGATAAATGCCCCAAGACAAGCACTTGTGACGGCAGTATCGTGGGCGGGGTACGACTACGAGCCCCCCGAGCAGCTCGAACACTGTGGCTGCCTGTTCCCGGCCCACCCCAACCCGGGTCTTCCCCCGTAGGCGAAGCGGTCCTCGTTAGGAGGAGCGGCGTGCATGGCCAACTTGCAAGGGAGTTCGCCGAGAAGGCGATGATCCTCCACCAGGAAACCGAGTTCGAGCGAGCCGCGCACCAACTGGTCGACCTGGCCTGCTACGCGATGCACGGCGACCACGCCGGAGTACTGGTGATCCGCGACGGCGTGCTGGAGATGGTCGACGCGACCGACACGGCGGTTGAGAAGGCCGACCAGCTCGAGAACGAACTGCACGAAGGGCCGAGCCTGGCGGCCAGCCTCGAGCAGGAGATGTACCTCATCGACGACACCCTCGACGACGAGCAGTGGCCGCGCTGGAGTCCGGCGGCGGCCGCCCTCGGACTGCGCAGCGTGCTGAGTGCCCGGCTGCGGATGCGCGGTACGACCGGTGCGCTGACCGTGTACGGCGACGAGCCGTCACGGTTCGACTACGAGGCCGGAGCCGTGGCCCGGGTCCTCGTGCAGCACGTCGCGGAGGTGGCACGCGCCACGCGACGCCGCCGGGTGGGACTGGAGCCGGTGTAACCCGTACAGCCCCGGATCAACGATCGTGGAAGAACTGGACGAGTAGCCGGGCGGTGGCCTTCGGCTGGTCGATCGCGGGGGAGTGACCGGCGTCCGGGATGACCTGGGCATGGACGCCGAGGCGCAGCGCCATGTCGTCTTGGACCTCGCGGGCCCAGCCGTCGTCGGTCTCGCCGTACAGCACCTGGATCCGGACACCGGACCGCTCGACCTTGTCCAGCCGGTCCTCGGCGTCGACCAACCGGCGGGTGAACTGGGCGAGGCTGGTCGGGTTGTTGGTCGTGAACCTCGTCCTGAGGAACGCCGCGATGTTGTCCGGCGGCTGAACGTAGTCCGGCTCGGTGCGGTCGTGCTGCAGCTTGAGCTCGTACACCTGCTCGATCGGAAGGTTCTCCAGCCCGTATGCGAGCAGACCGAGTTGGTTACGGGTCTCCTCGGCGGTGAACCCGCGCGGCCCGGAGCACATCAGGCTCAGCGTCGAGAACACCGACGGGTCCGCGATCACGGCCGCCTGGCCGACAAGACCGCCCATCGAGTGCCCGACCAGTTGGCTGTAGCCGCCCAGCTCCTTGCTGAGGGCAACGACGTCGCGGCCGAGCTCGTCGAGCTGGTACGCCGCCGGGTCGTCCGGCCCCGGGGTCTGGTATTGGCCGCGCTGGTCGATCGCGTACGCCCGCCAGCCGTACGCGGCCAGCTCGGCCACCAGCGGGGTGAAGTCCTCCTTCGAGCCGGTCCAGCCGGGCACCATCAGTACCGTGCCCAGCGGCGTACCGACGTCCGGTACGGCGGCAAGTGCGGCGAAGTCGCCGCGGTCGGTGTGGATCGTGGTTGGCGCGACGCTGTCCGGGAGCGCCAGGGTGCGCGGCGTACTCACGGGTACACCGTAACCGGGCCTCGTGTCGGGCCCTCGCAGAAGGCCGATCGGCGGACGTGATACGGCAGAATGGCCGACGATGCCCCGCACGGTTGCCGTGACGAATCAGAAGGGCGGCGTGGCCAAGACCACCACCGTCGCCGCCCTCGGCGCGGCGCTGGCCGCGATGGCCCAGCGGGTGCTGCTGGTCGACCTGGATCCACAGGCCTGCCTGACGTTCTCGCTCGGCTTCGACCCCGAGGACCTCGGCCCGTCGGTCCACCAGGTGCTGCTCGGCGAGGCCCAGCCGGGCGACGTCCTGCTCGGCTGCGAGGAGGGGCCGGACCTGGTTCCGGCGACGATCGAGTTGTCGATGGCCGAGTCGGCGCTGTTGTTGCGCACCGGCCGCGAGCATGCGCTGCGCACGGCGCTGGAGCCGGTGCGGACGACGTACGACTGGATCCTGCTCGACTGTCCGCCGACGCTCGGTCTGCTGACGGTGACGGCGCTGTCGGCCGCCACCGATGTGCTGATCCCGCTGCAGTGCGAGACGTTGTCGCACCGCGGTGTCGGCCAGTTGCTCGACACCATCCACGACGTGAAGCAGTACGTCAACCGCGATCTGAATCTGCTCGGCGTGCTCCCGACCCTGTACGACGGCCGGACCAACCACGCCAAGGCCGTGCTCGCGTCGATCCCGGATACGTACGGCGTGCCGGTGCTGGAGCCGCCGATCCCGAAATCGATCCGATTCGCCGAGGCACCGGCGATCGGCCGGTCGATCCTGGCGACCGCGAGCAAGTCTCGCGGCGCGGACGCCTACCGCGAGGTCGCCGCCTCCCTCCTCGCCGGCTGAGGTTGCCGCCGCGGGTCGGCCGCCTGCCTGCTCGCTCGGGCTTCGGCGCCGTACCGCAGCCAAGGCAGCAGGAGCGCCACGGGCAGGATGAGCCCGCCGATGCCGAGCACGATGAAAGCGCCCAGCCCGCTTATGTGCGCCTCCATCCAGGCGAAGTTCTGGCCGAAGAAGCCGACCACGAACGACAGCGGCAGGAACACGGTCGCGACCACGGTCAGCTGTTGCATGGTGGCGTTCTGCCGCACGCTTATCTCGTTCTGCTCGACCGAGATGACCGCCATGTTCGCCTCCAGCACGGTGGTGAGCAGGTCGCGCTGCGCCGAGACCTCCTCGTTCACCAGCATCAGGTGGTCGCGGACGTCGCGGAAGTACGGCGCCAGGTCGCGCGCCCACGGCTGGCTCTCGACCCCGGCGGTGGCGGCCAGCAGCGGATGGACGGCGCGGTAGAAGTCGGTCACCTCGCGGCGAAGGAAGTAGATCCGCTCGGTGGGCGCGACCGCCCCGGAGAACACGGTTCGCTCGATCTCCTCGATGTCCTGTTCGAGCGCGGCCACCACCGGCGTGTAGGAGTCGATCACCTGGTCGAAGATCGCCCACAGCGCCGCGGTGGTGCCGGCCCGCAGCAGCCTCGGCCGGCGCTCGAGCCGCTCGCGGGCGCCGTGCAACTCGCTGGCCACGCCCTGCCGGACGGTGATCACGAAGTTCGTCGCGATGAAGATGCTGATCTCGCCGAACTCGACCTCCTCGCTCGCCTCGTCGTACCGGGCGGTGCGCAGGATCACCAGATGTACGCCGCCCTCGTACTGCTCGACCTTGGGTCGCAGATGGAAGCTCTGTACGTCCTCGACGGCCAGCTCGTGCAGGCCGAAGTGCTTTCGGACGCTGTCGAGTTCTTCGGCCGTCGGCTCATACATCCCGACCCAGACGAAGCCTCCCTGCGCCTGCCGGGCGGCGGCCTCCTCGACCGACATCGGCCCCTGATGCTGCCGCTTGCCGTCCTTGTACAACGCGCAGTCGATGATCATCGCGGCCTCCTTCTGCTTCGGACGCTGCACCTGACAAATGCCCGCTGACACTGCCTCGCACGCATCGATGTCTCGGCACCAGTCTGTGACGCTCCGGCAGACTGGGCGCCATGACCGATACCGCCCGCCGCCCGGCATACCCGCGGACACCCGCCGGACCGACCGCCGACGACTACCACGGGCACCGGATCGCCGACCCGTACCGATGGCTGGAGGACCCGGACTCACCGCAGACGGCGGCGTGGATCAGGGCGCAGAACGAGGTCACCGAGGCGTGGCTGTCCCAGGTCGGCGCCCGGGAGCGGATCCGGGCACGGCTGACCGAACTGTGGGACCACCCGCGTACGTCGGCGCCGTACCGCCGCGGCGAACGCTGGTTCCAGTTGCGCAACACCGGGCTGCAGAACCAGGACGTCCTGTTCACGATGGCCGCGCCCGGCGGTGACGAGGGACAGGTGCTGCTCGACCCGAACGGGCTGTCCGAGGACGGCACCGTCGCGCTGACCGTTTCCGAGCCGAGCGAGGACGGCTCGCTGCTGGCGTACGCGACCAGCGCGGCCGGATCGGACTGGCAGACCTGGCGGGTGCTCGACATCGCGACCGGCGAGCACCGCGGCGACGTACTGGAGTGGTCGAAGTTCAGTGGCGCCGCGTGGACCCACGACGGCGCCGGGTTCTTCTACGGCGCGTACGACGAGCCGGAGCAGGGCGCGGAGTACGAGCAACGCAACGTGGCCCAGCGGCTGCAGTACCACCGGCTCGGCACCCCGCAGCCGGAGGACCGGGTGGTGATGGCCTGGCCGCACGACCCGGAGTGGAGCTTCTACGCCGAGGTCAGCACCGACGGCCGCTGGCTGCTGGTGTACGTCAACCGCGGTACCGAGCGGCGCAGCCGGATCTGGGCCTGCCCGGTGGACGACTTCGAACCGCGCCCGCTGATCGACGAGTTCGACGCGGCGTACGAGATGGTCGGCAGCGACCGCGACACGCTGTTCCTGAAGACCGACCTCGATGCCGACCGCGGCAGGATCGTCGCGGTCGACCTGACCGACCCGCGCCGCGACGCCTGGCGTGAGGTGGTGCCGGAGTCCGCGGACACGATCGAGTCCGCACGGGTGGTCGGCGGCAAGGTGGTGGTGCTGTACCTGCACGACGCCAGCCACCGGATCCGGTTGTTCGACCTCGACGGCACGCCCGCGGGCGAGGTCGGTCTCGGTGACCTCGCCTCGATCACCGGACTCACCGGCCGCGAGGACGACGACGCGTTCTGCTTCGTGCAGGTCGGTTTCACCCGGTCGGGAACGGTACGCCGCCACGAGATCGGCACCGGCCGGACAGAGACGCTGGTCGAGCCGGCGCTGGCCCTGGACGGGTACGAGATCGAGCAGGTGTTCGTCACCAGCAAGGACGGCTGCCGGGTGCCGATGTTCCTGGTGCACAAGTCCGGCCAGGAGCCGACGGGCGAGGTACCGACGTTGCTGTGGGGGTACGGCGGGTTCGACGTCTCGATCACGCCGACCTGCTCGGTGAGCTGGCTGGCCTGGCTCGAGCTCGGCGGGCTGCTCGCGGTGGCGAACCTGCGCGGCGGCGGCGAGTACGGCAAGGAGTGGTACGAGGCGGGCAGGCTGGACAACAAGCAGAACGTGTTCGACGACTTCGTCGCCTGCGCGGAGTGGCTGATCGGCACCGGCTGGACCAGTACCGAGCGGCTGGCGATCAACGGAGGGTCGAACGGCGGACTGCTGGTCGGGGCCTGCATGACCCAGCGGCCCGACCTGTATGGCGCCTGCGTCCCCGAGGTCGGCGTGATGGACATGCTCCGGTTCCACAAGTTCACCATCGGCTGGGCATGGACCGGCGACTACGGCACACCCGACGACCCGCGCCAGTTCGAGACCCTGCTGGCCTATTCACCACTGCACAACCTGAAGCCCGGTACGGCGTACCCGCCGACGCTGGTCGTGACCGGTGACCACGACGACCGGGTGGTGCCCGGCCATTCGCTGAAGTACCTGGCCACACTCCAGGCCGCGCAGGGCGATCCGGACGCGCCGGTCCTGCTACGAGTGGAGGTGTCAGCCGGACACGGTGCCGGCACGCCGACCAGCAAGCTGATCGCGGCCCGCACCGACGTGCTGTCCTTCCTGGTTGGTGCGCTTCAGGTCTGAGCCTGCGGAGGGGCCGGCGGCGGTGTCGGCTCGGTCTCGCGGCGGCGCCGGAGGAACAGCCAGACCGGCACCGCGATCACAAGTCCGGCAACGGCGAACGGCAGCAGCGCTCCGGCAGCGGTGGCCAGCCCCTTGACCGTCGCGGTGAACGCGTCCCAGCCCGCCGACAGCCCGCCGAAGAACCCGCTGTGGTCCTTCGCGGGCGGCGGTGCCTCGCCGGGCCGGTTGAGCGTGACGCTGATGGTCGCCAGATCGGTCAGCGCGGCCAGCGCCTTCTGCCTGGCCAGCAGCGACTCGAGGTCGGCCTCGCGGCGAGTCAGCTCGGTCTCGACGCTGATCACCTCGCCGACCGTGTTCGCCCTGGCCATCAGGCTGCGCATCCGGGCGATACCGGCCCGCTGGGTGGCGACCCGGCTGTCGACGTCGACGACCTGCTCGGTCACGTCGGTGGACTCCTGCCGGACCTGCTTGACCGTGCCGTACCGCTGGAACGCGGTCATCGCGGCGTCGTACGCGTCGGTCGGCACCTTGATCACCAGGGTGGCGTGGTCGATCTTGCCGTCGTCGTCGGTGCCGGTCTCCTCGTTGGCGATCTGGCCGCCGTACCCCTTCGCGACGGTGTTGACCTGGTTGCGGGCCTGCTGGATGTTGCCCGACTCCAGCGTCAGGTAGCCGGTACGCACGATCGCGCGGGCCAGCGACGGTTGCTGCTGCCCGTTCCCGCCGGGCTGTTTACCGGCCTGATCGGACTGGCCGTCCGCCGGCTTCGGCGCCGGTACAGCTCCGTCGGCCACCTCGCCGCTGGAGCCGCCGGAGCCGCTGGAGCGGCTGGACGCGCTGGTACCGCCGTCACCGCTACCGCTGTCGCCACCTGAACAGCCTGTGACCACGAACCCCGCGGTCAGGAGTGCCGCGGCCGCAGCCAGCCTCGCTCTGGTCGTGCCCATCCGGTCCCACCTCTGTCGCCGAAAAGACGCTTACATCGGGGAGGACGGGCGACCGCGGCCCGATGTTGCGCGATCCGGATCACCGGTGCGACTCGGCTCGGACTCGGCCGGGTCACCGAACGCACTTCCGGGGTCACTGTCGGGCTACTTACGAGACCGGATAACATCGGTGACCGCTCAAGAAAGGCCGGGTACCGTCGGTGACCGTTTTACGGACG
>JBKPSJ010000113.1:0-8679 GCA_046765875.1 Actinomycetota bacterium
GGCCGACACAGCCACCGCTGCCGCCTCCGCGCATATCCACGCTAAGCGACATAGAGGACCCATCGCCGCCAGCACCGAGAACGCCGCCTCGCCGCGCGGCTTGGTCCTATGTCGCTTAGCGTGGATATCGTTTGAGGGGTGGAGATCCCGAATTGTCCGTTGGGGCATCGCGGCTCGGTGGTGCGTGCGGGCTGGTACGGGCGGGCTGGTCAGCGGTGGAAAGATCGCATTGGCCGACTACCGGGGCCGACCGCTGCTGGTCGTCACCGGAGGCGCCGCCGGCATCCGGGCCATGCTCACCCGACTGGCACCGATCACCGGCAACGGCACCAAGCCCCAGGTCATCGGCCTCCTAATCGCGATTCCACCGGAGGGCTGGAAGGGCAGCCTTCTCAACCCGGCCGACGAACGCTCCCTGGCCGCCGAGGTCTCCAAGGCCGCCGGCTCATTCCCGGTCCCGGTCGGTATCGACTTCAAAGGGGCCGCAGGCTACCAGATCTCGCAACAGACCGGTGACCAGCCCGGCGGCACCCGTCCGACCGCCGTCGGACTGGTCCGATCCGACGGCACACTGGTCCAGGTGCTGACTGAGACGGCCACCGACGCAGCACTCCGCGGCTTCGTGGTCTCCGCACGCTGATCTCGGATCTCGGTTTCGCGTGGCTGCAGCCACCCCGACGTCACCACAGGATCCAGGTCCACGATGAACACCTGAAACGACAGTCCGCAGCGTGATATGCCTATGAAAGACTCCAGGCACGAAACAGTTCCACGTCACCGTGGTATGGCGTGACCAGGACACGGCCCACCAGCACCGGGTCCTTCTCGTTCACCGTTTCGACCCGCTCGGGGTCGACCCGAATGGGCAGCCGTTGAACAGTCCGGCCGCGCTGGCGGACGCCGCGGTGAAGGCGAGCACGTCAGCGACGCCGCGCCCCTCGTGAGCAGGACACCGATCCGACGCATGGGCGATCCCGACGCCCCGCAGGTGACTGGACAGTTGCCTTGAGCAACGTCATGACGGCGCTCCTCCAAGCTTCTCCTCACGTGCCGGCCGCGGAGGCGCCGCTGCGAAGGCCGCGGTGCGCAAAGGTCTTCAGCAGCCACCGCGTCCATCGCCGGTGGTGCAACAGCGCCGTCTGCGGCAGCAAGGTGAGGGTTGCTGCGCACGCTCAGCGCCGCCGTTGAACCGCGGCACGCTGACGCACGGTGGCAGACACGAAACGTGTCGCCCGCCTGCGTGCGAACAGGACGCCGCGACCACCAGGCGCAGCGACCACTGCAGGCCATGGCCGCGCATCAAAGCCTTACGCTGGACGCGGTCGTCGGCGCCTGACCGTCACCATCGGCATCAGACTGATCGGGGTCGGCGACGGTCGGGTCAAGGATCAGCTCGTCGACGCCGACGGCCGCGTAGGCCTCGACCGGGCCAGCGATCGCGTCGCTGGACCGTGCGCGTTCGCGGCGATCATGGCGGCCGTAGCGTCGCCCGTCGGCGCGTAGTAGTCGAGGAGATACCCCCCTCGACGGCTCGACGGTGTCCCCCAGCGAGAAGCACGTGAGCGTCGTGCCCAACCCGCCGACATCCCCAGACTCCCCTAACCAACGGCGGGCTCTCATCGCACTAGGGTCAGCATTCGGAGACCCGTGCCGCCATCGGCGGCTGACTCACGAGGACAGACATGAGCACGATGGAGGAATGGATCACCGAAGCCAAGGCGGAGCTGGGCATCGACCTCGACGTCGACGTGACCGAGTTGCTCGCCCTCGCAAAGCTCGTTGCCCACAAGGTCGCCCGGCCTGCCGCTCCCGTCACTGCATTCTTGGTCGGATACGCCGCTGCGCAGGCCGATGGCGGGCCGACAGCCGTCACGGCCGCTAGCCGCAGGATAGCCGCGCTGGCCGGACGCCGCCCGGACGTGGCAAGCAGCCCATGACCAGGGCACAGTGACCGCGATCACCAGGTGCATCCCTGGTGCACGCAGCGACGACGTCGGTGAGGTCAGCCGCGCTGGCCATCTCCGTCCACTAGGCCATGCCGATCAGAACATCCCAGTCAAGACAAGGCCTCGGACTGGGTGTCAGTGCTCACCGCTATGCGATGCGGGAAGCGGTGTACCTCCTGCGGCCAGCCGACCGCGATCGCGATCCTGCCGGCCCAATAGCGGGCCTCGGCATCGTCGGCTACATCGACGACGGCGAAACCGCCGAGGTGCTCCTTGCTCTCGACGAACGGCCCGTCGGTGAAAATGGGCGAGCCGCTGCTCGGGTCCACGCTGCACACGACGGTCGACGCGTCCAGGCCGCCGTCGCTGAAGACGAAGACACCAGCGGCCGTCATCTCCTCGATCACGGCCCTACCGGACGTGCCCCTCTCGCGCAGCTCCCCTAATGTGAGATCGGGCGTCCACTCGTCGTTGAAGGCGATCAGGTATAGCGGCATCTCAAGCTCCTCTGCTCGCGGGCAGCCTGGACGGCTGCCACTCACCTTCCCCACGAACGCACTCGCGTCGATACGACACCCCCGCCAGATTTTCCAAGCCTTCCCCATCGAAATCGGTCAAACCTTCAGGAAGTCGGGTGCCCTCCGCAGCGGTCCGTCCGGAGGACCGACAATCATCCGAGCGAGCAGCGAACGGCCGCACATGATCGTCCGCATCTGCCGCTGTCCGCGGTGAGTCCGGACGAGCCTTGACCACGACATTCCGGCCGTCAGCCAACCGGAGCCCCACGACGGCAGAGAGGTAGCCAGACCTGAAGATCTCTTCCTCCGG
Organism: Actinomycetota bacterium; assembly: GCA_046765875.1. Lineage (GTDB taxonomy): Bacteria > Actinomycetota > Actinomycetes > Propionibacteriales > Kribbellaceae > DASRHY01. The sequence goes on from JBKPSJ010000113.1 coordinate 2,775, forward strand.
GGGCTTCCCAGATGCTCCATGCACCACCGGGAAAGGCGGTCGGGATCGATGGCAAGCGCGCGAGGTGACACCCGAGCATGTTCACGTGCGCTAGTGGTATGCCAAAGCCAAGAGGGCATGACGACGTCGCGTCAGCTCCACCGCCATACGGCCGACCACTGATCTGGGCTTCCGCAGCGATCGCACGAGCGTTTGTACAACCTACTGAACGCTGCCGGACCACACACCTCCACCGACGAGCACCGGCCGGTTGCGTGGATCTGCACAGATCTGCACAGGTGGGTGTCGGATCGGCCGGGCTGTGTTCGTGGTGGTAGAAAGCCCGAGCCACCCAGGCTGGGGCGACACGAAAATCAGAGGACGGCAAGGATGACTCCCAAGGACGCGACCGGCGGCCGACGACCATTCCGATTCGGGGTCGTCGCCCCGATCCAGGACGAGCTGCCGGCGTGGCGAGATCAGGTGCGCCGTATCGCCGACAGCGGTTACTCGACCCTTCTGATGCCGGATGTGCAGCAATGGCAGCCTGCGCCGGGACCGACGTTGGCCGCCGCCGCCACACTTGCTCCCGACCTGCGGGTGGGTACGTGGGTGTACGCCGCTCCGCTTCGCGCTCCCTCGGGCGTGGCGTGGGAGGCGCACTCACTGTCGGTCCTCACCGAAGGCCGCTTCGAGATGGGCATCGGCCCTGGAAGGCCCGGGATGGAAGACGAACTGCGCCAGTTCGGTCTGCCCGTCGCGACACCTGGACAGCGGCTGACTCAGGTCCGCGACGCCGTCACGTGGCTTCGAGATCTCGACGGACCAGACCGCCACACACCCGTCGTGGTGGCCGCGCACGGGCCCAAGAGCTGGGCGCTGGCCGCCGAGATCGCCGACACCGTCATCGCAGGGGTGCCGAGCGACTCACGAGCCGAGACGGTGCGGCGGGCCTCCGATGCCCTCGCTGTACGAGACGTGGAACTCGCAGTCCACGTGCCGGTGGTCGGCGACACTCCGTCCCCGTTCATGACAAGCCCCGACATCGACCCAGCTGCTCTGCGGGCGACGGACTCGCTGGCCATACTTCCCAGCGACCCGAAGGCCGCAGTCGAGGAAATCCTGAGACGACGCGAAGAGAACGGCTTCTCCTACGTCGTGATCGGCTCCAACGCCGCCGACGCGTTCGCTCCCGCCGTCGCAGAGCTGGCCGGACAATGAGCCCTCGAAGGAGCCGTCGCGATGCCATGTGCGCTGGACGCGCCCGACCGGATAGGGACTGCGGCGAGGTGTTATACAGCTCGAGCCACGGTCATGCCATGCAGTGAGCCAGACGGCCGACCTGAGGATTGCCGGTGGGACTCGAACCCACGACCCAGGGATTATGAGAGCCATCGTCGCCGTTGACTCGGCTCAACTTCAGGCTGCGCCTGTCTGCGCGGCGGCACTCTAGGAGCCTTGTACAACCCCAGTAGACGCCATTTCGTGTCATGATCCGTGTCACGCCGGCCGGCGCTGCCGAACCGACGACCTTCCCATTACAAGTCCGTCCGATCCCCCCGCCGACCGCCGCGAGACCCTCGATCCTGAGCGCCGATCAGGCGTAGTGGTCGGGGGTCGTTGACGGCTGTTCAGTGCTGTCCGGACAGGCGTCAGCGGACGGTCATAGGCCAGCGGCCCGCGAACGCGCAGCCGATTTGGGCGAGCCCACCAACCGGTCAATTACCACCTGAAGTCCGCAACGGGGTCAGCTCCGCCGACGACGTGTCCGCCGGCGTCTCAGCTTCTCGATCTCGCCGGCGATGGGCAGCCAGTAGTACAGCATCAATGCGGTGATGACGGCCACGCCGAGTGCGGGGCGCGTCGCGCCGAGCGGGGTCCCGACGGCGAGCCAGACAAGGGCGAGCCGGAAGCGCCGGGTGATGGCGGTCACGCCGGTCGCGCCGATGGTTGTGGCGAGCAGTCGTCGGTTATGACGAGCGTGCCACCAGATGATGTTGAACAGGACGGCTGCGAGCTCGAAGGCGATGCCGTGGATCACGACGGCGGTGCCCTCCTCATGTCCGTCGCGGAACGCTTCGGCTAGCACGGCGGCGGTGAACGGCAGGAACGCTACGTCCATTAGCAACACGGTGTTGAGCATCAGCACGACTCGATCGGCGCGCCGGATGTGGTCGAACATGACGTGATGATTGGCCCACACCTGCCCAATCAGCATGAAGGTGACGACGTAGGCGAGGTATGACGGCCAGAGCGTGGCGAGACTGTGTAGCAGATGCCGGCGGTCGTGTGGCGGGCGGATCTCCAGAACGAGCAGGGTCACCGCGATTGCGATGACGGCGTCGCTGAAGGCGACCACCCGGGCGGGATCGCATTCCAGACCGAACGGTGCCAACACGTCAGGCTCGTCGACAGGCTCCGCCATGTTATGCAGTCCTCGACTTCCGGCCCCGGGCCTTCTGGGACGTCGCGGAAACGGCTCGTGAGTTAGCCGCGGTACGCCTCCAGTAGGCGGAGCCAGACTTCGCTGATGGAGGGGAAGCAGGGGACGGCGTGCCATAGCCGACTGATGGGGACCTGGCCGGCCACGGCGATGGTGGCCGAATGCAGTAGTTCTTCGACGCCGGGGCCGACGAAGGTGACACCTAGCAGCCTGCCATTGTCCTCGTCGACGACCATGCTGGCGCGGCCGGTTTAGCCGTCGGCGTACAGGCTCGCGCCGATCACGGTGGCGCCCGGGTTGGTGTCGATACACGGAACTGGTGTCCGGCGCGTTCGGCCTGGTCGGCGGTCAAACCGACCGCCCCGGCCGGTGGATCGCAGAAGAACACCTGCGGTACTGCGTGGTAGTCGGCGCTGACCGCGTGCGGGCCCCACGGCGCGGGGTCGATGGGCTCCCCGTCGGCGCGGGCAGCGATCGCGGCGCCGGCGATGCGGGCCTGGTACTTGCCTTGGTGGGTGAGCAGCGCATGACGGTTGATGTCCCCGACGGCATACAGCCAGCCGTCATCGACCGCGCACCGTGCAGCTGTCGTCGACCTCCAGCCAGGATCCGGGTTCCAGGCCGATGGCGTGCAGGCCGATGTCGTCGGTATTCGGTGCCCGGCCGGTCGCGAACAGCACCTCGTCGGCCTCCAGGTCGCCGCCGTCCTCGATCGTCACCGCGACCCGGCCCGGCGCCGCCTGTCCGCCGTACCCAGGTGACGGTGACGCCGATCCGCACGTCGATCCCCGCGGCGGTGAACGCCGCGGCGACCATCTCGCCGGCGAACGCCTCCATCCGCGGCAACAGGCCGTCGGCCCGGGAGAGCAGGGTGACCTTTGTAGGTTCTTGCCGAACTGGCCGTAGCTGAAGTCGTCACGGCCGAAGTGCCGCGCCAGTGCTGGTATGCCTGGATCTGGCAGACCAGCACGGCCCGCTGCTCGCCACCATGCCCGTCGGTGTCGCCCTGGCCGTCCCCATCGATGTTGAGCCGTCGGACCATCGCCGAGCCGTCCACCGGGTGTTTCCACACGCCCGTGTAGACCGTCTTGCCCTGCCAGGACACGTTGCGTGGCATGCCGACGTTCACCGACAGCAGCACCGGCACCCGGCCATGCTCGTCTGCTCGGGATCCGTTGTGCTGGGCGTGGCGATACTGGTCATGGCTGCCTGACGCGCGCACCTCGTCGGTGGTGAGGTCGCGGTCGATGCCGTGCGAGATCACGCGCTGGCCGGGCTCTAGCCGCAGCCGGGTGCGGTCCAGGTGGACCTCGATCTTGTCCGGCTCGAACGAGATCAGGCCGGAGATGCGCCGCACCTCGGTCCACGCGTCCTGGTAGGACCACGCCGTCCGATGCGCATCCCCGACGTCGTAATAACTGCACAGGCCCTTGTACGGGCAGAACGTCTGCCCGTCGACCGCGGTGAGGGCGGACTCGTCGACATCGGCGCGCGGCACGTACCAGCGGGGCGCGAACCCGGACTCATACAAGACCAGCGGACAGGTGGTGTCGGCGATGACCCGGCCGTCGCCGCGGGCAATCAAGTGCCGGGTGGTCCGCCGGATGTCGATGGGACGGTAGCTGTCGGCGGCGTGGCCGACGATCCGCTCGTCTTCTTCGTAGAAGGCATCCATGGCCCGCCACGCGAACGCGATGCGTCCCTTCAGGTCGCTGGCATAGTCGGGCAGGCCGGTGTGCTGCCATGCCGCGCGCCGTCTGCTCTGCGAGCCAGCGTGAACGGTATACCACGAGGTTGCCCCGAGGTCCTTGTGTCGGGTGATGTGCTCGCCGGGCCTGAGCGCGCCATCGGAAACATCGCCGAGCGGGAAGTAGGCGACCGGGTAGCGGCCGGGCTCGTGCAACAAACGACATCCTCGCTGTCGGCTATCCAGGCACCGCCGAATTGGACCCCCATGCGGCGCCGCAACGGTTCGGCGAACAGCAACCGATCCGGCAGCCGATCAGAGACCAGGAACCGGCCGATCGCTCCGGGCGCGAGCGGTCCTTGCTGCCAGGACAGACCGATTGTTCGGTTCTCCTTTCCGGGCTCCGCGCGGACCACCGGATAGCCCGGAGCGGCGGTGTCAGGTGAGCGGCTCGCCGCCGTCGATGTGCAGGGTCTGGCCGGTGAGAAAGCCGCTGGTCATGGCGAACAGGACGCCGTTGGCGATGTCGTCGGCGGTGCCGATCCGGCGGGTCGGATTGCGGGCACTGACTATGGCGAAGTAGTCCGCCTTGCCCGGCTCGCCGAGGGCATCCCAAGCGCCGGTGTCGATCACGCCCGGCGAAATCGCGTTGACCCGGTCCCGGGCTTGCAGGATGCCGATGCGCGTACGCTGCTGGAGTCGGTGCTCGCTGGGCCGATTGACGAGCGGGTTCGGGACCAGATCGTCGCCGAGACACGGGGCAACCCGCTGGCGCTGCTGGAGCTGCCGCGGGGATTGACTCTGGCCGAGTTGGCCGGCGGGTTCGGGCTCCCGGGTGCGATCCCGCTCGCGGGCAGCATCGAAGAGAGCTTCCGGCGGCGGGTCAGCGCCCTTCCGCAGGAGACCCAGCAGCTGCTCCTGCTTGCAGCGGCCGACCCGACCGGCGACGCGGCGCTGGTGTGGCGGGCGGCCGACCGGCTCCGGATCCGCGCCCTCGCCGTGGGAATGGCTGCGCCGCGACCGCCGCCGCCGCAGCGAGGCACGACAGCAACTGCGCACGGCCCACGACATGCTCGAGGCAATGGGCATCGCGGGATTCGCCGAGCGGGCCAGGCGCGAACTGCAGGCCACCGGCGCGACCGCCCGCACACGAACCCTGCCCGCCAGAGAAGAGGAACTGATCGCCCAAAAGGCCCAGATCGCACGCCTGGCCCGCGACGGGCTGTCGAACCCCGAAATCGGCAGCCACCTGTATATCAGCGCCCACCCCGTCCAATACCACCTGCGCAAGGTCTTCACCAAGCTCGGCATCACCTCACGCAGCCAACTCGACCGCGTCCTGCCCGACAACTCACACGCCATCCAGCACCCGCGCTAGCCCGTCGAGCTGCCCGACCCGCCGCAGTGTCGCGAGCCCACGACGAACAAGTCACATTTGCACTGGCGGACACCACCAACCGGTCCGGACCCCACGTCGGGTGCGCCTGTGGCATTCGACCAGACGCACCTCCACGCGGGGTCCTCTTCCTGCGGCCCGCGCCGGCCGATGCAAACCGATCCGCCATCCCTCACCGCCGCCGGGAGAGGCGATCACCGTGCCCATCACGAGGAGTGGGCGCGGGTGGTCGCCGCCCTCCGGAGACGCAAAAGCCCAGATCAGAAGAACTTTCTGCCTGGCTTGGGTGGCGCGCTCGGAGGGATTCGAACCCCCAACCTTCTGATCCGTAGACAGCACATACCCATAGACACGAGGGATCACGAGCGTGCAGGAGTGTCACCGGCCAGGACTCTAGAGG
>JBKPSJ010000114.1:0-5456 GCA_046765875.1 Actinomycetota bacterium
ACAACGGCGGTGATCAGCAATCGGTTCAGTGTCATGCCCGGACGCTGGGCCCGGGCTGCCCTTCAGCCCGGGATGACTCGCGACATCAGTCCGGGATGTCTTGAGACATGGCTCCGGGATGTCCTGAACCAGAACACTGTCGGGGGCGCCCAGCAAGTCCGGGCCTTTGGGCGTATGGACCTCGCTGGCTCGCACGCCGTGGAATGAATGATGGAATGAGTGGGGCTAGTCTCCTTTCATGCCACCTCGGCGCCGCCGCCCGCGCGGCCATATCGAGGAACTGCCGTCCGGACGGTTCCGCGCGATCGTGTACGCCGGCGCCGACCCGCTGACCGGCAAGCAGCGCTATCTCAAGGAGACGGAAGACAGCTCCGCCGACGCCGAGTTGGCCCTGACCCGGCTGCAGAGCTGCGTCGACGAGAAGCGCCACCCGAAATCGGCGATCACCGTCGGGCAGGCGATCTCGCGCTGGCTCGACGTCGCCAAGCTGGAGGACACCACCCGTGACCGGTACGAGGACTTGGTGCGTCTCTACATCCGGCCGGTGCTCGGTGACGTCGGCGCCGGGAAACTGGACGCCGAACTGCTCGAAAGCTTCTACGCACGCCTGCAGCGCTGCCGTGACCTCTGCGGCGGCCGGCGTCGCGCGGGTCACCAGTGCCGACCGCTCAGCGGCAGCACCGTCCGAAAGATTCACTAAATCATCAGCGCCGCGCTGGAGCAGGCCGTCCGGTGGCGTCACCTCGGCGTCAACCCCGCGGCGCTGGCCATCGCGCCCTCGGCCAACCACAGCGAACCCGACCCGCCCAGCGCCGAGGAGGCCGCGGCAGTCATCGGCGCTACCTGGGGCGACCCTGACTGGGGCCTGCTGTTGTGGGTCGTCATGGTCACCGGCATGCGCCGGGGCGAGATCAGCGCCCTGCGCTGGCGGCACGTCGACTTCGCCGCGGACACACTGATCGTGCAACGCGCCAACGCCCAGCCCAAGTCCGGCGTCAAGGAGAAACAAACCAAGACGCGCCAGCAGCGGCGCATCGCGATCGATCCGCAGACGGCCGCACTGCTGCGAGCACATCGCGACCGGTGGGAGCAGCGTCTTCAATTGCTTGGGCTTGCTTTCGGCGACAACATGTTCGTCTTTTCACCGGCGCCGGACGCATCATTGCCGTACGGGCCACGCTCGCTGAGCCACCGCTACCGCCGGCTGGCGCTCAAGCTCAGGCTGCACAGCACCCGCCTGCACTCGCTGCGCCACTACTCGGCGACCGCTCATCGCCGCCGGCGTCGACGTGCGCACGGTCGCCGGGCGCCTCGGCCACGGCAGCGGCGGCGCCACAACGCTCAAGGTGTACGCGGCCTGGGTCGACGAAGCAGGCCGCCGGGCGGCGACGACGATGGCAGGGATCATGCCCGTGCCAGTCGCCGCGCCACGCGCGCCCCGCGGACCGTACGAGGTGATCGCCGCCGAACTGCGCGAGCAGATCGTGACTGGCCGTTTGCGCGCGGGAGATCAACTGCCAACCGTCGCCGAGCTGGCAACGCGACATGGCGTTGCCGTCGGCACCGTGCAGCGTGCGATAGACCTGTTGCGCTCCGACGGGCTGGTCGATGCTTCGCGTGGCCGGCGGTCAGTAGTCGTGTTTCCCGCTCGTTAGATATGGACGGCTGCGCACCTTCTTCAACCGCCTACAGAGGACGAGGCGTTGCTGGCCGAGAGCGGGTTTCGTTCAAGACCGGGTCCTGCAGCTCTTCTAGGTTGGAGCGCGGTGAGGCTGGCGGGGCCAGCAGAAGGAGCAGAACACGGGAGCCGAACACGGAGGTTTGAGGCGGGGCGATCATTCGGCTGTACAAGACGATGTCGCTCGACGGGTACGTCGCCGGGCCGCAGGACAGCAAGGATGCCCCGATGGGCATCGACGGGTACCGCCTGTTCAACTGGCTCGACCGGCGCAACAATCCGGGACCGAGCGAACAGGTGTACGCGGAAGCGATGTCCACCCGGGCAGTCATCTCGGGTCGCCGTACCTATGAACTGGCCGGCCACTGGCAGGGCGACCACCACGACGGCGTACCGATCTTCGTCCTGACCCACGACGTCCCGGACGAGCCGCCGCCGGGCAGCGTCTGCTATGTCACCGACGTGCACGAATGCGCGTCGCAGGCTCGCGCGGCGGCCGGCGACGGCGACGGCGACGTGATGGTGCACGGGGCTGGCGCGGCGCAGGCGCTTCTGCGGGCCGGGCAGCTCGACGAGCTGGAAAGACCCCACCGCGCGGCCGAGCGTCCAGCCTCTCGAGGACGAATCAGGTCCAAGACATCGACCTCAGCCCAGACGGCCGACTGCTGGCCGCGGCCGGGAATCCCGAGCGGACAGTGATCGTCGGGGAAGATGACGAGCCGCGGCACCCATTCACCGACACCGACATGGCCCGATGTCGGTCAGCGATATAGGAGCCGTACCGTGCCGCCCCGGCGCAAGGCCCGATTGAGTTGTCGGCGGGATCCGGCAGTTCGCCCGCGGTCGCGCACCACGTAGCCGTTGGCCCGCGCCCCGCCACAACGTCAACGCATCGGCCACCACCACCCGGCCCGCTCCGCCTCACCCGCCCGGGCCGTCCACCTCGCCGGTCCCCACCCCACCACCTCGGCGGCCAGCTTGGCCGCCAGGTCGGCAAGCTCGGCGCGCTCCCGCGCTGCCCGGGCAGCCCGGTACCTACCCCTGGCCATCGGCCACCCCATCGGACACCCCATCGGACCGCTTGTCTCCGCATTTCGTCGCCCCGAGGAGCCGTAGTCGTCACGGATCGGGTGGGCTGCGGTGGGCGGCTTTCGGCAGCGTGGCTGGCTCAGTCCTCATACACGGCGGGCAATCGGAAGCTGTCGAACAGGCGGGGCTCGACGAAGACTGTGAGCCGCTCGACGGCGTTGTCGCTGACGGTGAGTAGGTGAATCGAATGCGCTCGGTAGGTGCCGTCGTCACCGCGTTGGTAGTAGGCGACCGCGGGCTGGGTGTTGGCCGCCGTGGGCACCGCACGCCAGGTGCCGGGGTCGAGGAGGATCTTGTGCGCGAGGAAGGCGACGGCATGGTGGCGGCCGGCGAACCACAGCAGCGCGGGCGGCATCTCCAGCACGACGTCCTCGCGTAGCAGCTCGGCCAGTCCCTGCACGTCGGCGTCGTCGAATGCGGCCATGTAACGATCGATCACGACGCGCTCGTCGGGGCTCAAACGTTCTGACATCTGGTCCAGCATCGGGGCCGCCTTGTCCAGTTGGGTGTGGGCGCGCTGCAGGGCGCTGTTGACCGCGGCGGGCGTGGTGTCGAGCAGGTCGGCAACCTCTGCCGCCGACCAGGCGAGCACATCACGCAGGATCAGCACCGCGCGTGACCGGGCGGGCAGGTGCTGCAGGGCGGCGACGAACGCGAGCCGGATACCGCTGCGAGCGGCCACGACGACCGCCGGATCATCCGACGAGGTGCCCAACAGCGCATCCGGTATCGGCTCGATCCAGGGAATTTCGGAGTTCCGTTCCGGGCGCATCGTCGGGTCGTTGCTCGCACCGACCAGGCCCGCGGGGAGCGCCCGCCTGCCGCGCTGCTCGAGCGCGGTCAGGCAGGCGTTGGTCGCGATGCGATACAGCCAGGTGCGCAGCGAGGCGCGCTGCTCATCGAACCGGTCCGCCGCCCGCCAGGCGCGCACCATCGTCTCCTGGACCAGATCCTCGGCGTCGTGGACCGAGCCGAGCATCCGGTAGCAAAGCGCCACCAACTCCGGCCGGAACTGCATCGTCCGGGCGGCGAAGTCGGCACCTGTCGTCATCGCAGTAACCTACCGAGCTGCCACGACCGGGGCGGAGGATCGCCCGCGGTCGACGATCGTTCCGGCGCCGGCCTCGGCGGTTTCGGGGCGTCCCGTCGGAGCGGCGGTGCCCTGCGGCGCACCAGCTGGGATCAGCAGCCCGACCACGGCGCCGGCGAGCGCGAGCACCGTCGCGGTGCCGATCGCGGCGGTGAACCCGTCGCTGAACGCCGCCACCGATCCGAAACCGCCCACTGCCGCGAAGACCGCTGCGGGCAGGGCGATTCCGAACGCGCCTCCGAGCTGCCGCAGGGTGTTGAAGGTACCCGACGCGACGCCCACCGCAGTCATCGGAACCGCGCGCAGCACCGCACTCTGCGCCGCGGGGATCGCCATCGATACGCCGATCCCGGACAGCATAAACGGCACGATCAAAACCGGGTACGCCAGGCTCGGCGTGGCAACGAGCGCGATCCAGCCGTAGCCGGCGGCCTGCATCAGCAGCCCGGTCACCACCAGCGGTCGTTCACCGAACCTGTTGACCTGCTTGCCCGCCACGGGTGCCACGACGAACAGTGTCGCCGTCCACGGCGCCAGCCGCAGACCAGCACCCAGCGGCCCCTGCTGCAGCACCACTTGCAGAAACTGCGCGAAGAAGAACGCCCCGCTGAAGATCGAGGCGAACAGCAAGAACGCGACGCCATTGCCGGCGGCGAAGGCCCGGGATGCGAACAAGCCCATCGGGATCAGCGGCTCACGGGTCCGCAGCTCCCAGCCGACGAATCCGGCCAGCGCCACCGCACCCGCAACGAAGGCGACAACGACTTCCGGGCTGGCCCAACCGGACTCGTTTCCCCGGATCAGCCCCCACATCAAGCCGAGCCCGGCCACACTCACCAGCCCCACCCCGACATAGTCCAACTTCCGTGCCACACGGTCACTCTCGCCCAATCGGATACGAACCAGCGGTACCAGCACCACCCCGATCGGCAGATTCAGCCAAAAGATCCACTGCCACGACAGGCTCTGTACGATCGCACCACCGACCAGCGGCCCGCCCAGGGTAGCCAACCCGGTTACCGCAGCGAACAATCCAAGCGCCCGCGCCCGCTGCTCACCGCCGAACGCGGCCGACAGCAACGCCAACGCCGCAGGCATCACGGCCGCGGCCCCACCCCCCTGCACGGCTCGCGCGGCGATCAGCCAACTCAGGCTCGGTGCCAGCGCGCACGCGGCCGACGCCGCGGTGAACAGCGTCAGCCCGGCCGCGAGCATCCGCCGCCGCCCATAACGGTCACCGAGGGCCGAGCAGGCCATCAGCAGCACAGCGAAACTCAGCGTGTAGGCGCTGATAGTCCATTCCAGCTCGCCGATCGACGCGTGCAAATCCAGCTGGATCGAATGCAGCGCCGTCGTCACGACGAGTGCGTCAAGAAGGATCATCAGCCCGGCCAGTGAGGTCAGGGCCAGCACCCAACGCTGACTAGCGGTCATAGTCATCTCGAGGTCCTCCTAGGAAACGGTGTCGCAGATACATACCGGCACCACGACACCAACTCATCGGCGCCCCGCGAAACCCGAACCGTCGCACCCCGAGACCAGGAAGCTCGCCGCAGGCCAGAGTCCGGGGATCACCGCACGAGCGCGACACCCAGACCC
>JBKPSJ010000115.1:0-23203 GCA_046765875.1 Actinomycetota bacterium
GCGCCGTGCTGTACCGCAAGGACTGGTTCAAGGAACTCAACATCGCGATCCCGAAGACCTGGGCCGACCTCGTCGACGCGGGCAAGAAGATCGTCGCCGCCAAGGGCAAGGACGTCGACGGCTTCGCCTTCAACGGCGGATCGGATGCCAACATGTCGCTGTCGCCGTTCGTCTGGGGCGTCGGCGGTGACTTCGCGGTGAACGAGAACGGCAAGTGGGTCGGCAAGCTCACCGAGCCGGCCTTCAAGGAGGGCTTCACCTTCTACACCGACCTGGTCGCCAAGGAGGGCGTGTCGCGCAAGTCCGCGCTGACCCAGAACTCCGAGGAGATCGGCACCCGGTTCCAGAACAACAAGGTCGGCATGTACGTCACCGGCCCGTGGGACCTGGACGGGATCAAGGAACGCAGCAAGGGCAAGATCGGCGACGCCCAGATGGGCTTCTTCTCGGTCCCGATGAAGGACGGCAGCGGTGTGGCGCCGGCATTCCAGGGTGGCAACGACATCGCCGTGTGGGAGGACGCGAAGAACAAGGAACTGGCCCAGGAGTACGTGAAGCTTGCCGCCGGCAAGGAGTTCGGAACCCGGTACGCCAAGGACAACGGGCTGCTGCCGAACTACCCCGACGCGCTGACCGCGTACGCCAGTGACCCGGTCAACGCCGCGTTCGCCAAGACCTTCGCGGTCGCCAAGGGGTTCCCGGCCGACCCGCAGTGGGCCGAGGCCAACGACACCAAGGCGGTGCTGCAGAACGCCGCCCGCGAGGTCATCCAGGGCAAGAAGAGCGTCGACCAGGCGCTCTCCGACGCCAACAAGGAACTCGAGTCCATCCTGAACACCCAGTAGTGGGATGACTCAAACGACTGCTGTCCGGGCCGGTGCCACCGAGCCGCCCGGTCCGGACAGCACTCCACCTGGCCGTCGGCGGGGCGGCTGGAGCGTCCCGCCGAAGGCGATCCCGTACCTGCTGATCATCCCCGGCCTGGCCGTCATCGCGGTCCTGACCTTCTACCCACTGTTCCAGGTCGTCAAGATGGCCTTCCAGAAGGTCGGGCTGGCGCAGATCCGGCCGCACAACCCGCGGCCGGCCGAGTGGGTCGGCTGGGACAACTTCAGGGAGATCTTCTCCAACCCGCAGTTCTGGTCATCCCTGCGTAACACGGTCCTGTTCGCCGTCGTGGCGGTCGGGCTGACGCTGCTGCTCGGCACCCTGGTCGGGATCCTGCTCGACAAGCTCGGCACGGTGATGTCGATGATCGTCGTGGTCGGCCAGATGCTGGCCTGGGGCATGCCGCGCACGGCGGTCGCCGCGGTGTGGAAGTGGATGTTCGACCCCGAGGCCGGGGTGGTGAACTGGTTGCTGACGGCTTTGCCGGACTGGCTCACCGGCCGGGCCGACTGGACCGGGTACCCGTGGTTCAACGACACGCTGCAGATCTACGTGGTGCTGACCGCGATGGTGGTCTGGCAGTCCGTGCCTTTCATCGCGGTCTCGGTGCTGGCCGGGCTGAAGAGCGTACCCGGCGAGCTCCACGAGGCGGCCAGGGTCGACGGCGCGAGCGCGTGGACGATCTGGTGGCGGATCACCTTCCCGCTGCTCAAGCCGATCTTCACCGTGCTGCTGGTGCTGTCGGTGATCTGGGACTTCAAGGTCTTCGACCAGCTCTACATCCTGATCCGCACGCTCAACCGGGATGCCGCGAACCTGTCGATCTACGCCTACACCGAGGCGTTCAGCTCGCCGCCGCGGATGGGCACCGGTGCCGCGATCGCGATCGTGCTGACGGTGATCCTGCTGGTCATCACCGGCTTCTACGTACGCCAGATCGTCAAGCAGGAGGAGCTGCGATGAAGCGTCTGACCCTGAACACGCTCGGGTTGATCGTGTTCGTCATCGCGGTCTTCCCCGTCTACTGGATGGTGACGACCGGCTTCAAGCCGAGCGACGAGATCTTCACCACCGACTTCATCCCGTTCCCGATCCACCCGACGCTGGACCATGTCGACCGGGTCTTCAACCAAGGAGTGGCCGGGCACTCGATCTGGGTGTACATGGGCAATAGCCTGTTCGTCGCACTCGCGGCCGTCGTGTTCAGCGGACTCTTCGCTCTGCTGGGTGCCACCGCGATCGCCCGGTTCCGCTTCACCGGCCGCTCGTCGTTCCTGATCCTGTTGCTGGTGATCCAGATGATCCCGGGCGAAGCGATGGTGATCCCGCTGTACGTGATGCTGATCCGGCTCGGCCTGACCGACCAGTTGTTCGGGCTGATCCTGGTCAACATCGCCGCCGCACTGCCGTTCGGGATCTGGATGCTTCGCACGTTCGTGGCCGCCGTACCGATGGAACTGGAGGAGGCGGCGTGGATCGACGGCGCCAGCCGCTGGCAGGCGTACTGGCGTGTGGTGTTCCCGCTGATGGCGCCCGGACTCGTTGCCACCAGCATCTTCTCGTTCATCACCGCTTGGAACGAGTTCGTGTTCGCGCTGACGCTGATCCGGACCCAGGCCAAGTACACGATGCCGGTCGCGCTGAACTTCTTCATCAGCCAGCGCAGCACCGACGTCGGCGCGATCATGGCGGCGGCCACGCTGATGACGATCCCGGTGGTGGTGTTCTTCCTGATCGTCCAGCGCCGGCTGGTGTCCGGCCTGGTCGCCGGCGCCGTCAGGGGCTGAGCATGGATGATTTCGTACGCCGGCTCGCCGCCGGCTCGCTGCTTGCTGCCTTCCAGGGCACGACCGCTCCCGACTGGGTACTGCGCGAACTGGACGGCGGGCTGGGCGGTGTCACCCTGTTCGGCTTCAACGTCGCCGACCGCGACCAGCTCGGCGCGCTGACGGCGTCGCTGCGGTCGGCCGGCGACCCGGTGGTCTCGCTGGACGAGGAGGGCGGCGACGTCACCCGGCTGGAGTATCACGTCGGCAGCTCCTGGCCCGGCAACGCCGCCCTCGGCGCGGTCGACGACGTCGCGCTCACCACCGAGGTGTACGGCGCCATCGGTGCCGAACTCGTTGCCTGTGGCATCAGCCTGGACATGGCACCGGCGGCCGACGTCAATGTTGCCGCCGACAACCCGGTGATCGGGACCAGGTCGTTCGGCACCGATGCCGCCCTGGTCGCCCGGCACACCGCCGCCGCGGTGCACGGGCTGCAGTCGGTACGGGTGGCTGCCTGCGTGAAGCACTTCCCCGGCCACGGAGCCACCACGGTCGACTCGCACCTGGCCATTCCGGTCGTCGACGTCTCGCTGGAGGTCCTGCGGGAGCGCGAACTGGTGCCGTTCGTCGCCGCGATCGAGGCTGGTGCGAAGTCGATCATGACGGCGCACGTCGCGGTACCGCCGCTTACCGGCCCGACACCGGCCACCCTGTCCCCCGCCGCGCTGACCGGGCTGCTTCGTGACGAACTCGGGTACGACGGAGTGGTCGTCGCCGACGCCCTGGACATGCACGCGATCACCGGCGGCGTAGGACTGACCGACGGCGCTGTAAGGTCCTTGGCCGCGGGCGCGGATCTCCTCTGCCTCGGACCGGCACCGACCTACGACGACGTGGGCGAGATCATCGGCGAGATCGTCCAGGCCGTCGCTGATGGGCGGCTTCCGGTGGAACGTCTGGAACAGGCCGCCGCTCGGGTGGCCGCTTTGCGGAGGTGGTGCTCTGTCCGTCCAGATGTAGCAAGTCGGCCTAGTACGAACGGATATGCTGGCCTCGAGGCGGCCCGGCGTGCGGTCCGGCTGACCGGTGCGGTCGACCCGTTGGTGGATCCGCTGGTCATCGAGATCGCGACCCCGCCGAACATCGCCGCCGGCGACGTCCCCTGGGGTGTCGCCCCCTGGCTCCCCCACGCCGAGGTGCTCCGGATCCGCCCCGCCGAAGCCGACCCACCGGCTCTCTTGACCCGAGCCCTGGGCCGCTCGCTGGTCGTCGTCTTCAAGGACGGCCACCGTCATCCGTACATTCGCGCCGTCGTCTCGACCCTGGTTTCAGCCCGTCCCGACGCCATCCTCATCGAACTCGGCCTGCCGGTCTGGCGACCGCACGCCGCCACCTATATCGCCACCTACGGAGCAGCCCGCCCCAACACCCAAGCCGCGATCGAACTCCTAACCCCCTAACCCGCTCTCCCCGCCGCCTCCCCCGTGCGATCATCGGTCGCGTCTGGTCAGGCAAATCCGCCGATCGTTAGGCGGGCGTGCGCCAGGAGTCGACCAGGGGCAGGAGTTCGGACAGGGAGTGGACGACTGCGTCGGGGGTGCCTTCGGTGTGGCCTACCTGGCGGGGCGGGATGTCGCTGTGCGGTACGTGCACCGCACGCATCCCGATCTGCTGAGCGCCGTACACGTCGTCGAACAGGCGGTCACCGACGAACACACAGCGAGCCGGATCGCCGGCCCCGACCGCCCTCATCGCGGCGAGGAACGCCTCCCGGTGCGGCTTGGTCCACTGGATCTCGCTGGAATAGACCGCTCCGTCGAGCAGATCGAGCACGCCGTCGCGGACGAAGATCTCCTCGTGGTAGTCGCGGGACCAGATCGTGTTCGACAGCACGCCGACCTTGACCCCGCGCTCACGTAGGCCTGCGAGCACGGCCGGCGCCTCGGGATCGATCAGGCTGTGCGGCTCCCACTGCCGCTGATACTCGGCCAGCGCGGCCTCGGTCATCGTGACCCGCGCGGCCGCGCATACCTCGGCAAGCGTCCCGCTGCGGTGCTCATCCCTCGACCGGTCCCATACCTCGAGCTCGGCGGCCAGCAGCGTGGCGGCCAGTTCGGTCGCCCGTTCGGCGTCGATCAGCTTGGCCACGGCCAGCCAGCACGCCTCCAGGTCGATGGCGTGCCAAGGCGTCAACGTGCCGCCCCAGTCGAAGATCACGGCGTCGACGGTCGGTGCCTCGGCACGGGAACTGGTCACCCGCCAGATCATGCCATTCCGCTCCGACAGACCCGCGGCGCGCGATTCCAGCTCAATGTGCGGCGGGCACCGTCCAGTCGCGGTCGAGGCCGGTACGCCACGACGATTCGGCGAGTTGCGCGACCGCGTCGGTCCGGTCAACCTCGCCGTCCCGGTCAGCCCGTCGATGGATCGTACCGGCGAGGTGGTTTGTCGGCGGGGTGGGACAGACTGGGCGCATGCTGCTCACCGATCTCGTCGATACGTCGGCAGCCGTGGCCGCCACACGGTCCCGGCGTACCAAGGCTGATCTGATCGCGGAGTTGCTGCGCCGGACCGCGACGGCCGACGAGACCCAGATCGTGGTGATGTACCTGTCGGGCGAGTTGCGGCAGCGGCGTACCGGAGTCGGCTGGCGGTCCCTGATGAACGTGCCGGACCCGGCCGACGAGCCGAGCCTGGACGTGACCGATGTGGACGCGGCGTTCGCCGAGGTGTCGGAGATCTCCGGCGCCGGCTCGCAGGCCAAGCGGCGCGCGGTGATGGACGACATGTTCGGGCGCGCGACGGCTGCAGAACAGCGGTTCCTGCGGTTCCTCGTCGGCGGCGAGTTGCGCCAGGGGGCGCTGGACGGCGTGATGGCCGACGCGGTCGCCACCGCCACCGGGATCGGACTGGACAGGATCCGTACGGCGACCATGTTGCGCGGTGCGGCGGCACCGGTCGCCGTCGCGGCGCTGGTCGACGGCGAGGCGGGGCTGGAGCAGTTCCGGCTGACCGTCGGGCAGGGTGTGCAGCCGATGCTGGCGCAGTCGGCCACCACGATCGCCGAGGCGTTCGGCAAGA
This sequence comes from Actinomycetota bacterium, assembly GCA_046765875.1. Taxonomy (GTDB): domain Bacteria; phylum Actinomycetota; class Actinomycetes; order Propionibacteriales; family Kribbellaceae; genus DASRHY01. The sequence continues at coordinate 5,739 of JBKPSJ010000115.1, forward strand.
CGGGCACGCCGGCCGCGATCGAGTGGAAGCTGGACGGCATCCGGGTCCAGGCGCACCGCGACGGCGACACGGTGACGGTGTACACGCGGACCCTTGACGACATCACCGCCCGCTCTCGCGAGGTGGTCGACGTCCTGCTGACGCTGCCGTGCGAGCAGATCGTGCTCGACGGCGAGTTGATCGCGCTGCGCGGCGACGGCCGCCCCGAGCCGTTCCAGGTCACCGGCTCGCGCACCATGACGAAGAACCCGACCGGCCCGGAGACGGTGCCGCTGACGCCGTACTTCTTCGACATCCTCCATCTTGACGGCAACGACCTGCTCGGCCTCGGCGGCGCCGAGCGGCACGAGCGGCTGAGCGCGGTCGTACCCGAGGCCCAACGCATCCCGCGACTCGTCACCGACGACGCCGACGCGGGTCACGAGTTCTTCACCGACGCGGTCCGCCGCGGCCACGAGGGTGTGATGGTCAAGTCGTTGTCGGTGCCGTACGAGGCGGGCCGCCGCGGTGCCGGCTGGGTGAAGGTCAAGCAGACCCACACCCTCGACCTGGTCGTGCTGGCGGTCGAGTGGGGTCACGGCCGGCGGACCGGCTGGCTGTCGAACCTCCACCTCGGCGCGCGCGACCCGGAGACCGGCGAGTTCGTCATGCTCGGCAAGACGTTCAAGGGCATGACCGACGAGATGCTCAACTGGCAGACCGAGCGGTTCCAGGAGCTCGAGACACATCGCGACGACTGGACGGTGTACGTCCGGCCCGAGCAGGTGGTCGAGATCGCCTTCGACGGCGTACAGACCTCGACCCGCTACCCCGGCGGGATGGCGCTGCGGTTCGCCCGGGTGATCCGCTACCGCGACGACAAGACCGCCGCCGAGGCGGACACGATCGACATGGTCCAGGCCCTCCGCGACGGCACGGCCTCCGCCTGACGACCCGCGGTCTGGTCACTCCGTGTGCCTGGCACCCATGTCGACCATGTCGCGCGCGGAAACTGGTTGGCATGGGTGCCAAGCAGGCTTCGGCCAGGTCATAGGCTGGCCGTGTGAAGGCACCGCTGGAGACCGACCGGCTGCTGATCCGGGACTGGACCGAGGACGACGCGAAGGCCGCACTGGAGATATACGGCACCGAGGATGTGGCGCACTGGCTGACGCCGGCGATGCCGAGGATCGGTGATCTGGACGCGATGCGATCCGTACTGCAGGCCTGGATCGAAGCCGGACCAGGTCTGGTACCTCCGTCCGGCCGCTGGGCGATCGAACGGCGCAACGACGGCACGGTGGTCGGCGGGCTGGTGATCCGGCTGCTGCCGCCGTACGAGGAGGACCTCGAGATCGGCTGGCAACTGGCGCCCGCGGCCTGGGGCAACGGGTACGCGACCGAGGCCAGTCGCGCGTTGATGCGCTGGGCGTTCGACCAGGGCATCGACGAGCTGTACGCCGTGGCCCGGCCGCACAACACCCGGGCGATCGCCACCGCCAAACGCCTCGGCATGGAGTGGACGGGCGAGACCGAGAAGTACTACGACCTCCGCCTGCAGGTCTACCGCCTCCGCGCCTCCGAACTCACCTGACCGTAACCACCTGGATCCGCGGTCACGGCTGGGCGCTGTGGTCCGGCCTCGGCGCCATCCGGGTCTACCGGCACACCAGTCCGGTCCTCGCCCCGATCGGCCGGCGCACCGTCAGAGAGGCGCTAGGTCGATGAAGGGGTGGCGGAGGTGGGCCGTGGCCAGGGTTGCGCGTTTTGTTCGGGCGTCGCGTAGCAAGGCGGTACGGCTACGACGGGCCGTGTCGACATCGGACTCGAAGGCGTAGCTCACCGACGGGTCGACCAGTTGGACGGCGTGGACCAGGACGTCGCCGGTGACGATGACCTGTCTGTGCCGACCTTCGACGATCACCGACTGGTGACCTGGGGTGTGACCGGGTGTCGGCACGACGCGAATCGACCCGCCGCGGCCTGGCATCCTCGCGAGACAGATTGCGCCCGCCACCTCGTCGAGCTGACCGGCAGCGCGCAACGGGTCGACGACGTAGCTCAGCGCGATATCCCCGGCCGGCAACGCAGCGACCTCGCGATGCTGTACGACGTACCGTGCGTTCGGGAACAGCGGCGTGCCGTCGGCCAGGACCGCCCAGCCGTAGTGGTCCTCGTGCAGGTGCGTGAGCACGACGGTGTCGACATCGCGCGGATCGATCCCGGCCTGCTCCAGTTCGGCCGGGAGCTTGCCCGGAACCGGCGCCCACGCCTTGGCCGGACTCTCGGCCGGGCCGACACCGGTGTCGACCAGCATCAGCCGGTCGCGCGGGCCACGTACGACGAAGCAACGAAAGTCAAGCAGCCACTGGTCGCCGGGCCCGAATCCGGCTGGATCCACCCGGAGCGCTTGCTCCCAGTCCTCCGCGGTCGCGTCGGGGAATGCCGCCCGCCGGCCGAGGAAGAACGGCCCGGACGCGTCGACGAGCGGCCGGATCTCGAACCCACCGGCAGACCGCCGCGAAGCGATCCGGTCCGGTGCCGCGCTCGCCCGCGCGACCGGTCCGGCCGCCACCAAAGCAGTGGCCATGAGCAACAACTTGCGGCGTCCGAATCGCGTTCGCTTCACGGTGCCCTCCCGGTGCTCGTCTCGGGGTGTCACCATAAGACAGCGGCACGACGGTGGTCAGCGGCTTCGAGCAGGCATGACCCGATCCTGTCGATAGATGACCGGCCCGTGTCGGCACCGGTTCCTAAGATGAGTCCGTGATGCACGCACCACGGGTGGCGATGCTCGCCTACGACGGAGCGGGCAGCTTCGACTACGTGACGGTCTACGAGATCTTCGGCGTGGACTACTCGCACCGGTTCGGCTCGTGGTACCGGACGATCACCTGCGCGCAGACTCCCGGATCGGTGCGCCTCGACGGTGGTGTCGCGGTCGACGCACCGTACGGGCTGGACAAGGCGGTCGAGGCCGACCTGGTCGTCGTACCGGGCTGGACGAAGGAGGATGAGGTACCACCGCGGCCGCTGCTGACAACGCTGTGCCGCGCCCACGAGCGGGGTGCCCGGATCATGTCGATCTGCACCGGCGCGTTCATGATCGGGTACGCCGGACTGCTGGACCACCGCCGGGTCACCACGCACTGGTCGACGGCCGGTGCCCTGGCGACTCTGTTCCCCAAGGCGAAGGTGGATCCGCGGGCGCTGTTCGTCGACGACCGCGGCATCCTCACGGCCGCGGGTATGTCGGCCGGCCTGGACCTGGCGCTCCACATCGTCCGTAACGACTTCGGCGCCGATGCCGCGGCCGCGCTCGCCCGGCATCTGGTGCTGGCCGGGTACCGCAGCGGCGGCCAGTCGCAGTTCGTCGACTTCCCGCTCGACCCGGACCCGGGCGATCCGCTGCCGGAACTGCTGGACTGGATGCGTCAGAACCTCGACCAGCGCTGGCCGCTGAGCTCGCTTGGTGACCGCGTCCACATGTCGCCGCGTACCGTGACCCGCCGGTTCAAGCGCCTCACCGGCACCAGCCCGCACCAGTGGCTCCTTCGCGAACGCCTCCTGGCCGCGCAACGCCTACTCGAGTCCGGCGACGAACCGATCGAGCGCATCGCGATCCGTACCGGCATGGGCTCGGCCACCAACCTCCGCCAAGCCTTCCATCGAGAGCTCGGCACCTCCCCACAGGCGTACCGCTCCCACCACCGCGCCCGCACCGTACGAAGAGCCGAGTGAGGAACGACTACGGCGTCTGTCCGGCTCTTGGCGAGGCGCGACTCGATCAATCCTGACCGGGCGTCAAGCCGTCAGCGTCGGCTCGTCGGGGGCCGACAGGCTGAGTACGGCGCCGGCCACCGCTGGTGAGGCGCTGATCTTCGCCTCGAGTGCGCGGAGACGTACCGCCACGTGCGATTCGGTGTCGTCGCCGGTGAGGTCCACGTCGCCGATCACCGAGACCATCCGCGGGCCGACGACCTCCAGCCGCAGATAGGTCACCCGGGCGACCTCGGGTGTGTCAAGTAGCGCCTGCAGAGCCGCCGCACGCACCCGCGGATGAGCCTCCTCACCCACCAGGAACCGCCTGTTGCGGTTGATCAGCACGATCGCGAATGCCCCGAGCAGGACGCCGACGGCGATCGAGCCGATTGCGTCCGGGATCGACGAACCCGTGATCTGATGGCCGGCCAGGCCGGCGGCCGCGATGGTCAGGCCGATCATCGCGGCGGTGTCCTCCACGACCACCGCTCGCAACGTGGGATCCGATGTGACCAGGACGTGCTCGAGCAGATCGCGACTCAGCGACCTCGCCTCGCCCTTGGCCTGCTGTAACGACCGTATGAACGAGATGCCCTCCAGCACGAACGAGATGGCCAGCACGACATAACCGACGACGAAGTTGGTGGCAGGCTCCGGGTGGATGAGTTCCTGGATGCCGTGGGTGACCGACACCGCGGCACCGGCCACGAACAGGCCCAGCGCGGCGAACAGGGACCACACGTACGCCTCCCGGCCGTGCCCCAGCGGATGCGCGGTGTCCGCTGGGCGATGCGACCGCCGGTCCGCGATCAGCAGGAACACCCCGTTGCCCGCATCAGCCCACGAGTGAGCCGCCTCGGCCAGCATCGACGCCGACGACGTGATCACCGCCGCAGCCGACTTGGCCACAGCGATCAGTACGTTGGCGGCCAGAGCGACCAGTACCGTCAGCCAGCTCTCCGACCCGCCCGAGTCGTCCGCGCCCGGAACCCGGCCGAACAGATCCACGGGTTCGGGTACGTTCACCCCACCGCCGACCGGCTCATCCACCATCGCCCCAAGCTATCGGACCCGCCCGGCGTAGGACGTACCAAATCAGCGCGGCCCGTTCCGAGGCTCACCGCAGCAGTCCGAATGGTCGCGACACACTGACGGTGGAGCTACGTTCCGGCGCCCCGCCGCCGAGCTCTCTCATCGTTCGACTCGGAAAGGCTTGTCGCATGAACGGAAAGGACCGCGCTCGTGCCACTCATGGCGGAGACGCTGTTTACGGGATCGGTTTGATCGGCGCCTTGGTCTACTACATCCAGGCGGCCGATGGTTTCTGGGCCGTCATCCTCGGCATCCTCAAAGCCCTCGTCTGGCCAGGCTTCGTCGTCTACGACCTACTGAAGTTCCTCGGTTCCTGAACCCGCGCGGGCAGCTCGCTCAGTAATCTCCTCAAATGAACAGCAGCTGACCACCATTGGTGAGTTCGATGAAGTCGGCGGCGCTGATGATGCCTTCCACGTCGTCGCGCAGGTCCGACTCGGTGAGCTTCATCATGTCCGCCGACATCCGGCACGCCCACAGGTGACCGCCGGCGGCCACGATCTGGTCGAGAAACTCGGGGACCTCGGGAACGCCGAGGTCCCCGATCTGCTTCTTGAGCATGTGTGTCGCCATCGCGGTCATCCCGGGCAGCGGGGTGAGCGCCTGCGGGATGTGCGCATCGCCGATCGGGTGCATCGCCGTGTTGCCCACCGGGCTGAACTGGAGGTCGTGCATCCGCGACTTCACGATCATGTCGAAGCCCCAGAAGGTGAAGAACAGGTACGTTTCGACGCCTTCGCCGAGCGCCGAGTTGGCGATGATGAGGCCCGGGTAGGCCATATCGAGGTTTCCCTTGGAAGAGGCGACTCGACATGCCGCTGACTGGAGCCGGGCGACTGGCCCAGCCTTGGAGGCCTGAAATCAGCCTCTGTCCTGCATCGGCGTTAGCGGATGCGGAGGCCGGAGATGGCGCGGGAGATGACGAGGCGCTGGATTTCGGAGGTGCCTTCGAAGATGGTGTAGATCTTGGCGTCTCGGTGCATGCGCTCTACTGGGTACTCGCGGGTGTAACCGTTGCCGCCGAGGATCTGGATGGCCTCTTCAGTGGCCTTGACTGCTACCTCGCCGGCCTTGAGTTTGGCCATCGAGCCCTCGCCGCGCTGGTAGTTGAGTGGCTGGCCGCGCATCAGGGCGGCTGACATGTACGCGGCCCGCCAGACCAGTAGCCGGGCGGCGTCGATCTCCATCGCCATGTCGGCGAGTTTGAACGCGATGCCCTGGTTGTCGATGATCGGCCGGCCGAACTGCTCGCGGCCCTTTGCGTACTCGAGTGCGAACTCGTACGCCGCCCGCGCGATGCCGACCGCCTGCGAGCCGACGATATGCCGCGACATCTCGAACGTCGCCATCGACGCGTTCCCGCGCGACGAGCCGCCCTCGCGTGCCTTCGCGATCCGCTCGTCAAGTTTGTCCTTGCCGCCGAGCAGGTTGTCCGCCGGAATCCGTACGTCGTCGAAGAACACGTCCGCGGTGTGCGACGCGCGTAGTCCGTGCTTGCGAACCTTGGTGCCCTGCTCCAGACCCTTCACCTCGGACTTGGGCACGACGAATGCGGCCTGGCCCTTGCTCCCCAGCGACGGGTCTACCGTGGCGACGACGACATGTACGTCAGCGATGCCGCCGTTGGTGGCCCAGGCCTTCTGCCCGTTGATCACCCACTCGTTCGAGGCCTCGTCGAAGACGGCCCGGGTACGGATCGCCGACACGTCGGACCCGGCACCCGGCTCCGAAGAACAGAAAGCGGACACCTTGACGTCGTTCGCCGTGCCGTAGCAGCGCGGCAGCCAGGTGCTCCACTGCTCCGGGGTACCGCTGGCGAAGATCGCCGAACTCGCCAGGTTGGTGCCCATCAGTGCCATGCCGATCCCGGCGTCGCCCCAGAACACCTCCTCGCTGACGATCGGCAGCAGCAACCCGGACGGGTCGATGAACAGGCTGACCACGGTTTCCAGGCCGTACAACCCGACCTGCGCGGCCTCCTGGATCACCGGCCACGGCGTCTGTTCGCGCTCGTCCCACTCCGAGGCGGCCGGGCGAATCACGGTGGCGGCGAACTCGTGCGCCCAGTCCCGGATCTGGCGCTGCTCGTCGTTCAGATCGAGCGAGAACGTCTTCCACTCCGGCTTGGACCGCTCAGCGGCCAGTTCTCCGGCTAGGGCCAGTACGTCGGCGTCGGCGGTCGGTTCTGTCACAGTCACCATGGTCTCCCGCGGGACTTCCGAGGCTGAAGTTACCGACGAGTGTAACTGACGTTTGCACTATCGGCTACAGCTGGGGCTAGGATCGGGACATGGCATCGCCGCTGGTCTCGCTGGGCCGCCGCCGTACGACGGCCGAGCGCAGGCGCGACCGCGAGCGCGAGATCATCGCCGCCACCCGGCAGCTGTTCGACGACCGCGGCGCGATCGACGCGCAGATCGACGACATCGCCCGAGCCGTGGGGATCAACAAGGCGCTGATCTACCGGCACTTCGCCGGCAAGGAGGAGCTGTTCGCGCTCACCCTGGTCGACTACCTGGGCGAGTTGGACGAGCGCGTGCTCGCGGCGGACGACAACTCACGCCGCGCGCCACTCACGCGGCTGCGCAGGATCGCCGAGACGTTCATCGACTTCTGCCTGGAGTATCCGGCGTTCGCCGACTGCGCGATGAACCTGTTGCGCCGAACCGGTGACGAACTGTTCGGCGAGATCACCGAGCCCGTGATGGCGCGGCTTGGGACCGCGATGTCGACCCTGCTCGGCCGTACGGCGACCGTGCTGCGGGCCGGGCAGGCGACCGGGGTCTTCGACACCGCCGACGCCGACTTCACCGCGAACTTCCTCTATACACAGACGCTCGGTGCGATGCACATGGCCCGGATGGGCCTGATCGTGTCCGCGTCCGCCCCCGGTCGTCCCGAGGTGCACCACGCCTCCCCCGATCTGGTCCGGCAGACCGCGATCACCGCCGCACTCGCCACCGCTGTCGGCCGCAAAGCCGTCCGCCAATCACCACAACCGGTGCGCGGGGGGACGAAGAACTCCAAGGCAGGAGAGAGAACGTGAACGATATCCGCAGGGTCGCCGTCGTGGCCGCGAACCGGATCCCGTTCGCCCGGCAGGACAAGACGTACAAGCACGCGTCGAACGCAGAGATGCTCACCGCCGCCCTCGACGGCCTCGTGAGTCGCGCCGGGATCGAAGGCGAGGAGTTGGGCGAGGTGGTCGCCGGCGCTGTGCTCAAGCACAGCCGCGACTGGAACCTGGTCCGCGAGGTCGTGCTCGGTTCGACGCTGGCGCCGACCACCCCGGCGTACGACATCCAGCAGGCGTGCGGCACCGGCCTGGAGGCGGCGATCCTGGCCGCCAGCAAGATCGCGCTCGGCCAGACCGAGGTGGCGATCGCCGGCGGCGTCGACACCGCCTCGGACGCGCCGATCGCGCTGAACGACAACCTGCGGCTCAAGCTCCTCGATGTCAACCGGGCTCGCTCACCGCAGGACAAGCTGATGGCGCTGGCAAGAATCCGGCCGAAGGACGTCGTCCCCGAGATCCCGCGCAACGCCGAGCCGCGCACCGGGTTGTCGATGGGCGAGCACTGCGCGCTGACGACACTGGAGTGGGGCATCAGTCGGGAGGATCAGGACGAGCTCGCGTACCGGTCGCACAAGAACCTGGCAGCGGCGTACGAGCGCGGCTTCTTCGACGACCTGATCACGCCGTACCTCGGCCTGGAACGCGACCAGAACATGCGGGCCGACACCAGCATCGATAAGCTGGCCGCGCTCAAGCCCGTGTTCGGAAAGGGGCCGACGGCAACGATGACCGCCGGCAACTCGACACCACTCACCGACGGCGCGTCGACGGTGCTGTTGTCGACCGACGGGTGGGCCGCCGAGCATGGCCTGTCACCGCTGGCGTACCTGACGCACAGCCAGACCGCCGCGGTGGACTACGTCGGCGGTAAGGAAGGGCTGTTGATGGCGCCCGCGTACGCCGTGCCGCGGATGCTCGCGAGGGCGGGACTGAGGCTGCAGGACTTCGACTACTACGAGATCCATGAGGCGTTCGCGGCGCAGGTGCTGGCGACGCTCAAGGCGTGGGAGGACCCGATCTTCTGTAAGGAACGACTCGGGCTCGACGCACCGCTGGGCGAGATCGACCGGAACAAGCTCAACGTCAACGGCGGATCGCTGGCGGCCGGTCACCCGTTCGCCGCCACGGGTGGACGCATCCTCGCTGGGCTGGCCAAGCAACTACGCGACGCCGGTGGCGGCCGCGGCCTGATCTCGATCTGCGCCGCCGGTGGCCAGGGCGTCGTCGCGATCGTGGAGCAGCCATGAGCGACCGGTACCAGGAGTTCACCCGTACCGGCGTCGGCCAGTTCCTCGTCAAGCGGGTCGGCCTGCCGGAGCCGGTCCCACTGGAACGCTGGACCGAGGGCGCGCCACTGCTCGACGGCACCGCGCTGGTCGGCCGGTACGCGGCCGATCCCACCGTCGCGCCGGGTGTCGGCGGCTCCGACGCCAGCCGGGTCATCCAGGAGATACTGCAGGCCGCCGACGTCAAGGTCGGGTACTCCGCCGACGGCCTGGCCTCCAGCGAGGCCAGGTACAAGGCGCTGATCTTCGACATCACCGAGGACGAGTCGACCCTCGACCTGGCCTCGTTGCAACGGTTCTTCTCCCCCGTGATCCGGCAGCTCGCGCCGTGCGGCCGGGTGGTCGTCATCGGCCGGACACCGGAGCTCGCACACTCTACCCGGCAGCGGATCGCGCAGCGCGCGCTGGAGGGTTTCACCCGGTCGCTGGGCAAGGAGGTACGCAGGGGCAGCACGGTCAATCTCGTGTACGTCGCACCGGGCGCGCACGACCAGCTCGAGTCGACGATGCGATTCCTGCTGTCGCCGAAGTCGGCATATGTGTCCGGCCAGGTGATCCGCGTCGGCACCTCGCTACACGTGCCAGAAAATATTGCCGTCGATAAACCGTTGACCGGCAAGATCGCCCTGGTCACCGGCGCGGCTCGTGGGATCGGCGCCTCGATCGCGCAAACGCTGGCCCGTGACGGGGCGATCGTGGTCGGCGCGGACGTTCCACAGCTCGCCAATGAACTGCGCGAGGTGGTGACCGCGATCGACGGTGGCGAAGTACTTGTCGACATCACCACGGTGGATGCCCCGCAGCGGCTGGCTGCGTACGCCACAGACACCTATGGCGGCATCGACGCGGTGGTTCACAACGCGGGCATCACGCGGGACAAGCGGTTGGCGAACATGCGTACCGACCTGTGGGAGTCCGTGCTCGACGTCAACCTGCGGGCACCGGAGCGGATCACCGCGCACCTGCTCGAGTCCGGCGTACTGCGCGAAGGCGGCAGCGTCGTCGGCGTCGCGTCGATCGCCGGTATCGCGGGCAACCACGGCCAGACGAACTACGCGACCTCGAAGGCCGGCATGATCGGCCTGGTCCAGGCGCTGGCTCCTGACATGGAGAGCCGTGGCCTGCGGATCAACGCCGTCGCACCGGGGTTCATCGAGACCAAGATGACCGCACGGATCCCGTTCGCGATCCGCGAGGCCGGCCGCCGGATGAACTCACTGCAGCAGGGCGGGCAGCCGATCGACGTCGCCGAGACGATCGCCTGGCTGGCCAGCCCCGCATCGGCCGGCGTCACCGGCAACATCGTCCGTGTCTGCGGGCAAAGCCTGCTGGGAGCATGACCATGACGATCCGCAGCTATCGCGAGGCACCGCGCCTCGGCGCGTTGTACGCCCGTACTGTACGCGCGGCCATGCAACCGCACGAGGACAACGGGCACGGCCACGAGCTCCGGCTGGAATTGCCGCACCTCACGATCGACCACCAGCACCTGGCCGCGTACTGCGAGGTGACCGGGTTCTCGCCCGGGACCGCGCACGTGCCGGTGACCTATCCGCACGTACTGGCGTTCCCGCTGCATCTGGACCTGATGTCGGACACGACCTTCCCGTTCCGGCCGATGGGCGTTGTGCACCTGGCGAACACGATCACCCAGCACCGGCCGATCCCGGCGACCGTCGCGCTGGCGATCGAGGTGTCGTCGGGCGGGCAGCGGCCGCACAGCAAGGGCACGATCTTCGAGATCGTCAGTGACGTGCTGATCGGCGGCGACCTTGTCTGGACGGGTACGACCACGCTGCTGAGCCCCGGGCCGGGCGACGACGCCGTACCGTCCGAGCTGTTGCCCGACCCCGAGCTTCCGCCGGTGGCGCAGTGGCGGCTGGAGGCGAACCTGGGTCGCCGCTATGCGTCGGTCTCGGGCGACCGTAACCCGATCCACCTGTTCAAGCTGACGGCCCAGGCGTTCGGATTCCCGCGGCAGATCGCGCACGGGATGTGGGCCAAGGCGGCCGCACTGTCGGAGGTACGGGATCTGTTGCCGGACGCGTACACAGTCCGGGTCGACTTCCGCAAGCCGCTGTTGCTCCCGTCGACGGCCGACTTCGGCTACCGCGTCGGGGACGACGGCCGCATCGACCTCACCCTGCACAACCCCCGCACCCGCGAACCCCACCTCATAGGCCGGCTCACCCCTACGACTTAGGCGTTCATCGGACGCGTTTGGTCACCGCCGGGTCGCCTACCGGCAGCCGACCAGGGCGTAGCGGTGACCAAACGCGTCCGATGAACGTCAAGGGAAGCGGCGCGTCCGATGAACGCCGAACGCCGGCTACAGCGACGCGATCTCTTCGGGGGTCAGGCCGACCGGGCGGATCAGGCCCTCCTGGACCACCGACGCCACGAGGACGCCGTCGACCGTGAACAGCCGTCCCGTGGTGAAGCCGCGGGCGCTCGATGCCGACGGCGAGGCCTGGTCGAACAGCAGCCACTCGTCGGCGCGGAACGACCGGTGGAACCACATCGCGTGATCCAGCGATGCCGGCTGGATCCGCAGATCGCCGATCACCAACCCGTGCCGCACCAGGCTCGCCCCGAGCAGTGTCAGGTCACTCGCGTACGCCAGCACACACGCGTGCAGGGCCGGATCGTCGGGCAGCTTCCCGGCCGCGCGGATCCAGAACCGGGTGCCGGTCCCACCGGCCAGCCGTACGTCCAGCGCGGCCCACTCCTTGTTCCAGGCGTCGGCCGACCGGTTCGTCCTTGCCTCGAGGACGGCCGCGAGCGTCGGCGCCTCGTCCGGCGCGGTCACGCCGTCGGGCATCGGGTCGGCGTGGTCCAGGCCCGGCTCGGGCCGCTGGAACGAGGCCGACATGTAGAAGATCGGCCTGCCGTGCTGGGAGGCGACCACCCGGCGGCTGCTGAAGCTGCGGCCGTCGCGGGTCGGCTCCGGCCGGTACACGATCGGGACGGTGGTGTCGCCGGGACGCAGGAAGTAGCCGTGCAGCGAGTGCACCACGCGATCGGGGTCGACCGTACGGGTCGCCGCGGCCAGCGCCTGCCCGAGAACCTGACCTCCGAACACCCGCTGCAGCGCGGTCTCGGGCTGTCTGCCGCGGTACAAGTCGACGTCGATCTTCTCCAGATCGAGCAGGTCGACCAGATCCGCCAGGGACTCGGGCATGGGCCAATCCTGGCAGGGATCGAGATCAGGCGGGGGTTTCGCCCTCGGGTCCCTCGTCGCGGTCCAGGTCGGCGAGGAACTGTTCCACCTGCGCGCTCAGTTCCTCACCCGACGGCAGGGATTCCGTGGCCAGCAGGCTGCCGCGGCTGATCGATCCGGCCGCCGCGTCGTACTGGGTCTCCAGCGCCCGTACCACCGCGGTCGCCTCCTCGGACTCCTCCACCTGCTGATCGACCAGCCGGCCGGTGACGGCGGCCTCGTCCAGCAGCGCCTTGCTCGGCAGCAGCAGCCCGGTCGCCGCGGACACCGCGTGCACCAGCGCGAGCGCCGCGCCAGGGAACCGGTTGTCGGCGAGATAGTGCGGTACGTGCACCGCGAAGCCCATCGCGTCCCGCCCGGCCTCACCGAGCCGTACCTGCAGCATCGTCGCAGCACTGGCCGGCAGCCTCATCTCGCCGGACCAGATGTTGGTACGAGTGACCAGCTCTGGCCGCGTCGCGTGCGCGGTCAGCCCCAACGGCCGGGTGTGCGGCACCGCCATCGGAATGCCGTGCACACCGACTGTAAGCGTCACGTTGTAGCGATCGATCAGCTGGCGTACCGCGCGAGCGAACCGCTCCCAGTGCACGTCGGGCTCCGCGCCCTCGAGCAACAGGAACTCAACTCCTGCGTCATCGGTGAGCACGTGCAGTGACAGATGTGCGGGTGAGTAGTCGACGAACCGGTCCTCGGCGAAGGTCACCTCGGGCCGCCGCGCCCGGTAGTCGTGGAACAGGTCGATGTCGAAGCGTGCGAGCAGCCGCGCATCCAGCACTTCCAGGAGGTGCTCCGCGGTGGTATGGCCGGCCTGCCCGGCATCCATGAATCCGTCGAGAGCGTGGATCAGCACCCGTGGCGGCGCCTCAGGCCCGCTCGCCACCGACTCGTCGACGATCTCGTAGAGGTCGTCCGGTCGTAGCATCGTCCTCTCCTCACCCGCTGATCGCCATGGGAGCACTCTCACTCCATCGTGCCCGAAGGGTGCAACCCCGGCGACCCATGACCGTATTCCGGCCGGAAAGCGCTTGCTAGAGTCTACGGGCGTGCCTGTCGTGATGCTCGCCATGAACGATCGCACGCTCGGCCGGGTGCTCACCCCCGAGCTGTGGCAGCGGCTGGAGGCGGTGGCCGAGGTGCTGCCCGAACGTGCCACCACCGGCGCGTTCCCCGCGCTGGACCGGGTCGAGGTGCTGTTCACGGGCTGGGGCTGCCCGCCGATCACACCCGGCATCGCCGATCGTGCGCCGCGGCTGCGGGCGATCGTGCACTCCGCCGGTTCGGTCAAGACATTCCTCGACCGGTCCGTACTCGTCCGTGGCATCACCGTCACCTCCGCCGTCGTCGCGAACGCGATCCCGGTCGCGGAGTACACCGTCGCCGCGATCGTGCTGGCCGGCAAACGCGCCTTCCGGTACGCCGCCGAGTACCGCCGCGATCGCCGACCACCGGAAGTCGGTGCCCTGGGCAACTACCGGACCACCGTCGGGCTGCTCGGCGCGTCTCGGATCGGCCGGATGGTCGCCGAGCGGCTCCGCGCATTCGACGTCGAGGTCCTGCTCAGCGACCCGTACCTGACCGACGTCCCAGACGGCGTACGCCGCTGCGAGCTGGACGAACTCTTCGAGCACAGCGACGTGCTGAGCATCCACGCTCCGTTGTTGCCTGAGACAACGGGGCTCGTCGACGCGCGGCTCCTCGGCAAACTGCACGACGGCGCGGTGCTGATCAACACCGCCCGCGGCCGGATAGTCGACCCGATCGCGCTCGAACGCGAGTGCGTGTCCGGCCGGATCGACGCGATCCTCGACGTCACCGAGCCAGAGCCGCTGCCCCCGGACTCGCCGCTGCTCGACCTGCCCAATGTGATGGTCACACCACATCTGGCCGGTGCCATCGGCAACGAGGTCGCCCGGCTCGGCGCGCTGGCCGTCGGCGAGCTCGAACGCTATGCCGCCGGCCTCGACTTCGAGCACGCCATCGACGCCAAAGACTGGGATCGACTGGCGTGAGCGTGAGCCTTCCACGCGACGACCGCACCACTTCGCCGTACACGGGCTGGACGAGGACGCACTGGGAGGTGCTGGCCGATCACCTGCTCGATTCGCTGGTGCCGTACTTCTCCCCCGGCGCGGCCAGGGTGGTGCTGCCAGGCCGGACCAGCCGGTCGGGTGCCGACAGCGACGCGCTGGAGGGGTTCGCGCGGTCGTTCATGCTGGCGGCGTTCCGCATCGCCGGCGCCCAGGGCAAGGGCTTCGACGCGCTGATCGAGCGGTACGCGCGCGGGCTGGTCGCGGGTGCGGACCGGGACAGCCCGGAGGCCTGGCTGAGGCTCCGGTCGCGGACCCAGCCGCTGGTCGAGGCGGCGGCGATCGCCGTCGGACTGCACGAGTCACGGGCCTGGGTCTGGGACCGGCTCGACGACCGGGGTCAGCAGGTCGTCGCTGACTGGCTCGGCGACTTCGTCGGCGCCGAACCCTTCGACAACAACTGGCGGCTGTTCCAGGTGGTCGGCGAGCAGTTCCTCGCATCGATCGGTGCGACGTACCGGCAGGACGAGATCGACGCGGGCCTGGACCGGATCGAGGACTGGTACCTCGGCGGCGGCTGGTACACCGACGGCGATGGTCAGAACTTCGACTACTACGCCGGCTGGGCGATGCACCTGTACCCGGGCCTGTGGGCGCGGATGGCCGCCGCCACACCCGGAGCGACGTACACCGACCGGCTGGACACATACCGCGAGCGGCTACGGCTGTTCCTTGCCGACGCGGTGCACCTGATCGGGACCGACGGCGCACCGGTCCACCAGGGTCGGTCGCTGACCTACCGGATGGCGACCGCGGCACAGTTCTGGATGGGCGCACTGCTCGGCGCGACGCCGCTCTCCCCCGGCACCACCCGGCGGGTGTGCTCAGGCATCGCGCGGCACTTCGTCGAGCACGGCGTGCCGGATGAGAACGGGTTGCTCACGCTCGGCTGGTACGACCCGTTCCTGCCGGCGACGCAGACGTACACCGGGCCCGGCTCGCCGTTCTGGGCCAGCAAGGGCTTCGTCGGGCTCCTCCTCCCGCCCGATCACGCGGTCTGGACTGACACCGAGCAGGCTGCTCCGCTCGACGAGGCCGACCAGGTCCGGGTGATGCCGCAGCCGGGGTGGCTGGTGCACTCGACGCATGCCGATGCGGTTGTCCGGCTGCTCAACCACGGCTCCGACCGCGCTCCGGTCGAGGAGCCCGACGGACCCGAGCCGCCCGCGGACGCGCACTACGACCGGCTCGCGTACTCCAGCCGGACCGGCCCGGATCACACTGAGGACCGCGTCGACAACCACGTCGCGCTGGTGGACGGCGACCGGACCAGCACCCGCGGCCGGATCCGCCGAATCGGCACCGCGTCTTCGTGGCACCGCGCCTGGCTCGGCTCCGGGGGTCCCTGGCGGATAGCGACGACCTCGGTCGTGTACGCCGGTACGGAGGTCCGCTGCAGCCTCGTCGAGGGACCGGCCGGGTGTACGGTCCGCACCGGCGGATACGCGGTAGCCGGTGAGACGTTGCCGCAGGCATCGACCGGTACTACTCACGCCGCTGTCCGAGCAGGCGTCACCTCGACCATCCGGAACCTGTACGGATACGACGGCGCGGATGTGCACACGTCAACCGGCACGAACGCCTTCGGCCCGCACACGGCCACGCCGTACCTGATCCGCTCGAACCACCCCGGCACCCCGGTGGTCCTCGTGTGCGCGGTGACGCTCGGCGACGATGAAGCGCAGATCGATGTCACCGTCGAGGATCACACCGTCACAGCGCATTTCCCAGACGGCTCGACGGAGCAGATCGTCCTGGGCACCGTGCACCGCGAGTGACCATCGCCAGCTAGATTGCTGGGGTATGAGCACGTACGTCGAGCTACTCCAGCAGCAGGTCCGCAATGAGTTCACCGCGGCACAGCAGTACATCGCGGTGGCGGTCTGGTTCGACAGCCAGGACCTTCCGCAACTCGCGGCGCACTTCTACCGGCAGTCGCTGGAGGAGCGCAACCACGCCATGATGATGGTCCAGTACCTGCTCGACAACGATGCACACCCGGAGATCCCGGCCGTCGCCGAGGTACGCAACGACTTCGAGGGCGTGCTCGATCCGCTGGAGTTCGCGCTGCAGCAGGAGATCACCGTCACCGGCCAGATCGAGCGGCTCGCCAAGACCGCGCGGGCCGAGGACGACTACATCGGCGAGCAGTTCATGCAGTGGTTCCTCAAGGAGCAGGTCGAGGAAGTGGCGACGATGAAGACGCTGGTGAACGTCGCGCGCCGGGCCGGCGACAACCTGTTCCACCTCGAGGAGTACCTGGTCCGCGAGAGCGTCGGCGATGCGGGCGGCGATCCCACCGCCCCGGCCGCCGCTGGCGGCGCCGTCTAACTGACGTAGGCCCTGCGGGCGCGGAGTTGCACTCCCCCTGCGGGCCGAACAGGTGCAGCAGTTCGGCCAGCCGGCGTCCCGCGTTCGCGAACGCACGCGGCACCCTGGTGTCGAACTCGGCCGCCTCGCCCTCGGTCAGTTCGAAGTCCTGCTCGCCCAACACCAGCCGGACCATTCCGGCCAGGACGTACACCCACTCGTTGACACTTTGCACACGCCGACGTGACTGTGCACAAGCCAAGGTGGCGCGGAACAAGCCAAGGTGGCGCTGCACAAGTCCGGCCCTGTGCACCGCCGCCGGGAGTTGTGGACCACCGTCGGGAGTTGTTCACCGCCACTCAGACCTGTGCAGCCGTTGTCAACTCGGCGTACGACCCGACTACGCACAAGCCAACGTGCTGCACAAGCTGGGACAGCTGCACACGCCGACGCGACTGCGCACACGCCGAAGTGGCGCGGAACAAGCCAAGGTGGCGCTGCACAAGTCCGGCACTGTGCACCGCCGCCGGGAGTTGTGGACCACCGTCGGGAGTTGTTCACCGCCACTCAGACCTGTGCAGCCGTTGTCAACTCGGCGTACGACCCGACTACGCACAAGCCAACGTGCTGCACAAGCTGGGACAGCTGCACAC
>JBKPSJ010000116.1:0-13262 GCA_046765875.1 Actinomycetota bacterium
CCGCAAACCGCTCCACCACCCCAACCCTACCGACCGCCGACGCCGGTAGGGCCTCGGCGGATCAACCGTTGTCGTAGCTCAGGGCAACGACACCGGACGAGCCGGTCACCTGCGCGTGGTCGACGGTCTGGCCATGCACGACGAGCACCAGGACCAGCTTCCCGTTCCCCTTCGTCTTCTGGATCCTGACCTGGACACCATTGCTGTCGACCCGGACGTTGATCGTCTTCGAGCCGCAGCCGGACTTCGAGGACCCGTCGACCTTGCCCTTCCAGCACACCTTCTTGGAGGAGGTCTGGATCTTGACCTGGGTGGACGACTGGGTCTGACTCTTGCTTTTGCTCTTGCTGTGACTCTTGCTCTGACTCTTGGTCTGGCTGTGCGAACCCGTCTCCACGGGGTCGCATCCGGCCAGGCCGAGCGCGACGACTGCTACGACCGCAGCCGTCACGAGTCGGGGTACACGCATCGGGTTCGCTCCTGTCATCCCGTCGTCGTGATGAGATGCCGCCGGACGGTCTTCGGCTGCAGCTCTTGTTTGATCAGGGCATCCATACGCGGCCCGCCGAGTCGTTCTGCCAGAGCCACCCGCGCGGCCGCCTTGGACTTGCCCGCCGGTTGAAGCTGCGCAGCCAGCTCGAGGGCGAGAGCCTTGAGCTCTGCCCTGCCGCGGGCGGACAGCGTGTGGTCCTTGTTGTCGGTGACAACGATCAGTTGATAGGCGGCGGCCGCGGTCGCGCAGCTGCCGCAGTTCACGTTGACCGCGAGCGCGTCGTTGCGTGCGGTCAGACTCGTGCTCGAACGCGTTACGACAAGCTGCACGCTCACCGAGGTCGAACGGCAGCCCCCGCAGTTGGACCAAGCCGTCGCGACGTTGTGCAGCGACGCGGTCTTGGCCTTGCCGAGGTAGATCACCTGAACGGTCGTTGCGCTCGCCGTACACGAGTCACAGTCCGAGGTAGCCGTCGCCACCGCGTCGGCCTGCACCTTGCGGCCGCGAGCCCGCTCGAACGCCGTGGCCACATCGGTATCCGAGGTCCGCGGCGGCGTCGGACCGGCCGCGGCCACCAGGTCGTGGTTGTCGGTCCGGGGCGCCGCCGCGGCGGGGAGGCCGCCGGCCACCACCACAGACACCGAGACGATCAAGATCACAGCGGCTCGTCGCACTTTGTTGCCGGTCATCGACGTCCTGCCTTTCTCTCGTTCGGGCTGGCCGGGCTAGTGCTTGGCGTAGATGCTCAGGTCTAGCGGTCTGGCAGCGGGTCTGACTGCGGGATGCGCCAGCGGTCCACGGAAAACCCGTCGGCGACGGATTCCGCGAGCCGGACGTACGCATCGCGGGTGGCTGGCCGGAGCTCGTCGAGCTCGGTCTCCGCACCGGCCTCCAGCGCGGGATCCCAGGGAACGCGGACGACCGCGGCACAACGGGTCGCGAAGTGCGACTCGATCTCCTCCAGTTGCAGGCGGCGTGGCCGTCCCCGGACCCCGTTGACGACCGCGACCGCGTTTTCGACCAGGTCCGAGTGACCGTGCCGGTCCAGCCAGTCCAGCGTCGCCGCGGCGACTCTGGCGCCGTCGAGCGCCGGCGGCATCACGACGACGATCTGGTCGGCCAGCCGGAGCACCCCCTGCACCGCACCGTCGAGGATGCCGGTACCGGTGTCGATCATGATGAGGTTGTAGTGGTTGCTGAGCAGGCCGATCGCGGCGTGGTAGTCGTAATCGCCGAGCGCATGGCTGATCAGCGGGTCGTCGTCGGAGGCGATCACCTCGAGCCTGGTCGGCGCCTGTGAGGTGAAGTCGCGGACGTCCGCGTACCGGTTCACGAACTCCCGCCTGGACAACAGGCTGGTGACGGTCTCCGGACTCTCCCGCCGGACGCGGTACGCCAGCGAGCCGGCGTCCGGATTGGCGTCGAGCGCGATGACGCGGTCGCCGCGGTGCACCGCGAAGGTATGTCCGAGCATCAGCGTCGTGGTGGTCTTGCCGACGCCGCCCTTGCGGCTCAGCACCACGATGCGGCGCGGGCCCGCCACTCGGGCGCGGATCCGGGACACGGCATCCCGTTCGCGTCGCTCGGCGGCACTCGGCCCGGGGTTGACCCGGCCGCCCGAGGACGCATAGACAGCCCGTCGCCATCCGCCGCGTGGCGTGGCCGCGCGCGCTCGCAGCATGGACTGCTCGGTGAACGTCGACGCGCCCGGAGGTACGGATTCGTCGGCCTCGGTTGTCAGGAAGTGCGGCGTGTCGGGTGTCGTGGGTACGGCTTCGAGCTCTGCCAGGGGCGCGGCAGTGTCCATCGGATCCTCCCGATGTCCGTCTGGTTGAAGTGTCTCGCCGCGGACTATCGGGCGCACCACGAGCCGCCAAGTCAGATAACGCGCGAGATGGAGTGCGGTCCGGCCGAGGAGGAGCGCGATCCCCACCACCGGAAGCGTGATCATCACGATGCTGACGACGGCGACCAGCGCCGCGCCGACCTGTCCTGCGCCGGCCAGTTCGCGGGCCTGGTCAGCCAGCTGACCTGCTCGCTGCCAGACGGACCGGACGTAGTCGGGCATCCGCCAGACCATGAAACCGAAGCCCGCGATCAGAGCGGGGACGGTGACCAGGACCCAGATCGTGACGACCGTCCTGGTCCGGGCCCGCAGCCGGCTCACGTCGGGATGGTTCCGATGGCCCGGAATCAGGCTGGACAGGATCGGCCGCACATGCCCGAACAGGTTCGGTACGCCGGCCAGGTCGCCCAGGATGTAGTACCCGTCGAACCTGACCAGCGGAAGCAGTTGCTGCAGGATCTCCAGGTGGCAGAAGGCGGCGACGGCGACCAGTGGTGCCCACCCGGTCCACAGGTACCCGGCCGACGCCAAGACGATGAACACCGCGTTGAAATAGACGCCGCCGAGATCGGTACGCAGGCGTCCCGCCCGGCCGAGCCGGTATGCGTCGGTGACGTTGGTGTAGAAGGCCGGAAGCCATAGGTAGAGGCCGACCCCGATCGCCCCTGGATCCGCACCGCCCCGGGTGCAGCCCGCCGCATGCCCGAATTCGTGGAACAGCGTCGCGACCAGCAGCAGGCCGACGACGGTCAGTACCCCGATCGGATCGATCAGCGCGCCGATCACATCTCCCGCATGCAGATGGGTGACCAGCCACCAGTCGAGTACGGCCATCGCACCGAGCACCGCGACGATCACCGGGCCGGCGAACAGTGGCGCGAAGATGCGGCCGACCGTGCGTACCACGGCAGCCGGTAGCAGAACACCCCGGACGCTCAGCGACAGCAGCGGATCGGCCCGCCGCTGACCTGCGTTCGGTGCCGACCACAGCCCGACCAGGCCGGCCGGGCCGAGCTTGTCCTCGATGAGCTGGACCAGGTCCTCGACATCCAGCCGTTGGCCGTACGCACGGCTGACCCGGTCGGCCAGCAGGCTGGTGGACGTGCGCCCGTCGGCGTAGCGCGCGATCAGGTAGAGCAGCCGCGTCAACATCGCCATCTGCCGGTCGGCACGTTCGACCAAGTACCGGACGTCTTGGAATCCGGAGCCCTCATACGGGCCCAGGAGCCTGAGGCCGACCGCACGACAGGGCCGCGGCCCGGCGCCGGCCGCGGTGACAGTGCGGCCGACCGCTTGGTTCAGTGCCACCAGATCCCCCCAACCGCGGACGGGCCGCGGCTTACCGCGTACCCGTCCGCTGCTCCCGCTAGTGCTGCCAACCCGCCACGTTCTGCAGCGCCACCGCAGCCGCTGTCGATCCGACCGTTGCCGCGTTCACGGCGATCGCGATGTTGACGGCTGTGATGTTGGTGATGTTGATCAGCGCCAGTGCCTCGCGCGACGGCAGCAGATCGACCGACTCGGCGGCGACCTGTGCTCGCGGCATTCTGTCGAGCTGGGTCATCGAGTTTCAGTCCTCTCGTTCGTGCGTGTGGACGGGGCATCCCTCATGCCCCGTCCGCACACCCGGCGATGTGCCGGCGTACTAGTGCTGGTTGACGCTGATGGCCTGCAGCGCGACGGCCTTGGCCACGGAGAAGTGGGACGCCGCGTTCAGCGCGACTGCGGTGTTGCTCGCGTAGATGTTCGCGAAGTTGAACACGCCCAACGCCTCCCGCTCCGGCAGCACCTGGACCTCCTCAAGGCTCAGCTCGACCTTGGTCAGCTTGTCGTTCATTGGGTCACCTCCCCTCGTTCAT
The DNA here is from genome assembly GCA_046765875.1 of Actinomycetota bacterium. Classification (GTDB taxonomy): domain Bacteria; phylum Actinomycetota; class Actinomycetes; order Propionibacteriales; family Kribbellaceae; genus DASRHY01. The sequence continues at coordinate 4,199 of JBKPSJ010000116.1, forward strand.
TCGACCCTGACGACAAGTTGAAATGGTCGAGCGCTGTCTGCGCGTTCTCAGCGCGTTATCACCGGGTTGTCACCGAGTTGTCCCGGCGTTCGGAGTGCGCTGTCCGATAGGGCCGGGCGAGCCTGCGGGTCACATCATGAAATCGCGATCCCGGTCGAGTACAGGACCTGGCTCGTACCATCGCGGCACGGTCGAAGGTCCGTCGAAGCGGTCGACGGAGGTGACCCTATACAGAAAGCAGGCGGGAGTGGGTGACAAGACGGCGGCCGGAACAGCGGCGGCCGCGCTGGTGATCCGGGTCTGGCAGGACGAGCCGGGTTCCGCGGCGATCAAGGCACGGATCACGAGGCGGCCCGACCTGAGCACGGACGAGGAGACGACGACGCTGGTGAGCACGCCGGCGCAGGTATACGCGGAGGTCAGCGACTGGTTGGAAACCTTCCTTCGAAAGAGCCGAGGCGGCTGACCAGTTGACAATTGGTCATTACCCGGTGACCCTCGAATAGGGGGTTTGATTTTGTGTGTCATCCCTCCGCGTGAAGCGGAGGGCAGCTGGCGTGCTCGCCGAAGGGTGGGCGCGGCGTGGGTGAGGTTGGCCGGCGCCGCGGAATGCTGGGTGCCACCGCTGAACGGTCGCCTCACCGGGGGAAGGGGAGGACCGCACGGTGCGACCTACAGTTACGTGTCCTGCACAGCTACGACTACTGGGTGACTGGACGCTGATAGCCGATCCGGCTCCGTCCAGCCGTGGGATGGCTCCGATCGAGTTGCCAACCGAGCCGCAGCATCTGATCTCATTCCTGGCCCTACACGGGCCCTGTCCGCGTACACAGGTCGCCGGGACGCTGTGGCCGTACCTCACCGACCAGGTGGCGGCAGGCCGGCTCCGCGCCCTGCTGTGGAGACTCCGGCACCGGCATCCGAATCTGCCACCGGTGCTGGAGGTCAGCGACATCTCGCTCAGGCTCGGCAGCGACGTCGAAGTCGACGTCGATCGTTTCAAGGCCGCCGCGCAACTGCTGATCCGTGGCGACGACGACGTCGACTGCGACGCCGCGACGGCCGTCCTGGACAGCGCGGAGCTGCTGCCCGGCTGGTACGACGACTGGGTGCTGGCCGCCCGCGAGCGGCTCTGGCACCTGCGGCTCAGCGCCCTCGACGCGCTCGCCGCGAAACGCCAGTCGCAGCGCCGCCGCCATGAGGCGCTGCAGGCCGCCCTGGTCGCGACCCGGATCGAGCCGCTGCACGAAAGCGCCCATCGGGCCATCGCCCGGATCCACCTCGACGACGGCAACATCGTGGAGGCGATCCAGCACTACGAGCGGTTCCGGTCGATGCTCAACCGCGAGCTCGGGCTCTCGCCCAGCGGCCACTTCACCGACCTGATGCGGCCCTACCTGCAGCAGCTCCGCCGCCCGCTCCGCGCGGTGGCAGCCCGCTGACCGGGCTGGTCAGGAATCCTCGCGGAGGGTGGGGCGGCCGGGTTGTTCGCCGCCGCGGGCGTCGAGGTAGCTCTGCTTGGGGACCATCACCTTGCGGCGGAAAATGCATACCAGCGTGCCGTCCTGCTTGTAGCCCTTGGTCTCGACGTACACCACGCCGCGATCGTCCTTGGACTTCGACTCCCATTTGTCCAGCACGGTGGTCTCGCCGTAAATGGTGTCGCCGTGGAAGGTCGGCGCGACGTGCCGCAGCGACTCGATCTCCAGATTCGCGATCGCCTTGCCGCTGACGTCCGGCACCGACATGCCGAGCAGGAGCGAGTAGATGTAGTTGCCGACCACAACGTTCTGCTTGAACTGGGTCGTCTGCCCGGCGTAGTTGGCGTCCAGGTGCAGCGGATGGTGGTTCATGGTGAGTAGGCAGAACAGATGGTCGTCGTACTCGGTCACCGTCTTGCCCGGCCAATGCTTGTACACGGCACCGACCTCGAACTCCTCGTAGCTGCGTCCGAACTGCATGATCCCGAGAATGCCAACCGGCAGATCGGCGCGCCAGTACGACACCTGGTGACCCGCCTCACCCGGGCCTGGCGCGTTTCGTGCCCGATGACGGCTAGTGGGCCCGGATGGCGCGCTGCAGCAGGTCATCCGAGCCCACATCGCGTCAGTCGCCGTCCACAGGCGCACATCACCGCCAGGCAAGCCGCAGAAACTCACCATGCTCACCGAGATGCAGGGCGGGGTCTTCAGCCGTAGAGATGCGCTCGCCTGCGGATACACCGACGCGCAGATCCGCGCACGGGTGCGTACGGGTCGGTGGATCCGACTCAGGCGTGGCGCCTTCACAGCGGCCGAGCGCCTGTTGGCAGCGACCGGGACTTGCACGCACCGGATGACCGGGCCGCCGAGAACCATCTGCTTCAGACCAGCGCGGTACTCGCTGTTCAGCCCAGTAGCGTCGTCGCGAGTCATCAGACCGCGGTCGTCGCGCACAGGTTCCCCTGCTGGCGCCTGGATCTCGGGCGCGTCCACCTGACCCGGACCGATGACCGCCCGCCACGGACCACGCGGCAGGTTGTCATCCACACGGGATCGGCGGACCGGCCGACGGTCCGCACTACGTCGGGCGGGGCCGCTGAGGATGCGTAATCAGGCCTGGGTCGGAGGGTTGTTCTGCTGCTGGGCCGGCTGCGAGGCCGGCGGGGCCGGGTGGTCCTGCGGCTGCGAGCCGCCGTACTGCTGCATCGGGCCGGCCGGCATGCGCGGGTTCACGTCGCCCTTGAGCGCGAGCCGGGCCAGGTGGTTGCGGGCCTCCTCGGCGTACTTGTGGTCGCACAGCACGTCGTACGTCGTGGCGACCACCGCCGTACGCGAGGTGAAGTCGCGGCGGCCGCGGAGCTGGCCGTAGCCGATCGCGCCGAAGGTCATCCCGAACACGGCGCCGAGCACGATGCCGGTCAGCACCGCGGCCAGCCAGCTCGAGCCCGAGGCGAAGATGCCGAGCAGCAGGCCGACGAACAGGCCGAACCAGGCGCCGCTGGCCAGGCCGCCGGTGATCGCCCGGCCCCAGGTGAGCCGGCCGGTGATCTTCTCCACCTGGCGCAGGTTGTTGCCCACGATCGTCGTGTGCTCGACCGGAAACTTCTCGTCCGACAGGTAGTCGACCGCGCGCTGGGCCTCCAGATACGTGTCGTATGTCCCGATCACCCAGCCGCTCGGCCGCGGGTCCATCGACTGCATCGCCTGCAGGTTGCTCATAGCGGTTCCCTTCCGTCACCACCCATCATGGCGGACCGGCGGTGAGCATGCGGACATCTCCCCCGGCATAATCGCGCTGTGGCGTCTACTCCGCGACGGGTGAGCCGGTTGTTCACCCGCCGCCCGGGTCCGCCGGTGCGCGACGACCCGGTCTCCACCGGTGCGCTCGAGGGCGCGCTGGTCGACTGGGCGTTGTATCGCGACGGCCGCCGCGACACCGCGATCCGCTCGTACGGCGAGGCGCTGGGCCGGGCGCGGCGCGACGAGGGCTTCGTCTGGATCGGCTTGTACGAGCCGACCGAGGCGCAGCTCACCCTGCTCGGCGACGAGTTCGACCTGCACCCGCTGGCGCTGGAGGACGCGCTCGAGGCGCACCAGCGGCCAAAGCTGGAGAAGTACGGCGACCACGGCGAGACGCTGTTCGCGGTGTTCAAGACCGTGAGCTACGTGCCGCACGACCAGCTCACCGAGACCTCGGAGGTGGTCGAGACCGGTGAGGTGATGGTGTTCTGCGGACCGGGGTACGTGATCACCGTTCGGCACGGCGCGCACGGCGAGCTCAAGCGGCTGCGCAAGTCGCTGGAGGCCGAGCCGAAGCGGCTGCAGCCCGGGCCCGGCGCGGTGCTGTACGCGATCGCCGACCACGTGGTGGACGACTATCTGGCCGTCGCGGACAGCGTCCAGGGTGACATCGACACGATCGAGTCGTCGATCTTCTCCCCGCGCGGCTGGCGCAACATCGAGCAGGTCTACCAGCTCAAGCGGGAGGTACTCGAGCTCAAGCGAGCGGTCGCACCGCTGGCCGGGCCGATCCGGGCGCTGTCCGAGCGGCACCACCCGCTGATCAGCGCCGAGACCCGGACCTACTTCCGCGATGTCGACGACCATCTCAACCGGGTTCGCGAGCAGGTCACCGGGTTCGACGAGCTGCTGACCTCGATCCTCACCGCCGGGCTCGCGCAGGTCCAGGTGAGCGAGAACGACGACATGCGGCGGATCTCCGCGTGGGTGGCGATCCTGGCCGTACCGACGGTGATCGCTGCCGTATACGGCATGAACTTCAACGACATGCCTGAGCTACGCACCAGGTACGGCTACTTCGTCGTGCTGGCGGTGATCGCCGCCGTCTGCTTGGGCCTGTACCGGCTGTTCAAGAAGAACCGGTGGCTCTGAAATCAGCCGTCCCGGTGCTCGACGCCGGCCAGCAGCGCGACGACCTCCGAGCGGCGCAGGTGGATGCCGTCGGCGAAGCCCTGCTCGTCGATCATCCGCAGCGCGGACTGCCAGGACTCCGCGGCGCGCGCCGGGTGGCCCGAGTCCCGGTAACTAGTGCCTAGGTGGACCAGCATCCCGACCACCTTCTGGTCGCTCAACCCCTGCTCCAGCGAGAGCGCCTCGTGGTACATCGCCACCGCGTCGCCGTGCCGGCCCTGTCCCGCGTACACCTGGCCGAGCGTGTCCAGGGTGCCTGCGAGCTGGATCCGGGCACCGGTGGCCCGGTCGATATCGACGGCCCGCAGCGCCAGCGGGAGCGCTTCGTCGGGCCGGCCCATCGCGACGTACGTGAGGGCGAGGTTGTTCGCCGGGCCCGACTCGTTGAGCCGCTCGCGCTCGTAGTACTCCAGCGCGCGACACAACGCGTCGCGCGACTCCTCCAGCCGGCCGTCCATCCTCAGCACCAGGCCAAGGTTGGAGTGCGCCATCGCCTGACCGCGTTCGTCACCGGCCCGGCCGAACAGCATCAGCGCGCGCTCGAAGGCCACGATCGCCTCGTCGTACCGGCTCTGGTCCATCAAGGTGATCCCGAGCTGGTTCGACAGCACGCCCTCGAGGCCGATGTCGCCGGCCTGTCGCGCTGACGCGGCCGCGGCGCGCTGCAGATCCTCCCAGCTGCCCAGCTGATGACCGGTGATCAGCAACTCCCAGACCATCCGGGTCAGCTCGGCCGCGGCGCGATGCCGGGCGGCGCCGATCGCGTACCGGACCGCCGCGGCCAGCGTGAAGCGCTCGACGTCGAACCAGGCCAGCGCCCGTTCGGCATCGCCGCCGAAGTCGAGCGGTACGACCCCGTCCGGCGGCGGATCGGCCTCGATCAGCCCGCGCCCCGGGTTGACCGCTGCCCGGGCCGCGTTGGCCGAGTGGACGTAATAACCCAGCAGCCGGTCGATCGCCGCTCCGCGTGTGTCCCGGTCGTCGACGCGGTCAACCAGTTCGGTGGCGTAGCTGCGCAACAGATCGTGCAACTCGTACCGGCCCGGCCGGCGTTCCTCGACCAGATTGGTCTCGGCCAGCCGCTGCAGCAGCCGGCCCGCTCGCCCTGCGGCGGCACCGGCCAGGGCGGCGGCCGCCGGTACGCCGAGATCCGGGCCGGGCTGCAACCCGAGCAAGCGGAACAGCCGCGCGGTTTCGTCGTCGAGCGCGCGATACGACCACGCGAACACCGCCCGTACCCCACCGGACCCGTCGTCGCTGGTGTCGAACGCGGCCAGCCGGTGGCGTTCAGCAGTGATTCGGCCGATCAGATCGTCCAGCTCCGTACCACCGGTGCCGCGCCGGAGTCGTTCGGCGGCCAGCGTCAGCGCGAGCGGCGAGTAACCACACCATCGAGCCAGTTCGGCAAGGCGCTCGACCGGGTCCCGCCGACCGGGCAGCAGCCGTTTCAGCAAGGTCACCGCCTCGTCGCGGCTGAGCCCGTCCAGGTCGATGCGGTGCGCTCGCTCGCGCGCCACCAGCCCGCGCATCTGGTCGCGGCTGGTCACGACCACCATCCCGGTCGAGCCGGGCAGAAGCGGCCGGACCTGCGCGGCGTCGCGGGCGTTGTCCAGCACCAGCAGCACGCGGCGCGACGCCAGCCGGCTGCGCAGTAGTGCCGAGCGGGCCTCGAGCCCGGCGGGGATCTCCTCGGCCGGCAGCCCGGCGTCACGGAGCAACTGGTCCAGGGCGGCCGTCGGGTCCAGCGGGTCGCCCGGCCCGTAGCCGCGCAGGTTGACGTACAAGTGCCCGTCGGCGAACCGCTCTCGTACCCGGTGCGCCCAGTGCAGCGCGAGCGTTGTCTTGCCGATTCCGCCTGCGCCCTCGATCGCGGCGATCACGATCGGGCCGCCCGGCGGTGCGGCGGGATCGGGCACCAGCGCGTCGAGCGAGGCGAGCGCGGCGGCCCGGCCGGTGAAGTCCGCGAGGTCGGGTGGCAGCCGGCTCGGCACCGGCGCTACCGGCCGTAGGGCCGTCGACGCTGCCGCGGCCGCATCCGCCGCGAGCAGTCGGCCGTGCATCCTGCGAAGGTCCGCACCCGGTTCGGCACCGAGTTCGGCCGCCAGCCGCCGGCGTACCGTCTCGTACGCCGCCAGCGCCTCGGCCGGCCGGCCCTCGCGCTCCAGTACGTTGAGGAGGCGTACCCACAACGGCTCGCGGACCGGGTACCGCGCGGTGAGCTCGCGCAACTGCGCAACCAGTCCGTGCAACCGGCCAGCCGCGACGTCCAGGTCGATCCGCCGCTCGACGGCGCCGAGATAGCGGTCGACCAGCAGCGGCGCCACGGACGTCACCAGCCAGTCCGAGTTGATCCCCTCGAACGGCGTACCGCGCCACAACGCCAGCGCCTCGTCGAGCAGCCGCCCTTCGTCCGGCGTACCGGCCGACCTGGTCACCGCGTCGAGCAGCGACTCGAACCGGAGCGCGTCGACGTGGTCCGGTCTGACCAGCAGCCGGTACCCGCCCGGGCTGGTGTCGATCGCGTCCGCGCCCAGCGCGCTCCGCAGCCGGGCGACCAGGGTCTGCACGCTGCGGCGGGCGTTCTCCGGTCCGGGCTCACCCCAGATCCGGCGGCCGACCACCTCGGCCGCGACCGGGCCGCGCGCCGACATCGCCAGCACGCCGACCAGGCTGCGCAACCGTTCGCTGGACAGGTCGAGCGGGTGCTCGCCGCACCAGATCTCCAACTGGCCGAGCAACCGAACCTGCCGCCCCTCCCGCACCCCACCATCATCATCGGCCGCGGGGGCGATCGGGGCGCGGGGTCAGATCTTGTAGTCCTCCAGCAGGCGGCGGCCGATGATCATGCGCTGGATGTCGGCGGTGCCCTCGCCGATCAGCAGCATCGGCGCCTCGCGGTAGAGCCGCTCGATCTCGTACTCCTTGGAGAACCCGTAACCGCCGTGGATGCGGAACGAGTCCTCGACCACCTGCGAGCAGTACTCGCTCGCCAGGTACTTGGCCACGCCGGCCTCGAAGTCGTTGCGCGAACCCGAGTCCTTCTTGCGGGCCGCCTTGACCATCAACTCGTGCGCGGCCTCGACCTTGACCGCCATGTCGGCGAGCCGGAACAGCACAGCCTGGTGATGTGCGATCTTCTTACCGAAGGTCTCGCGCTGCTGGGCGTACGCGATCCCCAGCTCGAACGCCCGGCGCGCCACCCCGCACCCGCGCGCAGCGACGTTCACCCGGCCGACCTCGACGCCGTCCATCATCTGGTAGAAGCCCCGGCCGGGCTTACCGCCCAGGATCTGGTCCGCGGAGGTCTGGTAGCCGTCGAACACCAACTCGGTGGTGTCGACGCCCTTGTAGCCCATCTTGTCGATCTTGCCCGGTACGTGCAGGCCGGGCTCGACCTCGCCGAACCCCTCGGTCTTGTCGATCAGGAAGGTGGTCATGTTCCGGTAGACCGAGTCCTGGCCCTCGTCGGTCTTGACCAGCACCGCGACCAGGTTCGACGAACCGCCGTTGGTCAGCCACATCTTCTGGCCGTTGATCGTGTACGTCTCGCCGTCCCTGACCGCCTTGGTCTTGATCGCCGACACGTCCGAACCACAGCCCGGCTCGGACATCGAGAATGCGCCACGTACCTCGCCTGTCGCCATCCGCGGTAGGTATTTCTGCTTCTGCTCGTCGGTGCCGTGCTGCAGCAGCATGTACGCCACGATGAAGTGGGTGTTGATGATGCCCGACACGCTCATCCAGCCGCGAGCGATCTCCTCCACGCACAGCGCGTAGGTCAGCAGCGACTCGCCTAGCCCGCCGTACTCCTCGGGGATCATCAGTCCGAACAGGCCGAGTTCCTTGAGGCCCTCGACGATCGCCGTCGGGTACTCGTCCTTGTGCTCCAGCTCGGTCGCGACCGGCAGGATCTCGGCCTCGACGAACGCCCGGACGGTCTTGAGGATCTCCTCCTGGACGTCGGTGAGTCCGTCGGTCTGCTGCAGCCTGCTCATCCCGCTTCCTCCTGGCTCGTGTACCCCACTCGCGTACTGACGAGTATCACCCGTCACAGCATGAAGGGCGGCGTACTCGGATCGCAGTGACCCCGGCCACCCCGGGGCGCGCGTGTGACGGAACTCGCGTCAGTCCTGCTGGCCGTCGCCGCTGGTGTTCGGGAGCGGGCCGAGCTGACGGAACTGCGCGACCACCTGCGGGCTCGGTTGCCAGCGACCGTCGCGCTGCGCCTCGTTGAGCCGCCGGAACGCGTCGCGCACCTTTCGCGCAGCGTCGCTGTCGCCCCCCGCGAGCCTGGCCGCCGCCTCGTCGAGGTCTTTCGCCGCCTCGCGCAGCATCTTCGCGGTCCTGCCGTGTGCGTCCTCATTGCGCAGCAGCTCGGCCAGAGCGCGCAACTGGTCGGCCTGGCTGGTCGGGCTCGCGCTCGGTGTCGGGGTCGGCGTCGTCTTGTGTACGGGTGTCGCCGTCGGCTTGGGTTTGGTGGTCGCGGTCGGCTGCACCGACGGCGGATTCGCGTCGGCGAGCGGGGTCGCGTCGTCGGACGCGAGCTTGGCCACGCCGAGCCCGACCGCGATTGCCGCGGCCGCCACCACGGCGATGATCGCGGCCCGGCGGGCGTTCGGCGACAGGCTGGACCGCTCGGGTGCGAACTCCTC
>JBKPSJ010000117.1:0-3326 GCA_046765875.1 Actinomycetota bacterium
ACCAGCACCTCGGCAACCTCACGCCGGAGCAACTCGCCGAGGACGAGGTGTACGCCGTCATGCGGGCCGGTGACGGCGACGAGGCCGGGCGGTCGGCGTATCTGGACGAGTTCGCCTGGCGCGCGGACACCAAGCCCGACACGATCCGGTGGAGCTTCTACCGCGACCTCGGCCACCGTGGCCGCGGCATCCGGCTTGTCGCGATCGACTCCCGTTGCTCCAGGCAACTGGACCCGGACCGGCGGGCGATGGTCGACGACGAGGAATGGGCCTGGATCCAGCGGCACACGATCGAGGCGGACCATCCGATCCGGCACCTGTTGCTCGCCTCGACGCTGCCGTTCCTGCTCGCGCCCGGGCTGCACCACCTGGAGGGCTGGAACGAGGCGACGGCCGAGGGCGCCTGGGGCGAGCGGGTCGGCGTCGTGGGGGAGCGGATCCGCCAGGGATTGGACCTGGAGCACTGGGCTGCGTTCCGCAACTCGCTCGACGACGTCATCGGGTTGCTCGGTAGGGCGGTCACACTGGACGCTCCGCCCGCCAGCGTGCTGATGCTGTCCGGCGACGTGCACACCAGCTACATCGCCGGCGCGAAGCTCCAGCGGTACGAGCACCCGCATACGGCGATCCACCAGCTGACGATGTCGCCGTTCCGCAACCCGGTGGGCCGCGACATACGGGCGGCGTACCGGCTGTTCACCAGCCGGGGCATGACCAGGGCGCTGCGCAGGCTGGCCAGATCGGCCGGTGTCGAGGACACCGCGATGGACTGGCTGATCGACTACGGGCCGTGGTTCGACAACGGCGTGATGACGATCGTGCTCGACGGAGGTATGGCCGCGGTCGAGGTCGAGCATGCCCCGCTGGGCCGCCGCGACTCGGACTCGCTGGACCTCACCGCACGGGTCCTCCTCGCACCGAACTACTGACCCCTCTGACGATCTCGGAGGTGAAACCGGCCGCCGGGCCGGGCCGTCTGATGACGTGCCCGGGGTGGCCGGGCCGAGCGGGAGGTGGCTGATGGTGCGTCGACCGATTGGGCGACCCCGGGGCGCGGATAGGGTCACTCGTATGCGCAGGGTTTTCGCGGGGGTGCTGCTCACTCTCCTCGGTGGGTGGCTGCTCGCCGGCCTCGGCGGACTCGCCGGAGCGGTACCGGCGTACGCGGCATACGGAGACGTCGTGGACTCGATGAAGATCGACTACCAGGTCAGCGCCGATGGTGTACTGCATGTGACCGAGACGATCGTCTATCGGTTCGGGAGCGGCTCGGGCCGGCACGGCATCTTCCGCAACCTGATCATCCGCGAGCCGTGGGCCGACGATCCCTCGAAGGACCAGCGCTACGACATCTCCGACATCGAGGTGAGCAGCCCGTCCGGCGACAGCGCCGAGTTCACCAAGACGACGAACTCCGACAACAAGGGCCGCGACCAATCGATCCAGCTCAAGATCGGATCGGCGGACCGAACAGTCGTCAGCCCGACCGCGACGTACGTGATCAAGTACGACGTGCGCGGCGCGCTGCGGCACTTCGAGGATCACAGCGAGTTGTACTGGGACGCCACCGGCACGGGCTGGGACGCCGAGCTCACCAATGTCGCGGTGGACGTCACGGTCCCCCAGGGCGTCCAGCAGGTCGACTGCTTCGCCGGGCCGACGGGGTCGACCACGTCATGCACCTCAAAGGTCGTCGATGGTGGCACGGGCCGGTTCACCCAGGCGACGTTGCCGGCCGGCAGCGGGCTGACCGTCGTGGCCGGCATCAAGGCCGGTGTCGTGAGCAACGACACCCCGATCGTGGTGGACCCACCCGGGTTGCTCGAACGGGCCGGGTTGTCGACGGCGGCGGTGGCGGCCTCCGGGCTGGTCGCGGTCGGCGTACCGGTGGCCGGGATCGTATTGATCCGGCGAACGGGCAAGGACGAGCGTTTCCTTGGGCTGCCGCCGGGCACCTTCCCGCCGTCCGGCGGGAACGCCGCCATCGGCAAGGACACGCTGGACACCGACCAGATCCCGGTCGCCTTCGCGCCGCCGCGGATCCCGGTCGCCGAGGCCGGCCTGCTGATCGACGCGGTCGCGAACACCCGCGAGACCGCGGCGACACTGATCGACCTCGCGGTCCGCGGCGGCATCCGGATCGACAACATGGGCTCCGAACAGGTCGCGGTATTGCTCGACCCGTCGGTGGCGACCGCCCCGCACGAGCAGGTGCTGCTGTCGCAGCTGTACGCGGGCCTGCAGGTCGGCCAGGGCATCCCGCTCAAGCGCCGCGGCACCGGCGACCAGTCGATGCGGAACGCGCACGACGCGATGATCAGTTCGGTGCGGCAGCAGGTGACCGCGCGTGGCTACTACACTCGGCTGCCCAGCAGGATGCGCGGCGGATCGGGCAAGTCGATGCGCGGAATCGGTCCGGCGTGCGGCGGCATGGTGTTCTTGTGGGTTGCCGGCGGCGCGCTGCTGTCGGCATTCGCCGGGGTGGCATCCGGCGGTGGCGCGAAGGTCGCGATCGGGCTGCCGATCATCATGATCATCGCCACGCTGCTGTACTGGGCGTGGTGGCGCGGGAAGGGCCGCCGTACCGCCGTCGGCCGGGCGCTCACCGACCAGACCGTCGGGTTCCGGACCTACCTGGCGACCGCGGAGGCAGACCAGCTGCGGTTCGAGGAGGGCGAGGACATCTTCAGCCGATACCTGCCGTGGGCGATCGTGTTCGACCTGGCCGACCGGTGGCAGCGGGTCTGCGCCGAGCTGGTCGCCGCGGGGCGGATCCCGCCCGACCCGATCTGGTACACCGGTCCGGCGTACTACACCTCCGGCTTCGCGGCCGGCTCGATCAGCGACACCGTGGCGCATACCTTCGACCCGCCGCCCGCGCCGGCCGGTAGCGGCGGCGGTGGCGGCAGCTCGTCCGGCTTCGGCGGCGGGTTCTCCGGAGGTGGTGGCGGCGGAGGAGGCGGCGGCTCCTGGTGATCAGCCGGCGGCCGTGAGGTCGGCGTTGATCGCCACGGCCGCGGTGACTCCGGAGGCAGCCGATTCGTCTTGCGCACGGTCGGGTCGCAGGCGGGACCACACTTTGCTGCACAAGTCCGACTGGCGGTGATCAAGTCCCGGTGGCGCTGCACAGGTCCGGACTTGTGCAGCGCCACCTTGGCGTGTGCAGGGCCACCTCGGCTTGTTCCGCGCCACCTTGGCTTGTGCAGCGCCACCTTGGCTTGTTCCGCGCCACCTCGGCGTGTGCAGAGCCTCTTCGGCGTGTGCGCAGTCGCGACGGAGTGAGCAGCTGTCCCAGCTTGTGCAGCACTGTGGCTTGTGGGTAGTCG
>JBKPSJ010000118.1:0-13046 GCA_046765875.1 Actinomycetota bacterium
ATTCCCCTCTGCGGGCCGAAGTATGCAAGGCTGCCGGCGCACACCGGGTGCACGGTGGACCCAGCCGGAGGTCGCCCGCCGATGGGGGCTCTGGGCGACCATCGTGGCCGCACTGTGCCCGATGCCGTACGTGCTGGTGCGACTCACCCGGCTGCTGCCGAACCCGATCGGGACCAGCGCCGACCAACTGCATGCCGAACCGGCGATCCGCATGTTCGGACTAGGTCTCGGCGCGGTCGCCTCCTGCGCCGGGCTGGTGACCCTCGGACTGATCCGGCCGTGCGGCGAGAACAGTGCAGACCGCCCGGCGGTGCGCTGGGTGCCGGTGCTGGCCGGGCGACCCGTACCGATCAGGGCCCCGGTGATTCCCGGGTACGATCGCCAGCCAGCTGCTGTTCATCGGCAGTCCGTCGCTGTTCTCGCTGCTGCCCCGGGCCAAAGACCCGTTGATCGTGGTGCTGCTCCCGTTCCCGTTGTGGGGTATGTCGGTCGGGCTGGCCATCGCGGCCTATTACTTCCGCCGCCGCACACGCTGCACTACCTGCGGCCGAATCTGACCCCGGAGACGACAGAGGGCCCCGCACGAAGGCGGGGCCCATTGTCGTTTCAACCGATCAGGTGTCCTGGATCGCCGACTTCGGCCGGCCGGCGGCCTCGACGGTCGCCAGTTCCGGTGCCGAAGCCGACTTGGCGTTGCCGGTGAAGGTGAACCGCTTGCCATCGGCGGCGATCTTCTCCGGGTCGTCCTCGATGTCGACGAGCACCAGCTCACCCGGCTTCACCTCGCCGAACAGGATCTTCTCGGCCAGCTGGTCCTCGACGTCGCGCTGGATCGCGCGGCGCAGCGGACGAGCACCGAGGACCGGGTCGAACCCGCGCTTGGCAACCAGCTCCTTGGCCGCCTGGGTGAGCTCGATGCCCATGTCCTTGTCCCTCAGCCGCAGCTCGATCTGCGCGACCATCAGGTCGACGATGCGGAGGATCTCCGACTCGGCGAGCTGGTGGAACACGATGATCTCGTCGATCCGGTTGAGGAACTCGGGCCGGAAGTTCTGCTTGAGCTCGTCGGCGACCTTGGCCTTCATCTTCTCGTACGACCCGACGGCGTCGCCGTGGACCTGGAAGCCGGTCGAGACCGCCTTGGCGATGTCCCGGGTGCCGAGGTTCGTGGTCATGATGATGACCGTGTTCTTGAAGTCGACGACCCGGCCCTGGGCGTCGGTCAGCCGGCCCTCGTCGAGGATCTGCAGCAGCGAGTTGAAGATATCCGGGTGGGCCTTCTCCACCTCGTCGAACAGCACCACGCTGAACGGCTTGCGGCGGACCTTCTCGGTGAGCTGGCCGCCCTCCTCGTAGCCCACGTACCCCGGTGGCGAACCGAACAGCCGGGAGGCGGTGTGCTTCTCGGAGTACTCCGACATGTCCAGGCTGATCAGTGCCGACTCGTCGCCGAACAGGAACTCGGTCAGCGCCTTGGACAGCTCGGTCTTACCGACGCCGGACGGGCCGGCGAAGATGAACGAGCCACTCGGACGCTTCGGGTCCTTCAGGCCGGCCCGGGTCCGGCGGATCGACCGGGACAGCGCCCGGACGGCGTCCTCCTGCCCGACGTACCGCTTGGCGAGCTCCTCCTCCATCTTGAGCAGCCGCGACGACTCCTCCTCGGTGAGCTTGAAGACGGGGATACCGGTCGCGGTGCTCAGCACCTCGGCGATCAGCTCCTCGTCCACCTCGGCGACGACGTCCATGTCGCCGGCCTTCCACTGCTTCTCCCGCTCGGACTTGGCGTTGATCAGCTTCTTCTCGTCGTCGCGGAGGTTCGCGGCGCGCTCGAAGTCCTGGGCGTCGATCGCCGACTCCTTCTCCCGGCGTACGTTCGCGATCTTCTCGTCGAACTCACGCAGGTCCGGCGGAGCCGTCATCCGGCGGATCCGCAGCCGCGAGCCCGCCTCGTCGATCAGGTCGATCGCCTTGTCCGGCAGGAACCGGTCGGAGATGTACCGGTCGGCCATCTGCGCCGAGGCGACCAGCGCCGCGTCGGTGATGGTGACCCGGTGGTGTGCCTCGTACCGGTCGCGCAGCCCCTTCAGGATCTCGATGGTGTGCGCGATGGTCGGCTCGGCCACCTGGATCGGCTGGAACCGGCGCTCGAGCGCGGCGTCCTTCTCCAGGTACTTGCGGTACTCGTCGAGCGTGGTCGCGCCGACCGTCTGGAGCTCGCCGCGGGCCAGCATCGGCTTGAGGATGCTCGCCGCGTCGATCGCGCCCTCGGCGGCACCGGCACCGACCAGCGTGTGCAGCTCGTCGATGAACAGCACGATGTCACCGCGGGTACGGATCTCCTTGAGCACCTTCTTGAGCCGCTCCTCGAAGTCGCCGCGGTACCGCGAGCCGGCCACCAGGGCGCCGAGGTCGAGGCTGTAGATCTGCTTGTCCTTGAGCGTCTCCGGGACGTCGCCGCGGACGATCTGCTGGGCCAGGCCCTCCACGATCGCCGTCTTGCCGACGCCCGGCTCGCCGATCAGGACCGGGTTGTTCTTGGTACGGCGGGACAGCACCTGCATGACCCGCTCGATCTCTTTCTGACGGCCGATCACCGGGTCGAGCTTGCCCTCACGGGCGGCCTGGGTGTAGTTCCGGCCGAACTGGTCGAGCACCAGCGAGCTGCTGGGCGTGCCCTCCTGGGGCGCCCCGGCGGTCGTGGTCTCCTTGCCCTGGTAACCGCTCAGCAGCTGGATCACCTGCTGGCGGACCCGGTTCAGGTCGGCGCCGAGCTTGACCAGCACCTGGGCCGCGACACCCTCACCCTCGCGGATCAGGCCCAGCAGGATGTGCTCGGTGCCGATGTAGTTGTGACCCAGCTGAAGCGCCTCGCGCAGCGACAGCTCGAGCACCTTCTTGGCACGCGGGGTGAACGGGATGTGCCCGCTGGGCGCCTGCTGGCCCTGGCCGATGATCTCCTCGACCTGAGCGCGTACGGCCTCCAGCGAGATACCCAGGCTCTCGAGAGCCTTGGCGGCGACACCCTCACCCTCGTGGATCAGGCCGAGCAGGATGTGCTCGGTCCCGATGTAGTTGTGGCTCAGCATCCTGGCTTCTTCCTGAGCCAGGACGACGACCCGTCGGGCGCGGTCAGTAAATCTCTCAAACATCGCCAAAGCGCTCCTTGCCTCAAGGGGGACCCGGTCGAGCGGTGGTTGATGCTGTCGTTGCTGTGTCTCGGACGAACTGCACCGGGCCCCGTATCTTGCATGCTAGTCCCCGGCACCTACATGCTCGCGCTGAGCGAACAGGGAGCCTGAGGTCCGCGAACGCCCCGCCGGGGATCACACACTCACAACCTTCCCGGCATGCCAGGTGTTCCCACCAGACCGCGTGTTCGCCCGCAGCGAAGTCGGCGCATATCAGCGCAGGTCAGAGGGCCGCCGGTCGGACCACTGGGTGCCACTGGGTGCCACCGGGCGCAACGCGCCGGAACGCGGACAGCCGCCCGGTATACGGACGAACCGGCCGCCACCCTCTCCGGGTGACGGCCGGCGTTGTTGCTTTGTTGTTACTTGGCTTCGTTGTAGGCGGCGCGGATCTCGGCCGAGATCCGGCCTCGCTCGCTGACGTCGTAACCGTTCTCCTTGGCCCACGCGCGGATGTCCGCGGAATCGCTGCCGGACCGGCCGCGACCACGACCACGGCCACCGGCGGTCCGCCGGCCAGATATCCGCCGGCCGGCTCCGACGTACTGCCCGAGGGCGTCACGCAACTTCGCCGCGTTCTTCTTGGACAGGTCGATCTCGTAAGAAGTCCCGTCCAGACCGAACTGAACCGTCTCGTCGGCCTTCCCACCGTCGAGGTCGTCCTCGAGCACGACCTGAACTCTCTGCGCCATCCCTGACTGTCCTTTCGATGCCGTCACCCGGCTGAATTCCCCCCACCCATGCTGATGTCAACTGATTTGTACAGCACAAACCCGATGGATGTCATCACAGCCACGCGAATTGACAGCTATTTCGCGATACTGGCAGTTCCGGGATTGGCAGGACAATCCTTGACGTTAACCGCCTGCCGTCACTAGGTCGTATGGCAGCGTCACCAGCCGTATTCACGAGCCCGCCGGCAAGGGCCGGCACAGACCGGAATTTTCAGGTTGGGCGGAAAATTCGACTCACTCGGGCCGGGTGAGCGGGAACAGGATCGTCTCCCGGATTCCCTTCCCCGTGAGGAGCATCACAAGCCGGTCGATGCCCATACCCATACCACCGGCCGGGGGCATCCCGTATTCCATGGCCCGCAGGAAGTCCTCGTCCAGCTCCATCGCCTCGGGATCACCGGCCGCCGCGAGCAACGACTGCTCGACTAGCCGATCACGCTGGATCACCGGGTCATTCAGTTCCGAATACGCCACCCCGAGCTCGACGCCGTTGACGATCAGGTCCCACGCCTCCACCAGGCCTTCGGTGGTGCGATGCGGCTTGGACAGCGGGCGGACCGACTCGGGATAGTCAACGATGTACGTCGGCTGAATCAGCGTGTGTTCGACAAGCTTTTCGTATAGCTCCAGAACGATCTCGCCATAACCCCATCCAGGTACCAGCTCGACGTGCCGCTCGGCGGCGTACTTCGTCAGCCTCTCGACCCCGGTCTCGGTCGTGATCTCGTCGCCGACCACGTCGGATACCGCCTGCAGTATCGGCAGCCGCCGCCATTCGCCTTCCAGGTCGATCTCGGTGCCGTCGCGCGCCGGTACGACGGTCCGCCCGGTCGCACGCGCGGCCTGCAGGATCATCGTGCGGGTCAGATCCGCCATGGTGTTGTAGTCGCCGTAGGCCTGATAGGCCTCGAGCATCGAGAACTCGGCGGCATGGGTGGAGTCCAGACCCTCGTTGCGGAACGTCCGGCCGATCTCGTACACCCGGTCGACGCCACCGATCATCGCCCGCTTGAGGTGCAGCTCCAACGCGATTCGCAGCAGCATGTCGGCGTCGAAGGCGTTCAGGTGGGTCTGGAACGGCCGGGCCGCGGCTCCGCCGTTGGTCCACTGCAGCATCGGCGTCTCGACCTCGACGAAGCCCTCGCCGTCCAGTGTCGAGCGCAGCGAACGCAGCACCTCGGCCTTGGTCCGGACCATCGTGCGCGCCTCGGGTCGCATGATCAGGTCGACGTACCGCAGCCGGGCCCGGGTCTCCTCGTTCAGCGGGTTGTGTTCGTTGGGCAGCGGCCGGAGCGTCTTGGCGGCCAGCGACCACGACGTGGCCTGTACCGACAGCTCACCGCGGCGGCTGGTCACGACCTCGCCCTCGACGGCGAGCAGATCGCCCAGGTCGACGGTCGACTTGAAGTCGGCCAGCGACTCCGCGCCGACGTCGGCCAGCGACAGCATCACTTGCAACTCGGTGCCGTCGCCCTCGCGGAGCCGGACGAAGCACAGCCTGCCGGTGTCGCGCAGGAAGATCACCCGGCCGGTCACGGCCACCCGCTCGCCGGTCCGGGTGTCGGGCTCGAGGCCCTGTTCGTCGTACGCCGCCCTGATCTGGGCGAGGGTGTGCGTGCGCGGGACGGTCACCGGGTACGGCTGGATGCCCGCGGCGAGCAACCGGTCCCGCTTGTCCCGGCGGACCCGGATCTGCTCGGGCAGGTCGCCCTGGCCAGGGTCGTCGTGGGGCTCTCGGGTCTGGTCGCTCATAAGCCAACGCTAGTGCGTCGGCACCATCCGGACCGAATCGTTTCCCGCCGGTACGCCGCCGCGCACCGCTGTCCGGGCACGTCCGACGGCCGGCACGAGCAGGGCACTGACCACCATGCAGCCCACACCGGCGAGCAGGTACGTGCCGCGGGCGCCGAGCCAATGCCCGGCCGCACCGCCCACCACCAGCGCCCCCACCGAGAACGCCCTCGCGCTCCCGTTCAGCCCGGCCAGCACCCGGCCGCGGACCTGCTCTGGGGTCCGGGTGACCACCAGTGCGCCGGTGGCGGCGTTCAGCAATCCGGCGGCCAGACCACACACGATTGCCCCGAGCACCAGTTGGACAACCATCCGGGCCGATCCCATCGCCAGGCAGGCCGCGCCGATCGCGGTGGTCCCGGCGAGCACGGCCCGCGTCCGGGACAGATCGCCGCCCAGCCGACCGGCGTACCAGGCACCGGCGATGCCACCCGCACCCTGGACCGCCAGGACCAGTCCATACCCCTGCGCCGACAGCCTCAGGTCGCCGGTGACGAGCAGCACCTCGACGACGTTGACGGCCTCACCGGCGACCACGAAGGCCCACAGGCCGGGCACGATCATACGCAGCAGTCGGTCGGCGAAGACCACGTCCAGCCCGGCAAGGATGCCATCACCGTGCGGAGCAGGGCCGGGCTCCGGCCGGCGCCGGGTCCGGACCAGCATCGCCACCACCGCGAGCGCGGCGAAGGTGCTCGCATCGACCAGCAGCGCGGTAGGGCCTCCGAACCAGCCGACCAGCACGCCGCCGGCAGCGGAGCCGGCCAACATCGCCAGCCCGGAAAGCGACTGACCGGTGCCGGTGGCCCGGCCGACCAGGTCGTCACCGACGATCCGCGGGATCAGCGCACCCCACGCCGGTCCGGCGACCGCTTGGCCGAGCTGCAGCAGGCATACCAGCGCCAGCGTCGGCGCCAACCCATGCGCCAGCGCCGTACCGACACCTGCAGCGGCCTGGAGCAGCGAAGCAATGACCAGCACTGCGCGCGAGTCGTACCGGTCCACGATCCGGCCCGCCACCGGGATCGCCGCCACCGACGGCAGTGCGAACGCCAGCAGCAGCGCTGACAGCGCACCCGGCCCGCCCTGGGCCGACACCCGCAGCATCAGCGCGACCAGGGCGACGGCGTCGCCGGCGAAGCAGATCGTACGGCCGGCCAGCACCAGTCGCATGTCGCGGAGCGACCAGAGTGAGATGTGAAGTGATTGCTTCATGTTTATGAAGGTAACGCTTCATATTTGACGCTGTCAACGGCACCGCTAGGCTGAGGACTCGTGGCGCGCAAGAAGAAGGCCGTGGTCCTGACCGACCCGCGTGCGATCCGGGCGCTGGCGCATCCCGCGCGGCAGCGGCTGATCGACGAGCTGTACGGCGGCGCCGTGCTGACCGCCACCGAGTGCGCCGAGCTGGTCGGGCTGACCCCGTCGGCGGTCAGTTACCACCTGCGCGCGCTGGCGCGCTGGGGAATCATCGAGCGCGCCGAGGCATCGGCAGACGGCCGGCAGCGGCCCTGGCAGGCACCGGCCACCACCCTGATCGTGTCCTCGCCGCCGGGCGTGGCCGGGCGGGCCGCCGGCCGGGCCAGCGTGCAGGTCTACTTCGACCGGCTCCAGGACGAGTACGACGAATGGACCGAGCAGTCGGACACCGACCCGTGGCGCGACGAGATGACCATCCACCGCGGCCGGCTGTGGCTCACCCACGTGGAGTACTCCGAGTTCGCCAAGGACCTCGCCGCGGTGGTGCAGAAGCACCGGCGCAACCGGACCAACGCCAGACACCCCGCCGACACCCGGCGGGTCAGCTCGTTCATAGCGCTGATCCCGATCGGCGAACCGCCCGAGGAGGAGGTCAGCGGGTCGTGAGCACCATGCTGCGGGTCGCGTAGCCGCTGATCGTCCGGCCGGCGTACGTCACCGGTGGAACCACGAATCGGAAGCCGTACGACCCACGCATCAGCGCGGTGAACCTGTAACTGCCGACGCCGTTGCGCACGCCAACGTACTTCACGCTCACCCAGCCACGGCCGTTCCAGCGCTGGAAGGTCGTCCGCACGTTCCGGGCCGGCCAGACCCGTACCGATGCCGTCACCTGCTGCCTCATGCGCGCGACCGGCGCGCTGAACGACGTCCAGACCCGCACCCGGGCGCCGATCACGCTCGAACCGGAGACGGAGCCGAACGCCATCCACGGCGAACCGGTGTACGTCGCCGCCACCACCCGGTACTGCCGCACGCCCGGTGAGCGCGGCCCGAAGTAGAAGGTGCCGCCGTCCGTGGTACGAGTGATGGCGACCGCGGCCCACGGCTTGGACTCGGCCGTACGGGCCTGCAGCACCACCGGCAGCCCGGGTCCCGGCATCGGTTCCACGCCGCATGCGCCGTCGTGGCAGACCACCCGGTGCCGGGTCACCCGGCCGCGGATCGGTGTGGCCAGGCTGAACACGGTCAGCCGCGGGAACACCGCCGTGGTGGTCGTCGTGTCGGCCACCACCTGGGCTCCGTACGACCCACCCCACTCGTTGGCGGCCCGGACGTTGAACAGGAACGGCGGCGCGATTCCCTCGATCACCTGCCGGTTGGCGCGGGTCGCGCCGGACAGCGGCCGGCCATCGGACTCCCCGGCGCTGTTCACCATCGGCACGAACGAGGTGTCGGCGCCGTTCACGTCCAGCGGGTCGCCCGGGGTGAAGTCCTCGGCCTGCGAGCCGGGCCGCCAGGCCACCTCGACCGCCCCGTTGTCCCGGGTGTCGACCGTGGTCAGCACCGGTGCCGCCGGCCCGTCGGTGTCGAACATCGGCGACTGACCGGTCTTGCTGGAGATCCCGCCGGACATCGAGCCCACCACCACCGAGACCCGGAAGGTGCCGTCCTTGGGGAAGTCCTGCGCCTGGAGCAACGCGCTGTTCGGAGCGTCGGACGACAGGTACTGCACGATGTCCGGCGAGGCCGAGGCGACACCCTCGACCGACACCTTGTTCGGCTGGCTACCGCTGTCCTTCCAGGTCACCCGGATCTGCTGATGGGTCGAGTCGGCCCAGGCGACGATGACGTCGGTCGGTGCGGGGTCGGAGGTACACGCGGCCAGCGATCCGGCCAGCAGCACTCCGAGCAGGGCCGGCGCGGCGAGTCGGACCGGCCTCCCCATCCATCTCACCTCCCCGTTGTACGACACCCTGCGGCGACGACCATACCCACCGTCAGGTAGCGCCGAGACAGATGCAAGGTCGCGAGGATGTCACGATGTGAGCATGCTCGCTGAAGGCCTGGCCGCCATCGACCTCCCGACCGGCGGGCTCGCGCTGTTCGCGTATCTGGTGCTCGGCGTGATCATCGGAATGGAGAGCACGGGCGTCCCACTGCCCGGCGAGACGACCCTGGTGGGAGCCGCGCTACTCGCCTCGCAGGACAGGCTCTCGCTGTACTGGGTGATCGCGGCCGCCGCCATCGGTGCGATCGTCGGCGACTCGACCGGGTACACCATCGGCCGCCGGTATGGGCGCGGCGTGTTCGACCGGCTGGGCCGGCGCTCGCGCCATTTCTCGGCCGACCGGATCGAGTCGGCCGAACGGTATTTCCACCGGTACGGCATGTGGACGGTCTTCTTCGGCCGTTTCGTGGCGCTGCTGCGGATCCTGGCTGGCCCGATGGCGGGCTCGCTGCGGATGCATTATCCGCGGTTCCTGATCGCGAACGCGTCCGGCGGCATCATCTGGGCGAGCCTGATCGCAGTCGTCGCGTACAAGATCGGCGAGCACGCCGACAAGATCTTCGGGCAGGTGTCACTGATCGCACTCGCGGCGGTCGTGGTCGCACTGATCGCTGCGTGGATCGTCTTCAAGCGCCGCCGTGCCCGCAAAGCCCGCGAGGAGCAACACCACGCAGACGACGTTGAGGCGGCCTAGCGCCGGGCTCAGCGCAGCACGCTCTCGACGTCGTCGGCCCGGGCCGCCCTGATCACCTCGAGGCCGGCCTCCTCACCCGCCTCGAACACCATCCGGCTGTTGCGGGCCATCCACATGAACCGCGACACCCGGGTGACCCGCTCGGCCGTCGCCGCCGTCCGGGTCTGGACGAACAGCGGCGCACCCACCTCCACCGACAGGTCGTACGCATCCTGCGGGCTCGCCGCCTCGTAGGTGATCTCGTCGACGTGGGCGATCTCCCGGTAGCCGGCATCGGCCAGCGTGCGCATCGTGCCCTGGTCGAGCGTGTGTGGCGCGTCCATGCCGACAACCGCGGCCAGGTCGCGAGCGTAGTAGCTGGTCTCCCGCGACCACGGCTCGTTGTCCAGCAGCTGGTGGATGATCCGCACCACGACCAGTTCCTCCGGGTCGACGCCGAGCCGCTTGGCGATCCACGGCTCGACCAGCTGCAGCCGCATCTCGAACCGCGTGCTCGGCGTGCGCCCGAGCCGGGCCGCGAACTGGGCGAAGGTGCCGGCCTTCGGCGGCTCACCCTTGTACCGCAGCGGGTCGCTCAGCAGGTAGTCGGTCAGGCCGGTGGACCGCACGATCGTGCCGCGCCGGCCGTCGGCGTACCCGGTGTAGACCAGTCCCTGCTTCTCCAGTTCGCGCAGCCCGCCGCGAACGGTGATCCGGCTGACCCCGAAACGTTTCTCCAGCTCGGGGATGGTCGGCAGTAGCGAACCGGTCGGCCACTCGCCGGCGTTGATCTCCGCCGCGAGTTGCTCAGCGATCTGTTCATAGGCGTGCACCGGCGGGCCTCCAGGCGCAGTAGTGATACGTGGGCATGTTGGGCATAACCAAGATACACAAAATGTCTTGACGACATGCTGAGCATGTTGGTTATGATCAACATGTCCGACATTACGGAGCCCGCTCCGTAGGGATGAAGGGGGTTGATGTCGATGTTCATGACCGCCCTGGTCCTGCTCGCCATGGTTCCGCTGGCGATCGTGTTCCTCACTCGGCTCGGCCGGTCTCTGCGCAGGGCCGAGCCCACATCCGATGCCGCCGTCGCGTGGCGGCCGGCCACCGCCGAGGTGGTCTCGGTGCTGCATGCCGGGAAGCGCACCTTCCTGCTGGTTCGCTACCAGGTGGGTTCCCGGCTCATCCACAACGACGTGATGTACCCGCTGACCGGAGACGTGCCGACCCCCGGGCACCGGGTGCCGATCCGCTACGACCCGACCGCTCCGGCGCGGACGGAGTTCGACCTCGAGCGCGCGCGTGCCGTCACCCCGGTTCCGGCCGGTCGCTAGCCAACACCTGCGGGCCCGGCATCTCCCGGTCAGGGATGCCGGGTCCGCCTCATGTCGGCACAACCCGGGCAGCGGCCCCAGAACGTCGCCTCGGCCTGCTCGATGACGAAACCGCCCGCCCGGTCCGGCGGCGGGCACGCCCGGGGCCTGCCATCGACCGCGTCGATCCGGCCACAGTCCCGGCAGATCAGGCGATTCAAGCGGTAGCGCGGCGCGCGGCTATCATCGTCCACCCCGGTCTCGAGCCGGTCCGGCACCGCTTGGGTCATAAGGAAGACCCAATCAGCAGATCTGGAACGAGTCAAGAAAACGAATCACTCGGGTTGGTTGTCGTCGTCCTTGCCGATCCGGTACGGCGAACTCACGCCCATGTACATCAGGTGCGCCACCAGGCCCTGCGCCGTGTGCGGCAGGTTGTGGCAGTGATCCATCCAGATCCCCGGGTTGTCCGCCAGGAACGCGACCTCGTACGACTCGTTGTTCGCCACGTTCAGCGAGTCGGTCCACCAGGGGCTGCCGGTGGCCGCGACACCGTTGCGGCTGAGCACGACGACGTGGTGGCCGTGCAGGTGCATCGGGTGCACCTGGCCGGAGTGGTTCTTGATCGTCATCCGTACGACGTCACCCTCGTTGACCATGAACATCGGCATGTCCGGGAACAGGTGCCCGTTGATCGTCCAGAACAGCCCAGGCTTGCCGCCGACGAACGCGGGCCGCCGGCCGATGTCGTACAGGAAGTGCCGGCCGGCCTTGTCCGGATCGAACGGCAGCGCGGCCGGCTTGCCGTAGCTGAGCAGGTCGACGTTCGGACCCGGCGCGGCGTCCGGCGGCGCCTGGGCACCGTCCGGACCGACGACCAGCGAGATCCCGCCGCCGCCGAGTCCGACCCGGGCCGCTCCGGTCGGCGACGCCGTCAGCAGCAGTTCGGCCCGGCCGCCGGCAGTCAGCAGCAGGGCGGTATCGCGCAACTCGCCTGGCTCGCGGACGTCGCGTCCGTCGATCGAGACGATCCGGTACGGCGTACCGGAAACCCAGATGCGCACGGGTCCGTTGTCGGTGTTGATAACGCGCACCCGGACGACGGAGCCGGCCGGTGCGACAACCTTCTGCACGCCGGTCTTGCCGGACACCGTGCGGCGTTTGTCATAGCTGTGCAGCAGCGCAAGTGTGTCCGTCTCCTGCTGCGCCGGCGCCATCCGCGGCAGCACGACGAGCGGGCCGAGCAGGCCACCCTTGACCTGCTCGTGCGAGATCTGATGCGAGTGGTACCAGTAGGTGCCCGGGTCCTCGGCGACGAACCGGTACTCGTGCCGCTCACCGATCCGCACCGCGTTCTGGGTGACACCGGCGACGCCGTCCTCGGCGTTCGGCACATCGACACCGTGCCAGTGCAGCGTCACGCCGTCCTTGACCGACTCGTTGACGAGTGTCACCTGGACGAGCTGGCCCTGCCGGACCCGGATCTCCGGGCCGGGCGACTTGTGGTTCAGCGTATAGCCGTCGACGCTGCCGACGCCGGGCAGGTCGAACTTCTCCCTACGCGCGACCAGTTCGACCTTCACGTCCGGGGTGCGGTTCTTCGGCCCGATCAGGTCGGCGACGCTGATCTCCTGGTGCTGGTGCCCGGCCGGCATCGCAGGCCCGCCGCCGGTGTCGACGTACCCCATCTCGGTCGGGGACATCGACGACGGCAGCAGGCTGCGCTGCCACAGGAAGAGCAGCGGCGCCAGCACGACAATGGTCGCCGCGATGGCGATCAGCGTGCGGCGGCGCCCCTTCATCCGATCAGGCCTTCGCCTCGGCCGGCGCTGCGGCGGCACCGACCCGGCGTGCGGCGGTCTCGGCGATACCGGCCAGGGCGAACGCGTTCAGGCCGTGCAGCAGCCCGACGACCGGCGCCTCGTACGAGATGACCGCGAGCAGGATCTGCAGCACGACCAGGCCGAACACGATCGCGGCCCACTTCACCCCGCCCGGCAACTTGGCGAAGAACGACAGAATCAACAGCACGATCGCGACCAGCGGGATCAGGAGCTGGCCGGTGATGCTGTGCGCGACCTGACCGAAGTTCAGGTCGGTGTTCTTGTCGAAGACGCTCCCGTTGTC
>JBKPSJ010000119.1:0-23179 GCA_046765875.1 Actinomycetota bacterium
CCAACCGGCCGTCCGGTCCGAACACCACCCGCTGCCGTCCCGCGTGCCGCCGCAGCGCCAGTGTCACCGCGACAGTCGCGAGCACCTCGTCCTGAGCCGCCTCGGCCGGATCCCCCGGCAAGAACGACGGGTCGGCGTACCGTCGTTGCGCGGCCGCGCGCAGCCCGTCCGGATCGGCGACGAGCCCGGCCGCGATCCCAGCCTCGGCGACGTGTACGGCGTTCCACCGCATGCCTAGGTCACCTTCGACGGTCCGGGTGACCGGATGCGTCGCCACCACCTCGCGGCCCAGGTTCGCGCCCTCCGGGTCGAGTTCGACCACCGAGTGCACGTCGGTCGTCGCGCCACCCACGTCGACCACCGCGACGTCGCCATGCTTCTGGGCGACCACCTCGACCCCGCGAAGCACCACGTCCGGTGTTGCCGCCCGTACCAGTTCGGCGAACGCCGGGTCCTTCGACAGGTTCTTCCCGCCGATCACGTGCGCTAGGAACATCTCCCGGATCGCCGCCCGGGCACCGTCCGGCGCGAACACCCCGATCTGCGGGACGACGTTGGCGGCAGTCACTCGCGGGACCCCGCCCGCGGCGAGCACCTCCGCCACCTCGGCCGACGCATGAGCGTTGCCCGCGGCAACGACCGGCCGACGCCAGCGGTACTTCGCGAGCACTTCGGCCGCCTTCGTATAGACTGCCGCGTTGCCGCCATCCGTGCCACCGACGAGCAGAACAACGTCGGGCTTGTCCGCGCACAACTGCTTCACCGAGGTCCGCGTGAGTCCGCCGCCGAGGACGGCGATCACCTTGCCGCCGCTGCTCAGTGCGACCCTGCGACCAGCTTCGGCGGTGACCAGTTCCTCGTTGCCGACGACGGCGATCCGCAGCCCGCCACCCGCACTCGAACAGGCCAGCACCTCCGCCGTTCCACTTGCTGCATCCGCGGCAAGTAGTTGCTCACGGCATCGGTACCAGCCGGTCATGACGTCGGTGTCGGCGGTGGTGCGGTGCTCCGCCCGGGCGACCAGCTCTCCGGACCCGGCGTCGACCGCGATCGCCTTGGTGAATGTGGACCCGAAGTCCACGCAGACGTAGCGCGCGGTCACGCCAGGGCGTGCTCCAGGTCGGCCAGCAGGTCGTCGGCGGTCTCGATGCCGACGCTGAGCCGGATCAGGTCGGCCGAGACCTCCAGCGGCGTACCGGCGACCGAGGCGTGGGTCATCCGGCCCGGGTGCTCGATCAGCGACTCCACGCCGCCCAGCGACTCGCCCAGGGTGAACACCTCGGTGCGGCTGCAGACCTCGAGCGCATGCTGCTCGCCGCCGGTGACCCGGAACGAGACGATGCCGCCGAACCTCTTCATCTGCTTGGCCGCGGTCTCGTGACCGGGGTGACCGTCAATACCCGGATAGAGCACCTCGCTGACGGCGCCGTGTCGCTGCAGAAACGCGACCACCTTCTCGGCGTTGTCGCTGTGCCGGTCCATCCGTACCCCGAGGGTCTTGATCCCGCGCAGCACCAGCCAGGAGTCGAACGGTCCGCCGACGGCGCCGATCGCATTCTGGTGGAAGGCGATCTTGTCGGCCAGTTCCGCGTCCCGGACGATCAGCGCGCCGCCGACCACGTCGGAGTGACCGCCCATGTACTTGGTGGTCGAGTGCACGATCACGTCGGCGCCGAGCTCGAGCGGCTGCTGCAGGTACGGCGTGGCGAAGGTGTTGTCGACGACCAGCAGGGCACCCGCGTCATGCGCGATCTGCGACACCAGCGCGATGTCGGCGACATTGAGCAGCGGGTTGGTCGGCGTCTCCAGCCAGACCACCTTGGTGACTCCTGGGCGCACCGCCGCGCGGATCTGGTCGGGGTGCGTCACCGCGACCGCAGTCAGGTCGATCCCCCAGGGCGACAGCACCTTCTTGAACAGCCGGTACGTGCCGCCGTACGCGTCGTTCGGGAACACGACGTGGTCGCCGGGGGCGCAGATCGCGCGCATCAGGGTGTCCTCGGCGGCCAGCCCGCTGGCGAACGCGAACCCGCGGGTGCCGCCCTCGATCGCGGCCAGGCACTCCTCGAGCGCGGAACGGGTCGGGTTCGCGGAGCGGGAGTATTCGTACCCGTTGCGCAGGCCGCCGACGCCGTCCTGCTTGTACGTGCTGGTCGCGTAGATCGGCGGCACCACCGACCCGGTGGTCGGGTCCGGCGCGTTGCCGGCGTGGATCGCGAGGGTCTCGAACCCGTAGTTGCGTGCAGTCACCGGATCAGCGTACGACCCGGTCCTCCAGAGGCTTGAAGGGGACTGGACGGGTTCTCCGGACGGATCCTTGCCGACGGCAACTTAGACC
This sequence comes from Actinomycetota bacterium, assembly GCA_046765875.1. GTDB lineage: Bacteria > Actinomycetota > Actinomycetes > Propionibacteriales > Kribbellaceae > DASRHY01. The sequence goes on from JBKPSJ010000119.1 coordinate 2,339, forward strand.
CCGCGGGGTAGGCTCCGATGCTGCGTCAGGTCGTCGAACGCCTGGCCGGCACCTCGAACCGGGGCAGCAACAGGTGGACCAGCGGGCCGATCGCCAGCGCATAGGCGACGGTCCCGACACCCACCACTCCCCCGAGCAGCCACCCGACGGCCAGCACGGTGACCTCGATGCTGGTGCGTACCAGCCGGACGCTGAGCCCGGTACGGCGTACCAGCCCGGTCATCAACCCGTCACGCGGTCCGGGACCGAGATGTGCGCCGATGTACATCGCCGTGGCCAGACCGTTGCCCACGATGCCGAGCACGAGGAACGCGACCCGCCAGGCCATCGCGTCCGGCCGGACCAGGGTCGCCAGCGCCGCGTCGGTCACCAGCCCGATCACGATCGCGTTGCTGATCGTGCCGAGGCCGGGCCACTGGCGCAGCGGGATCCAGGCCAGCAGGACCAGCAGGCCGACGCCGATCACGACGGTGCCGAAGCTCACCGACAGGTGCCGCGTGATGCCGTAGTGCAAGACGTCCCACGGGTCCAGCCCGAGCCGGCTCTGGATCATCAGCGCCATCGACAGGCCGTACAGCACCAGCCCGGCGTAGAGCTGGGCGAGACGCCTGGCCAGGCGTCCGGCGCGGATCTGCGCGATCGGGTCGAGAATCGGGGCGGCCTGGACGGTAGTGGTCACATCGTCCATGATGAGCGCGATTGGCCTGGCGATCCATAGCCAATTGAGTCATAGTGGACTGCATGGTACAGCGGAATGTTCCGGCCAGCACCGTGACCGGTCTGCTCGGCCCGTGGACGGTGTCGGGTGGCCCGGCGTACAAGGCGCTCGCCGACGGCCTGCGACTGCTGATCGCCGACGGCCGGATCCCGCCGGGCGCGCGACTGCCCAGCGAGCGGGAACTCACCGACGCTCTCGGGGTGAGCCGGACCACGATCGCGTCGGCGTACGCGGAGTTGCGCGACCGCGGATACCTGACCAGCCGGCGCGGGTCCGGCAGCGTCGCCAGGGTGCCCGTGTACGGCGTCGGCCCGGACCTCGGGGTGCACCACGCCCCCGGGATCGACTCGGCCGGGTTGTACGACTTCACCTGCGCGGCGTCGGCGGCGGTGTGCGGGATCAGCAGCGCCGTCGCCGAGGCGGCCGACGAATTGCCGGTCCATCTGGCCACCCCGGGGTACCACCCGCAGGGCATCGCCGCACTGCGCGAAGCCATCGCCGAGCGGTACGCCGAACGTGGTCTGCCGACCAGTCCTGACCAGATCGTCGTCACCGCCGGCGCACTGGCCGCGACCTCGGTCGTGGTCCGGGCGATGACCTCGATCGGCGACCGGGTGCTGACCGAGAGCCCGACGCACCCCAACTCGATCGACACCATCCGGCGCAGCGGTACCCGGATCGTCGCCGCACCGATGTCACCGGCAGGCTGGGACCTGCCATTGCTGGAGGCAACTATCAGGCAGACGTCGCCGCGGGCGTCCTGGATGGTGCTCGACTTCCAGAATCCGACCGGTCACCTGATGCCGGCCGAGGACCGCGAGCGGCTCGCCGCCGCACTGGCCCGGGCGCGGACCACCGCGATCGTCGACGAGAGCCTGGTCGAGTTGTCGCTCGACATCGACGAGGCCGAGATGCCGGCGCCGTTCGCGTCGTACCAGCCGAGCGACGTGATCAGCATCGGCGGGGTCAGCAAGTCGTTCTGGGGCGGGCTGCGGATCGGCTGGCTGCGGGCCCCCGAACTACTGGTGCCGCGGATCCTCGACGCCCGCGCCTCGATGGACCTCGGCGCACCGGTGCTGGAGCAACTCGTCGTCACGCGGTTGCTACGCGACCGGGCCGCCATCCTCGCCGACCGCCGGATCGACCTCGCTGCTCGTCGCTCGGCTCTCGTTGCCGCCGTCCGCGAGCATCTGCCGGACTGGCGGTTCGACGTACCGCCGGGTGGTCTGTCGCTGTGGTGCGAGCTGCCGGCGCCGGTCGGAGCCGCGCTGGTCGGACTGGCCGAGCGGCACGGCGTATTGCTGATGGCGGGGTCGCGGTTCTCGCCGGACCACGGGCTGGACCGGTTCGTACGGCTGCCGTACACGTCCGAGCCGGAGGACCTCATCGAGGGTGTACGCCGGATCGCGCTGACCTACGACCAACTGCGCGGCACGTCATCGCCCCGTAAGGGCGCCATGATCGCGTGAGGAAGTCTCGCGGACGCCATGCTGCCGGTTGTCAGGCAGCCTCGTCCCCAGTCGAGGCGATGGCGTCTTCCGGCGCGGCGAGCGGGCGCGTGCCGGCGTGGTCTACGCGGAAGCGCTGGCCCAGCGGGCTGGCCCACTCGTAGACCCCGTCGGGCATGCGGACGCACCGCCAGCCGCCGAACGTTTTGATCCGGTGGTGCGGCCGGCAGGCGGGGGCGAGATTCTCGGTGCTGGTCTGGCCAGGTGGGCCGGTGTCGTCGTACGGCACGACGTGATCGAGGTCGGTGCGTGCGGTGGCGGGCCGGTTGCACCAAGGGAACACACAGTGCGTGTGCCGCAGCAGCACGCGTTCGCGGATCCTGTCGGGGACTTCGTAGGCGTCGACCGCGATCCGCTCGTGCAGGTCGATCACCGGCTTGACCACGATGCGGCCATGGCCGACCAGCTCACTCAACTGGCTCATCAGCAGCGGACCCAACTCACCCGAGCCGGCGCCAGAGCCCTGCACGCCGGCGCGCAGCACGCCCGTCCCAGTCATCAAGGCCGGATCGGTCAGGTGCACATACAGCGTGTGCGGTACATCGGTACTCAAGCGACCTGTCATCGCTTTTGCGGCCTGCCGCGAGAACGGGTCCGCGGCCCGCGTAGTGCGCGGCCACCTCCAGCAGGCTGGCCTCGGCTCGGTCGGCGGTAGCGCGCAAGTCTGCGGCCACGGTCCGCGCCGTGTCCGCATCCAGCCGAGCCACATCACCATCGAACATGTGTACGACTCTACCGAACCTCATCGACACTTTCCGGACCCCGGAAACCCTTGTGGATAAGGGCAATCGCCACGCACGGTGGCCGTGACCGGAGTTCGTCTCTGGCGGGTGTGGGCCGGGTGGCCGATGATGGGTGGGTTCGCATCCCGAGGTCGGCGTCTGTCCAGGCTGCGCGCGTGGGAGGGAAGTCTCGCGATCGTTTCACTGTTGAGTAACGATGAGAGCAGGTTCTTCCCCCGAGAGGCGTGACGATGCACTTCTTCAAGAGCAAGACGGCCATGGTGGCACCGGACGAGGCCCTGCCGGGTCGCGAGACCCCGGCGTTCGACGTACCGGCCGAGAACATCGTGCTCGGTACGCCGCAGACCAGCCCGGCGCCTGAGGGGTATGCCGAGATCTGGTTCGGCACCGGCTGTTTCTGGGGTGCCGAGGAGTTCTTCTGGGACGTTCCGGGCGTGTGGACCACCGCCGTCGGGTACGCGGGCGGCTACACACCCAACCCGACGTACGAGGAGGTCTGCACCGGGCGTACCGGCCAGACCGAGGCGGTCCGGGTGGTGTACGACCCGCGGCGGGTGACGTTGGGTCAGTTGCTGCGGGTGTTCTGGGAGTCGCACGACCCGACCCAGGGCATGCGCCAGGGCAACGACCTCGGCTCGCAGTACCGCTCGGCGATCTACTACACGACGCCGGAGCAGCTGGCCGAGATCGAGGCGTCCAAGGCCGCGTACCAGCCGGTCCTGAAGGAGGCGGGCTACGGCGACATCACCACCGAGATCGCCCCGGCCACGACCTTCTACTACGCCGAGCCGTACCACCAGCAGTACCTCCACAAGAACCCCAACGGTTACCGCTGCCACTCCGCCAGCGGCGTCAAACTCCCCGCCTACACGGTCAACTGACGACACCGAAGCGGCCCGGCCCCAGCCGGGCCGCTTTCGTTTGCGGCACCCAAAGCCGGCCAGGCGCCGGAAATCGTGACGCGGTGTCGGACCGGGCCGCCGCCGTTCGTGGAGAAGGTGCAGAGTGGCCGCAAGCGCCACCCCGATCAAGGAGGAGCCATGACCGAGTACCTCATCGCCTTCAACGACGAGTGGGTGCCCGACCTCACAGACGAGGATCTGCGCGAGGCTTCCAAGAGGGTCCGGGCGCTGAGAGCGGAGATGACGGCCGCCGGGGTTCTCATCTTCACCGGCGGCCTGGATCAGGATGCGCCCGTGTTCAGCGTCGATGCGTCGAGCGGCGAGCCGCTGTTCACCGACGGTCCGTTCGTCGAGTCCAAGGAGCACCTCGGCGGCTTCGCCGTCGTGGATGTGGCCGACGAGAAGGCGGCGCGGCTGTGGGCGGGGAAGATCGCGGTGGCCTGCGGTTGGCCGCAGGAGGTGCGACCCTTCCAGGTACCCAGGCAACTTCCGGATCCTTCTTGACGGACCGAAGACACCAGAGCGGCCCGGCACTCAGCCGGGCCGCCGTCGTTTGCGGGCATCCAAAATGTTTGCCGGCACGGCGACGCGGAGGGCTTCGGTTGGCGATAGGCGGGCGCCTTCGGCGTGGGCGGCCGAGCTGGCCGAGGCACTCGCGAGATCCCACGGGCCGGCCGCCGGGGATCGCGGTCGAACCGGAGGTGATCGCCGATGAGATGCTGACCGCCTCGACCGCACGACGACCACGCGCGCGCTACGCGGCGCCCCGCAGCGCGCGCGTGATGCTGTACGTGATGCGGTTCCTGTCCGACCGGGTCAATGACGCGGTGATCCGGACAGCGATCAGGCGGGCTTGATGTTCTGGTTCAGGTGGAAGACGTTGGCCGGGTCCCACTCCCCCTTGATCTGCGCCAGCCGATCGTAGTTGTCCTTGCCGAACCCGGCGACCACCCGGTCCTGGCCCTCGTCACCGGCGAAGTTCAGGTACACCGCGCCGGTCGAGAACGGCTTCATATCCGCGCCCAGACCACGCGCCCAGGCGATCCCGCGCTCGTCGTCGGCCGGATCGGTCCACAGCCCGAGCGGGTGGACGACCCAGTCCGAGACCCGGTGTGGCTGGGGCCAGTCGGAGGCGCCGCGGGCGACGGCGCCGCCCCAGGGTATGGCCAGGTGCTGCGACGGCGACGGCGCGATCATGTCGGCGGCCCGCAGGCAGAACTTCTCGACGGCCTCGTCCGGGAATGTGCCCAGGTGCTCCACCGACCAGTAGTTGCGGAAGCCCGGCGGGTCGTCGAGCGCACTCTGGATCTCCGCGTACGGCATCTCGGCGATCATCACGCCCTCGGGCGCGAGCGCGAGCAGCGGCGCGAGCACCTCGCGCGTCTCGGCCTCGGTCCCGGCGTACATCGCCACCACCCCGGAGACCAGCACTCCCTGCAGGTGTTCGGGCACGATCTCCATCGGCGGGCCGGTGATGTAGGCGACCGCGCCGCCGAACTCGTCCGGCACCCCGGCATCGACCATGTCGCGGTACGCCCGGGTGACGTCCAGGCCATGCGTAGCCGGCCACAGCAGCAGCGCCAACGTTGTCACGGGCAACGGGTGCAACCGGAACGTGAGCGAGGTGGCGACGCCGAAGTTGCCACCACCGCCGTGCAGCGCCCAGAACAGATCCGGGTTCTCGGTCTCCGAGCCGGTCACGCTACGGCCGTCGGCGGTTACCAGATCCACCGACAGCAGGTTGTCACTGGCCAGGCCGAGCTTGCGCTCGAACCAGCCGGAGCCGCCGCCGAGCGTCAGGCCGGCCACGCCGGTGGTCGACACCCGGCCGCCGGTCGCCGCCAGCCCGTGCGGCTGTGTGGCCCGGTCGAAGTCGGCCCAGACCGCGCCACCCCCGATGGTGATGGTGCGCGCGGCCGGGTCGACCTCCGCCCCGTTCATCCGGCGGAGGTCGATGACCACGCCGCCGTCGGTCAGGCCGGTGCCGGCAACGCCGTGCCCGCCGGCACGCACCGCGATCTCCAGGCCGCGCTCGACGGCGTACCGGACCGCGGCTGCGACGTCCTCGGGCGACTCGGATTGCGCGATCAGCGCCGGCCGCTTGTCGATCATCGAGTTGAACAGAACCCGCGCCTCGTCGTACGGCGAGTCACCCGGCCGCAGCAGCGGACCTGTGAAACCTTCCGGCAGCGTGGTGTCGGTCATGTAGGAACCCCCTCGTTGCGGACCATCGAACCCCCGTCCGGTGGGTCCGATGCTGAATGCGGATCAGTACGGCGTCAATGACGAATCCGGTTCAGTTCGGATGGCGCGAATCCCTTGCCTACAACGAGTTCCAAGCCGGTCGCCCAACGGCGTACCGGTCGCTCCTGGCGACGCATGCGATCACCGCGGGTACGCTTCGGAGCATGACCGGGACCCGGCGCTGCTGCCGGACCGGCTGTCGAGCCTGGCCGCACGCTGGTACCGATTCGTGACTACCGGGTAACCTGCCCGCGTGGAGGTCGTTGTCATCGGGTCGGGATTCGCCGGCATCTGTATGGCGATCAAGCTCAAACGGGCCGGCGTCGAGGACTTCGTGGTTCTCGAGAAGGGCGACGACCTCGGCGGCACCTGGCGGGACAACACGTACCCGGGCTGCGCGTGCGACATCCCGTCGTACCTGTACTCGTTCTCGTTCGCGCCGAACCCGCACTGGTCGCGGATGTTCGCACCCTGGGACGAGATCCTGCAGTACCTACGCGACACCGCCGATCGGTTCGGCATCACCCCGCACATCCGGTACGGCGCGAAGGTCACAGCAGCCGAGTACGACGACAGCACGGCCACCTGGAAGGTGGTTGTCAACGGCAACGAGGAGCTGATCGCCCGCGCGGTCGTCACCGGCGTCGGCGCCCTGCACGAGCCGCACGTACCGGACCTGCCCGGGCTGGAATCGTTCGCCGGCCCGCTGTTCCACTCCGCCCGGTGGGACCACCAGTGCGACCTGACCGGCCGGGTGGCCGTGATCGGCACCGGCGCCAGCGCGATCCAGTTCGTACCTCGACTGGCCGAGCGGGCCGAGCGGCTGACCGTCTTCCAGCGCACCGCGCCGTGGATCGCACCGAAGCCGGACCGCGTGATCGGGCCCCGCGAGCGGCGGCTGCACGAGCGGTTCCCGGCCGGGCTGCGCGCGATCCGCGGTGTCGTGTACGCCGGACTCGAGCTACGCGGCGTCGGCTTCGCGCTCAGCCCCAGGCTGATGAAGGCGCTGGAGCTGCAGACCCGGCACCACTTGCGCAGGCAGGTCGCCGATCCCGTGCTCCGGGCCAAGCTGACGCCGGCTTACCAGGTCGGCTGCAAGCGAATCCTGATCTCCAGCGACTACTACCCGACGCTTGCCCGCGACAACGTCGAGCTGGTCAGCGGACGGGTGGAGCGGGTGACGCCACGCGGTGTCGTGGCCAACGGCATCGAATACCCCTGCGACGCGATGGTGCTCGGCACGGGCTTCGACGTCTCGGCGGACCTGACCCGGATGCGGATCACCGGCCGCGACGGCCTCGACCTCAATGAGCTGTGGCAGCGCGACGGTAAGGGTGCGCACCTCGGCATCACCGTGGCCGGGTTCCCGAACCTCTTCTTGTTGTATGGCCCGAACACCGCGCTCGCCCACTCCTCGATGATCTACATGCTCGAGGCTCAGACCCGGTACGTCCTGCAGGCGATCGACCTGCTCCGCGACGGCACGGCGTACGTCGAGGTGAAGCCGGACGTTCAGCAGCGGTTCGTCGACGGGGTACGCAGCCGCCTCGACCACACGGTCTGGCAGTCCGGCTGCGCGAGCTATTACCTGGACGAGAAGGGCCGCAACACCACGATCTGGCCGCGGTTCACGTTCGATTACTGGTGGCGGACCCGGAGGTTCGAGCCGACCGACTACGTCATCGGCCGGGGTTATCCCTGACGACTCCGGTCGTAGGCCGGAACCGCTCCGCTCAGACCCCGGGATGAGCACAAGACCGGTCCGCGGTCCGACGTTTCCGCGTGCTTTCCGAGAGAGTCTTGATGGCGTGGACATCATCAACATCCTCGGGGCGGCAATGACGGTGGCAGCGATCCTGCTCGTCGTTCTGCTGGCCGTTGTACCGATCACACTCGAACGTTGAAGATTCGTTGAAAAGTTGAGCTAATCTCGGCGGCGTGTCTCTCGCTCCGCTGCACCTCGACTGGCCCGACTGCGTCAACGCCCGCGACCTGGGCGGCCTGCCGGTCGACGGCGGCGGCACCATCCGCGAACGCGCGCTGGTACGGACCGACTCGCACTTCCACCTGACCGAGGACGGTCTGGCCGCGGCCCGGGCGTACGGGCTCAGCCGGATCATCGACCTGCGCCGCCCGGCCGAGTGCCTGCAATGGCCGAGCCGGCTTGCCGACGAGGTGACGTACGTCAACCTGCCGGTGCAGGGCGATGACGACCCGGAGAACGAGCCGACGCTGGCCGAGTTGTACTGCGCGATGCTCGACCGCCGGCCCGGCATGTTCGCCGCGGTTCTGGCCGCGATCGCGGACGCACCGGACGGACCGGTCGTGGTGCACTGTGCGGCCGGCAAGGACCGCACCGGCATCGTGGTAGCGCTGGCGCTCACGCTGGCCGGCGTACCGGACGACGTGATCGCGACCGACTACGCGGTCACCGAGGATCGGATGCGGGCCCGGTACGAGGCGTTGATCGAGCGCGCCGCAGACGAGGACGAGCGCGAGTTCTGGAGGTCCATCCGGCGCGCCGTACCGGAGAACATGACCGTCGTTCTGGGGCACCTGCGCGATCGGTACGGCTCCGTCGCGGCCTATTTGCGCGGCGGCGGATTCACCGAGGCCCAGCAGAAAGCCCTCGGCGACCGCCTGACCACGCCTTAGCCACCGAGACCGGCGGCCTGAGAGGCCGTCACGGCGAATGCCAAAAGTCGGGCTGCAAAAGTCTTCCGTGGGCGGGTCGGCAGGAACACAATGTCACTTGGGACGGCATTCGGTGCGCTCGGGGATAGGAAGGAATCGGCGTCGACACGAGGGGGGACATGACCAGGATTCTCGTCGTTGACGACGAACCCGACCTGCTGCGCTTCGTCCGGCGGGCACTGGAAGCAGAGGGGTACCAGGTACAGACCGCCACCGACGGGGCGGACGGCCTGCGACAGGCACTCACCACCGAGCCTGACCTGATCGTCCTCGACCTGCTGATGCCCGGCGTCGACGGCCAAGCCGTGCTGTCGGCGGTGCTGGCCCATGATCCCGAGATGCGGGTGCTGGTGCTGTCCGCGACCGCGGACGTGCAAGCCCGGATCGCCTGCCTGGAGCGTGGTGCGGTCGACTTCCTGGCCAAGCCGTTCGCCGTCCGCGAGCTGCTCGCCAGGGTGCGGTCGCGGTTACGGCCTGACGGCAACGGCAACCATACCGCCGACGTGCTGCGGGTCGGCGGCGTCACGCTCGACCTGCGGGCCCGCCGGATCCAGGTCGACGGCCGGGTCACCGAACTGTCCCATCGGGAGTTCCTGTTGCTGCAGCACCTGATGCGGCACCCGGATGTGGTCTGCTCGCGCCAGGAACTGCTCTCGGAGGTCTGGGGTTACGACTTCGACCCGGCGACCAACGTCGTCGACGTGTACGTCGGCCGGCTCCGCGCGAAGCTACGCAAAGACCTGATCCAGACGGTGCGCAATGTCGGCTATCAGCTCCAAAGCGCCTGAGTCCCGGGCGCGCCTCAGCCAGGCGCCCGCCACGAAGACACCTGAGGTCAGGGAGCCCACGGCCAGGGTCGCCCAGCGAATCGTGCCGGCGACCCGCCGGCGCCGGCCCCGCATTGGTGCGCTGCGCGGCGTCCGGCGGGGCATGCTCGCCGACGTCGCGCTCGCGGGCTTCATGTCGGCGATGCTCGCACTGATGGTGCTGATACCGGGCGAGGAGACGATCCCGTATCACTTCCTGTTCCTGGCGCTGACCATCGTGTACGGCTTCCGGGTCTGGCCGTTGCTCCCGACGATGGTGGTGACCGTGCTGGTGACCGGCACGACCGGTTGGGTGCTCACCACGCACGCGTTTGCCGGATACATCGACTTCTCGGAGCTGGCCGAGGTCCCGCTGATGCCCATGCTGTTCGTGGCGATGGTCTGGCACGCACAGCGCCGGGTCGCCGCCCAGCGCCAGGTCGAGCTGATGGCCGACCAACGCCGGGCCAGCCTTGAACGTGAGCGCGAGTTCCTCCGGGACGCCTCGCACGCCATCCGTACTCCGGTGACGATCGCGCGCGGGCACGTCGAGCTCGTCACCGGAACGGACCTGGCCGAGCCGGTGCGCGAGGATCTCGAGATCGTGATGCGCCAGCTCGACCGGATGTCCTCACTGTCGAACCGGCTCATGGCGCTGGCCCGCCTGGACGGCGGCGAGGCCGTGCGCCCGGCGCATGTCGACATCGCCGAGTTCCTGGAGGAGGTGGCCCGCAACTGGGGCAAAGGCGTTGACCGCGACTGGCAGGTCGAGTGTCGCTCGACCGGCGTGATCCAGGCGGACCCCGAGTGGCTCGAACTGGCGCTCGATGCACTGATCGAGAACGCGGTTCACTTCACCAAGCCGGGTGACCGCATCCGGCTGGCCTGCGCCACCGAGGAGGACGGCTGCACGATCACCATTGCCGACAGCGGACCCGGCATCGATCCAGGCGACCTGCCGCACCTGTTCGAGCGGTTCTGGCACCGGCGACCGCCGGACGGCCCGATGGGTAGCGGCCTCGGACTGCCGATGGCGCGCGCCGCGGCCGAGGCGCACGGTGGCACCCTGTCGGCGCACAACGACCCGGGCGGCGGTGCCGTCTTCGAACTCACCCTGCCGCGTGTCAGCGGACGGTGACGTGCTCCATCCGGGCGTTGCCCAGCAACACCGTCACCTTGGCTCCACGGCGTACCCAGTTGCCCGGATTCTCGAAGACCAGATAGTACGTCGCACCGGCCCGGTAGGCCCCGCTGTGGGCGTGGTTCATCAGCAGGCTGTGCACAACCAGGCCGGTGCGCTCGTCGACCACGGCTGGGGGGTTTGCCGGGTCGTGTACGGCTGACGCTGCGTTCGGATCGAGCACCTGGTAGCGCAGGTCCACCAGTCCGCCCGCACCGGTCACCGCTACCAGGCTGACCCGGACTCCACTGCGTTGCGCCAGCCCGTCGGCGTCGACGAGGGGACGCGCCCAGTTGATGGCGACGGCATCGGCCGGGGTCTTCACCCCAGGCTCGTGCCGCACGATCATCAGCAGCAGTAGCACGGCGAGCCCGATGGCCACACCGGCGACCACGCCGAGTGCCCGGACCGCCAGCGATCGGGTCATGAGTGAACGAAGGTCAGCATGCCGCCGCCGGTCGCGGGCGTCGGCCCGTTACTCGTCTGCGGCCCGTTGGTCAGGTGTAGTTGCCGGTTGTACAGCGGGAAGCCGTTAGCGCTGGGCGGCGCGGACGCCGGCATCGTGACGATCGTGTCCTCGGTCGCGCCTGCCGGGATCGTCTCGGCGACCGCGTCGAACGCGTTGTTCAGCAGCCGGGCGTCCCTGGCCACCACGTGCTGATGGGTGCCGAGCAGAACCATCGACGTGTTGTCGTAGCCGGCGTTGAGGTAGCGCAGCAGCAGCCGCTGCCCGGCCTGCGCCGTGATCGCATTCGTATCCGGGTACGCCTCGCCGTTGATCAGCCAGTACGTCGCGCGGTAGTTGTACAGCTGGAACGTGTCCGGTGCGTTGTTGAACGCCGGGTCGACCGCGCCGAGCACCAGCGTTGCCTCGACGTCGTATGCAGTTGTCGCGGTGTCGTACGCCTGATTCGCTGTCGGTGGCCGGACGATCAGTGCACCGGCGAGCCCCATCGCCTTCTGGCGGCCGGAGCCGCCGCCGCTCTGGTACTGGTAGGTGCCGGGCGCGCTGGCCGTGAAGCTCACGGTCCCCGACGCGCCGGCAGCGATGTCGGTCGGCCCCGGGTTGAACGTGATTCCCGGAATCTCGAACGTAAGCGTGTGCCCGGCCGGCAGCGCGTTGGTGATGTTCACCGTGACGGTGACAGCCTCGTTCGGCAGTTGGTTCACCTCGAGCAGCGGGCCCGGAAGGCTCGCCGTCGCCGTACTGCAGTCGCCCGGCGTTGTTGGGATGCCGAACCCCCAGATCGGCACTGTGGTCGCGCCGGTCAGTGTCGCCGTGCCCGGCTGCGCGCAGAGGTTGATCGTGACCAGCGCGGCCGACGCCGACGAAGTGGTCGCGACAAGGCCGGCCGACACCATGACCAGTATGACCAGCGCCCTCGTCAGTCGAGGCAACCGCGGCTTCATGGCTGCGAATTTGCTCATCGCCCCTGTCTCCTTCGCCTGGCTGCTCATGGCGCGTCGTATACGAGGGCCAGCAGGTTCCCCCACGTCGAGAACGCCGTTGGGCTAGGAGCCGTCCAGCGTTGGGTGTGTATGAGCACCCGGACCTGGCCGTTGTTCGCCCCGGTGCCGATGTACTGGCTGGCGGAACCCGGAAGTGTCCACGTCGAGCTCACGTCGGTCGAGCCGACATTCTGTGGCTGTGCCGGGCCACCGCCGCCGAGTGTCGGCAAGGTCACCCATCCTGGCGATGTTGTGGTGTTGCAGCCGGCCGCGCCCGGAGCCGTCCAGTTGCAGATCCTCACGGTCTGCTGTGGCAAGTTCGAGGCGATCGTCGTGCAGGCCGTGCCGGTGGTGTTGCCGCAGTTCTTGCCTTTGTAGGTCACCTTGAGGTTGGTCGCCCCGGCCCTTACGCCGCTGAACGAGCCGTACCAGTCGTTGGCAAGCGCGGTAACGACCGCACCGGTGGGGTGTGTGGTAGCCGTGGTTCCGAGCTGGTGGCGCGCGACCGTCCAAGTGGTTGTGCCCTGCCCGGCGGTGACCTGCATAACCTCGCCGTCGATGCGGATGTAGTAGCCGCTCGTGGTCGGGAAGCCGGCCGCCGACGCGACGGTGATGGACGTCTGAGTCAGATTCGTCGCCGTCGGACGAGTCGTTGTCTTCGGATTCACCTGGTAGTAGCTGGTGTCGTCGACAGCCAGCGCCGACGCCGAGCCGCTCTTCAGCACGCCGCTGAGGATCGCCGTCGACGCGGCGGTGGTGAAGCAGCCGCCGGGGGGATCGACACGCAACAGCGTGCCCATGCCGCCGAAGCCCTCGTCGAAGTTGGTGAACTCGTTCAGCGCGTGGCTGTGCCACGGGAAGTACCACTCACCGCAGATGGTCTGCGTCGTCGTCCCGGCGGGCAGGGTTCCCTTGTAGCCGAGGTACGGGCTGCCGCTATACCACGTGTTGCCATCCTTGAATGTGACGTCGCGGTAGTTCGGCGGCGGAACCGGCAGCGGGTTCACGCTGGGATCCCAGTGGTCCTGGTCGTCCCAGCGCAGCAGGAAGTCCTCGGTCTGGCCGGCGCCGATCGTCTCACCGAAGTGCTCGGTGTACGCCGGGGCGCCGGTCGAGTTGGTCAGCAGCCTGCCGTCCTGCGCGATCTGCGTGGTGTGGTTGCCGTGTGGGTGGAACGGGTGATTGTCGACGCCGACGTTGACCAACCGGATCAGGGCCGGCTGGGTGTTCGACGCGGTGTTCGGCTGGATGCGCACCAGCGCCCCGTACGGCTGGTTGGGCAGCAGCCCCGAGCCGTTGTCCTGGACGGTGTCCGGGAAGCTGCGGCCGTTGATCGTGAAGTACCGGTTGTTGCGGGAGTTGAAGTCGTAGGTCGCGCCGGTCTCGACCGCATGGTGCAGGAACGGGTCCATGTCGGCGAGCAGCAGCAGGTACTCACGGCTCGTGTCGAACGTCGTCGAAGCGTCGCCGTACGCGTGGTCGGCACCGGCCGTGGGACGGACGACGAGCGCGCCATAGAGCCCCATCTCGATCTGCTTGGCGGTGTCAGTGCCGCTCTCGTAGATGTAGGTCCCCGGCTGACCGGCGACGAAGCTGTAGCTCGCCGTGCCGCCGTTCGCAGCCGCCTCCTGAGTGAACAGCCCGGGCGCGCCGGTCGCGGTCACGCCCTGCTGACCTGGGAAGACGATCGACGATGCCTCGGGCAACGTGTTTGTCAGGTTGACGGCCACGGTCTCGCCCTGGCTGACGCACAGGACCGGTCCCGGGCTCTGGAAGTGGCCGTTGTCGGGCGCGTCGGCGTTCGCGTAGCTCCACATGAACACGCTGTTGCCGTCCGGCGTCTCGATGTAGCCGGTCTTCGCCACCAGGTTGAAGGTGTGCGTGCCCCCTGAGGCCACTCCCGGCGTACACACCATGCCGGTCTTGGCGAAGCCCACCGGCAGTGCCACACCGTGCCATGGGACTGCCAGCAGTGAGCAGGCGGCCAGCGCCAGGACCGTACCCAGCCGCCACATCTTGCGCGTCATCGTGGCCCTCCCTCGCTCAGACATAGGTCTGGCTCACGTCGGTCTGGAGGGGCAGCGTGGTCGGGGTCTGGTAGACGCGCACCTCGGTCTGCATCCCGCCGGCGCCCGGCGGCGCCCCGAAGTTGGATAGCCGGCGCCAGTCCCGGTTCTTGAACTGGTACACGTTGTAGGTGCCCCTGCCGTCCGAGCCGGACGGCCGACCCATGTCGAACGCCGGCGCGGTGAAGAGCACGTCGCGGGCCTCGCCGGGGCCGATGTAGATCGTGTTCGTGAAGTACGACGTGTCGACCGTCCCCCGACGCAGCAGTGACGCGTCCTGCCCGATCACATGCATGGGGATGCCGGGCAGCTGCATCGCGTGCTGCTGGTAGCCGAGGTTGGCCAGCCGGAGCAGGACCCGATCCCCCGGATTCACCTGGACGAGCGCGGAGTTGGGCTGGCTGTAGTCGACGTCGCCGTCGTAGTTCGGGTTCGGCGTCCCGATCCGCATCGCGTCCGGCAGGCTCGGGTCGTCGTTGGGCAGCACGGTCTGCGGGTAGCACCGGCCGTTCAGGGTGAACCACTGCGGGTTGTAGTCGGTGGCAATGGACTCCTGAATGTCGCGGTCGCCGTCATGGAAGTTCTTCCACACCTCGTTGAGCAGGATGGCGAAGTGCCGGTCGTACGCCGTAGACCCGTCGCCGTCGTTGTAGGCGTAGCCGAGCGGCGCAGCCGCAACGCCGCCCTCCTGCCGCGCCTTGGCCAGCGTTGCAGTGCCCACGTCCTGCGTTGGCCGTACGAACACGATGCCGGTCATGCCCATCTGCACATGCTCGACGTCCTCGAAGTGGCAGTGGTACATGTACGTGCCCTCGCGGTGCGGGCGGTAGAAGTACGTGACCTGCTTGCCGATCGGCACGGCTATCGACACCTCGGGCACACCGTCGTTCAACGGTGACGGAAGGTCGAAGCCGTGCCAGTGGATCGTGTGCGAGTCGGTCAGGTCCGGCCGCTGGACCAAACCCAGATTCGTCAGGGTGATCTTGATGTCGTCGTTCTGCCGGAAGTTCAGGTGCGGCGCGGTGTGCTTCGTGTGGCCCTTGTAAGTCGCCTCGAGTTGGGTCACGCTCAGGCTGCTGTCGACCGGCACGAAGCCGAAGATGTAGACGGGATCGTTCTCCCGTCCCGGCACGGTCATGTACCCGTCCGAGGCGGCGAGCGCCAAGGTCGTCGTGGCCGCGGCGGCCGGCCCCGTGGACTCGACCAGGCCGCCCGCGACCACGGCGCCGAGGGCACCCATACCCGTCGCCTTGAGAAAGTCCCGGCGTCGCATGTCCATGGCAGCCTCCTCGCCACTCACCGGGTCGTCTTGCTGGCTTGGGTTCTGACGGTTGCCAGCACCATCGCCACGGCCGCAGCCTGGGTGGCCCGGGCCGCCGACACCGGCCCGGTCGCCAGCAGCAGCGACACGGTGGGCACCTCATCGGCGCCGAGGTCCCACGGCGTCGTCAGTCGGAACGTCCGCAGCTGGGGCCGGAGCTGACCGTCGTAGTCGGTCAGCGGTGCCGCGACGGCGCTACCGGTGCATGGGGCCAAGTTCGCCGGGACCGGCGTGTTCGAGCAACGCACACCGCGGTCGATGGCAGGCGACGCCGTGGTGATGTGGTAGTCGCCCGTCAGCCCGACCGGCGGATCCTGGCCCGTGATCGTCACCGCCGCCTGCTGCGGATCGAGGCGTGAGCCGGCGACCGTGAGCTCGTTGACGAACGGCGCGACGAACAGTGGATCCTCACCGATTCGGTTGCCCTGGCCGCCCGGCACCGGGCGCTGCACCCCGTCCGGTCCGAGGATGTTGCCGTTGGTCAGGCTCGAGTAGCGCGGGGTGAACGTGTCGGCGGGGTTGGTCGTGCCGTGGATCTCGAAGTCGATGAAGCCGTTGTCGACCAAAGCCGCTCCCGGCCCGAACTGGTCGAGCGTCATCGCGTCGTTGTTCCAGAAGATGTTGTTGAACAGCGCTGTCGGGTTCGAGAATTGCGGACGCGTCGCCGCGTTTGGATACTGCGCGGCGTACCGCGAATCCGTCTGCCAGGCAGGTTCGTTCGCCTCACTCGTCAGACCCGCGCCGTGCGGCACGCCAACCTGTGAGGACTCGGACGAGCCCGTCGTGACGTTGTTGGCCATCGTGTTGTTGACGATGTTGGCGCGGGACGAGTCGTCGAGCAGGATCGCGCCGCCCAGATCCGCCGCCAGGTTGTTCACGATCATGTTGTTGCGGATGTTCACCTGCTGATCGAGGGCGTTGAGCAGGAAGATGCCGCCGCCGTCGTCCAAGGTGCTGGTGTTGCTCTGGATCAGGTTGCGGTCGACGTTCACCGACCCGGATCCGTCACCGAGCCCGCCGGCGACCGGCAGTTCGCTCTCGATGGCGATCCCGCCGCCGCTGTCGACGGCCTCGTTGTAGTAGATCTTGTTGTCGTGGATGTTGCCGCCGGGGCTGAGCCCGATGTGCGAGAGGCCGCCACCGTACTCGACGCCGAAGTTCGAGCAGAGGATGTTGTTGGCCACGTCGTAGTTGTTGGATCCGTAGAAGATCCCGAGACCGCCGGACGAGGTCAGCCCGCCATTGCCGATCAACCGATCACTGGCGACCCGCACGTTGTAGTTGTGACTACCGTGCACGAACGGCTGGCCGACGCCGATGCCTCCGGCGAAGATTCCGCCGTTGTTCTCGAGCACGTTGTTCGTCATCTGCATGTTGTTGACGCTGGCCTGCAGTTGAATTCCGCCGGCCCCGTCGCCGTGCCCGGTCATCAGGCCGAGTCCGTCGATGCGGGCCCCGCCGAACCCGGCGCTGTCCTGGCTTGGTGCTCCGGGCAAGGTCGGCACGTTGTAGGCCGTGGTGTTCTGGGCGACGACGGTGAGGTCGGCGCCGCGAAGCACGACGCTTGGCAGCCCGCTGGTGAAGTTGGGTAGCACGTACGGCGCGTGCGCCGTCACCGTGGCGTCGAAGCCAGCGAAGTTCTGCTGGAAGAAGCGGCCGTCGATGATGCTGCCCTTGATGTTGAAGCGCGGGTCCTCCGGATCGCGACCCTGGAACTCGTGCGCGCCGATGATGCCGCCCGGGCCCAGACCCTGGATCTTCAGCGGCTTCCACACGAGCACGTTCTCGTTGTAGGTGCCCGGCGACAACACGAGCAGGCTGCCGGCCGCTGCAGTATTGATCGCATCCTGAAGAGCGGTCGGGTTCGTACCTACTGGTGGTGGAGCTGGAACGTTCACGACCGGCGGCAGGTAGGAAACCGCGTTCGTGCCGGTGCCGTTGGAACCCCTGACGTGAACGGTGATTCCGTTGACGCTAGGAACGCCGCCCCCACCGGGATTCGTGTTGGCCGTGATTATCGTGAGCTCTTTCGGCCCGGGCCGGAACGTTGACGTATTGATCGCCGGCACGTTGATCACAATCGTGTCGGGCGTACTCGTCGTTCCCGGAGTCCAGCTGGCGATTCCACCATTAGCTCTGGTCAAAGTGGTGACATCGCCAGTACGGACATCGGTCAGGGTGACCCGGCCGCCCGTCGCCCCGGTCGCACCCGCGATACCGATGAAGTCACCCTGGATCGTGACCTGACGGCTGCCAGTCGGTCCGACCACCGGCGTCGACACTTGCAGCAACTCAGGCCGCGCGGGATCAGAAGGATCTGGCGCGACGCCGCCTGCCGCTCCCGCCGGGTCCTGGCACGCAGTTCCCGAAATGGGGTCTACCGGTGTGTCGAGTTGGTCGGTGAGTCCCGGCCACACCTCGAACGGCGTGTTCGCTGTCAGCAGGTTCGGGTTGTAGTTGGCGTTCGGGTGGTCTTTGCTACCCGGATCGTCCACTACGGCGATGTACATGCCCGGGCAGGGTCCCTGCGGGATCGGGCAATTCAGCGTCTCGGTCGACGGCAATAGAGCCTCGTACGCGCCGTCCGCGCTCGTGTTGACGGTCTTGATCAGCCGCCAATTGTCGCGGTTGAACGGCGTATTGACATTTGGTGTCGCGCAGCTCGTACCGCCGTTCGCGCAGACCGTGTCGACTCGGGCGTAGATCCCGACCGGGATGTTCGCGATCGGCCGCGGCTCCCCGTACCAGTTGGACATCTGGTTGCGCTCGAAGTAGATGTCGTTGAAGACCTGGCCAACTACACGTCCGGGCTCTTCGACGTCACCGGTCCGGGCGTCGGTGGGGTCCTCGCCGTTCGGGTCGGTCCGGAAGTTGGTCATCATGAAGAAGTCGGCGTTGGCGTTCTGCTGGTTCTGCAGCACCACGAGGTGCTTGTCGCAGAGGGGCGCCCACGGGCTGCCGCTGATCTGGACCGAGACGCCGGCCGCGGTAGCCGTCGCCGGCTTGTCCATCGTGAAGCTGGTTGCATCAATGACCGAGACGATCTTCGCGCCATCTGGGATACCTGGTCCTCTGACGAACTTTCCGACGTCCGACGCCACTGCGGATGCGTCGACGACGGTTGCCGAACCCGCCGTCGTGTCGACCGTGTCGGTACGAAGGGACTGGTCGCCCGTGTGGAAAACGCTGCGTGGGGTCAGCGTCGACTGGTCGACGATGTGCATGTCGCCGTCGCAGGTTGGCGGCGGGATCTGCGGCGCGAACTGGTTGCCCAGGTCGACGTTGACGTCCTCCTCGCGCACGATCCGGTACAGGCATCCGTCCCCGCCACCCGGCACGCTTCCGTGCGCCTCGGTGACGCGCTGGGTCTCGCCGGCTGCGTTACACGCCCCGCGGGTGTCGTTGCTATCCGTCGGCATGATCGCGTGGACGATGTAGTTACCGGCCACCAGCGCAACGGGATCCGTTCCGCCTGCGCAGGTGCCATCGTCTGCTGCCAGGTCGTAGCCGGTCGGGCAGTAGTTCGCGAAGGCGTAACCGCCGTCGAAGGCGCCTTCCTTTGTGTGCTGCCCGGCCAGAGGCACCTCGAGGCAGTTCGGGCCGATATCCGGGTTGAACTGGCTCGTCACATCATTCCCGGCGTAGTCGAGAATCGGGTTGCAGTTCTGGGAGAAACCGGGGTTGTCGGGATCGACCGGGTCCTGGCTCGCGTTGGGCTGCTGCCAGTGATCCGTGACGTACTTGTTGACGATGACATCGTCGTCTGTGTTGGGGACTCCGTCCGGCCCCGGCGACTCCAGGTAGACGGTCACGTCGGGAATCGCCGCCTCATAGTCCTCATGCGCCTGGAACCGCGCGTCGAACTCGTTGCGGGTCGTCGCGAAGTAGGTGATGCCGACGATCTGGCCGGGTGTCCCCGCCGTGTAGTCGCGCTTGCCCCAGTCCACCGTGGCCCGGTGGCCCTCCAGCACCGACTGGTTCATCAGCAGGCCGCCACCCTGCGAGTTCGGGACACAGGGGTCGACCGGAGTGCCGTTGACGAGGCAGGACGGCGTCACTGCATCTGTTCGCTCGTCGTGCACCGACGCACCCGGGTCGGCCGAGAAACGCGCGAAGCCTTGCTCGTTGATGAACCACCGGCCGAGCGCGCCACCTTCTGCGGTTGGGTACAGGTAGTCACCGGCCGCGTTGGTGAACGTCGACTCCTTGATCGATCCGTCGCGCCAGCGCTGGTCCATGTCGGTGTTCGGGATGGGCGCGTCTACGCCCGCGTCGTACTGACCGTTGCCGTTCAGGTCCTTGTAGACCTTGCCGCCGAGCCACCCGAACCAGCGCGAGACGCCGAGGCCGATGCTGCCGTCGTCTCCTACGTCGTTCATGTCGACGGTTTGGCCCGCGGTGATGTGAACGGGTTTGAACCGCATGATGTAGCTGAGTTGCTCGTCCCACACGGCCAGGTTGTAGTCACCGGCCGGGACGTTCTGGATATCGAAGTTGCCTGCCTCGTCGCCCTGGCCGACGAAGACCGTCTGGTCAGTCGAGGCGTCCGACAGCGCTACGAACGGGTTGTCCACCGGGTCGGTGAAGGTGCCGGTCTGGTACGGCGCCCACTCCACCCAGTTGCGCGCGGTGCCGACGATCTCCCCGGTTCCGGGGCTGGTGAACGGCCGCGGCGAGCACACGAAGCCGAACCAGTAGGCGGTACGGATGTTCGGAGGCTCCCAGAGCTGCTCTCCGGGCGCACCGGTACCGTCGGCGCCCTCTTCGGTCGGCGCCATCAGCTGCAGCCCACCGTCGATGGTGGTCGTCTGATACCAATGCTGGGTGCCGCCCACGCCCGGGTTGCAGTCGGTCTGCGGTGGGTGCACATCGATGAAGTACGTCGCGGGGCCAAGGTTGTTGATCTCTACGAAACCCAGCGTCGCTGCGCTGGTTGACGTCTTGCAGACGCCGCCGCAGAGCGGGTTGTTGTTGTAGTCGACCGTGACGGCATTCCCGGTCTGCTCCTCGAGCCCGACCTGGAATCCGCCGAGGCCCCCCTCTTCGGTGTCCGGAGCGCCGTTCGTCCAGGCGTTGTCGTTGAAGACGAAGACGCGGATCTTTCCGAGCGGCAGCGGATGATCCGCGCTCTGCGTGGTCAACTCCATGTTGACGTTGACATGCCCGGCGGAATCCGCCGCATCGGGCAGCGTCAGGTAGTTCCCCCACAT
>JBKPSJ010000120.1:0-5413 GCA_046765875.1 Actinomycetota bacterium
CGGCGTAGAGGGGATTGCCGCCGGAGCGGCGTCGCATCCTCGTACGCGCCTGCGGGGCCAGCTCGCGGCCTTGGAGCAGCATCGTCAGCAACTCGGCGGTCTCGTCGTCGCTGAGCCGGGACAGGCTGATCGTCAGGCAGCGGGTCCACTGCCGACGGCGTTCCAGCAGTTCGGGACGGGTGGTGCCGATCACCAGCAGCCGCAGGTCCGTGCTCCATTCGGCGAGGTGGTCGACGAAGGCGAGCAGGGCGTCGTCCGCCCAGTGCAGGTCCTCGAGTACGAGCACTACCGGGCCGGTCTCGGCGAACGATTCCAGCAGACATCGCCAGGCCTCGAACATCTCACCGGAGTCGGGCATCGTGCCGGCCCCACCGGGTGCGCCGACACCGAGCAACGGCGCGACCCGGCCGCGGATCCAGGCCGCCTCGGTACCACCGGGCAGCACCGCATCGAGCTTGCTCGCTACGACGTCGGTGCGATCGGTCTCGAGGATGCCGGCCTGGCTCTTGACGACCTCTGCCAGCGGCCCGAACGGAGCCTCGCCGTACGGCAGACAGCGGCCGACGCGCCAGATCACCAGCTCGGGCCGCTCGTCGAGTTCGGACGCCAGTTCGGCGACCAGCCGGGTCTTGCCGATCCCCGGCTCGCCCACCAGCATCACGAACTGCGGCGTCCGTTCCTCGGCCGCCTTCTCGTACGCCGTCCGCAACAGCAGCAGATCGCGGGCCCGGCCGACCATCGGGGTACGCAGGTCGCGCATGACGTCGGCACCCACCCGCGCCCGTGGCCGACCGGCCTGCCACCGTAGGAGCGGACCGGCGAAGCCCTTGGCCTCGACCGGGTCCAGCGGCTCGTACCCGAAGACCCGCGACGTGGCCCGGTACGTCGCATCCCCGACCACGACAGCACCGACAGGCGCCGACGACTGCAGGCGCGCGGCGGCGTTCACCACTCGGCCGGTGACGAACGGCTCCCCCAACTCGGGCCGGGCGCCGAGATCGACAAGCGCCTCGCCGGTGTCGATGCCGATCCGGACCCGCAGTTCACCGCCGGCCAGAGCGTCGAGGATCGCGAGTCCGGCACGTACCGCCCGTTCCGCGTCATCCTCGTGCGCCCGCGGCGCGCCGAATACCGCCAGGATGGCGTCGCCGGCGAACTTCTCGACCGTCCCACCGAAGCGTTGGACGGTGGAGCGCAACGTGTCGTGGTACGGCGCAAGCCAGCGCCGTACATCCTCCGGATCGGCGTCGGCAGACGCCGCGGTGAACCCCACCAGGTCGCAGAACAACACCGAGACGACCTTGCGCTCCTCCGCGCCGGTCACGGTGCCCGCAGACCCAGGCCCGGTCAGGAGGCGCTGGACGCCTCGAGCGAACGGATCCGGGCACACAGCGCCTTGAGCAGCGACTGCGCGACCTCTGGGTTGCCCTTGATCACCGGCGCGAACGCCAGGCTCGACAACGCGAACGTGCGCAGCCCGTCCGGGCCTGCCGTGACCGTCGCCGACCGCGGCCGGCCGTCGATCAGCGAGATCTCGCCGAAGTAGTCGCCCGGACCGAGCGGCCCCCGGACCTCGCCGCTGACCGAAACCTCCGCCGAGCCCTCGACGACGACCTGCAGACCGGTGTCGGCGCTGCCCTGCTCCACAACCGGACGACCGGCCGGGGTGCTCAGCGTCGTACCGCGGCTGACCAGGTCGGACAGCACACCCGTCGGCAGTCCTTCGAAGAGGTCGATCTTGGCCAGGAACCTCGGCAGCGACTCGTAGCTCATCTGCTTCACCCCTCGACGGTGCCCGCGGTATCGGCCCCGGGGCAACGATGGACTCGGCACAGGCTACAGCGGGCCGGATCACCGGGCCACGACCGGATCAGGTCCGGATTGCCGCCACCCGGTCCAGGAGTAGTCTCCGTTCGCGTTCGTTGCGGGTCAGCGTGGCCGCCCGCTGGAACTCGTCGCGCGCCTCGTCGTAACGGCCGAGCTTGGCCAGCAGGTCGCCGCGCACGCTCGGCAGCAGGTGGTATGTCTTGAGCGCCGGCTCGTCGGCCAGCGCGTCGACCAGCTCCAGTCCGGCCGCGGGCCCGTCGGCCATCGACACCGCGACCGCCCGGTTGAGTTCCACCACCGGCGACGGCGCCACCTGCGCCAGTACGCCATACAGCTCGGCGATCTGTCCCCAGTCGGTCTCCTCCGGTGTCCGGGCGCGGGCGTGGCAGGCGGCCAGCCCGGCCTGCAGCTGGTACGGGCCGATCGGGCCGCCGAGCTTGCGCGCCCGGTCGAGCGCGGCCAGCCCGCGCCGGATCAGCAACTGGTTCCAGCGGGCTCGGTCCTGCTCCAGTAGCAGCACGGGCGTGCCGTCCGGCCTGGTCCGGGCCGCCGACCGCGACGCCTGGATCTCCATCAACGCGACCAGACCGTGCACCTCCGGCTCGTCCGGCATCAGCTCGGCGAGGATCCGGCCGAGCCGCAGCGCCTCGTCGCACAGCGCCGGACGCATCCAGTCGTCGCCGGCGGTGGCCGAGTAGCCCTCGTTGAAGATCAGGTAGATGACCTCGAGCACCGACGACAGCCGCTCGGCGAGCTCGGCACCGGCCGGCACCTCGTAGCGGACGTCCTGTTTGGCCAGCGTCTTCTTCGCCCGCACGATCCGCTGCTGCATCGTTGCCTGCGGCACCAGAAAGGCGCGGGCGATCTCGTCGGACTCCAGTCCGCCGAGCAGCCGCAGCGTCAGCGCGACCCGCGCGTCGGTGGTCAGCACCGGATGGCAGGCGGTGAACACCAGGCGCAGCATGTCGTCCTCGATGTTCCCGTCGAGCGCGGCGTCCACCTGCCCGGTCACCTCCTCCGACGTGGTCTCCAGCTCGTGGCCGAGCTCGGCGAGCTTGCGCTGGTAGTTCTCCTTGCGCCGGATCAGGTCGATGGCGCGGCGCTTGGCGATCGCCATCAGCCAGGCACCGGGATTGCGCGGTACGCCGGACTCGGGCCACTGCTCGAGCGCGGCGACCAGGGCGTCCTGTGCGAGCTCCTCTGCCAGACCGACGTCGCGGACGATCCGCAGGACGCCGGCGATGATCCGGGCGGACTCGATCCGCCAGACCGCGTCGACGGCGCCGTGCGTATCGGTAGCTGTCACGTGCCAGATGACAACACCGGGCTCAGCTCCCGCGCAACCGGTCCCGCACCGCCTGCTGCCGCTCGCGCTCCTGTTCGGACAGTACGGCGGTGTCGAAGTCGGACAGTTCGACGATCCGGCGGACCTCCACCTCGTCGTCGAGCACCTCGGCCAGCCGCGCCGCCCACTCCAGCGCCTCGTCCAGGTTGCGGACCTGGACGACCATGAAGCCGCCGATCAGCTCCTTGGTCTCGGCGAACGGGCCGTCGGTCACGGTCCGCCGCCCTCCGGTCACCCTGACCCGGGCGCCCTCCGAGCTCGGCCGTACGCCCTCGGCCACGAGCATCACGCCGGCCTTGGTCATGTCCTCGACCAGCTTGCCGACGCCCTCCATGATCGCCGGGCTCGGCGGGATCCCGGCCTCCAGGTCGGCGTTCATCTTGTTGATGATCAATGCGCGCATGGTCTCCTCCGTTTCCCGGCTGGACACCCAGCCTCTACCCCACGCGTCGATCGCCCTACGCCGGGATCGACACTCGACCTGCTGTTTCGTATGACGAGACAGAACTTCTCAGCTAGCGAGACTCAGGTCTAGCTTTAGCGGTATGGACAGAGCCGTCTACACCCATGGGCACCACGAGTCGGTGCTGCGGTCGCACCGTTGGCGTACCGCGGCGAACTCGGCGGCATACCTGCTCGGCGAGCTGCGCCCGGGAATGACAGTGCTCGACGTGGGGTGCGGGCCCGGCACGATCACCGCCGATCTGGCCGAGCTCGTGGCGCCCGGACGGGTGACGGCGGTCGAGGTGACGGCGGACGCGCTCGATCTGGCCCGGGCCGAGGCGGACCGCCGCGGGGGGGTCGCGAACATCGACTTCGTCGTCGCGGACGTGCTCGACCTCGACCTGCCCGACGGCACGTACGACGTCGTGCATGCCCATCAGGTCCTGCAGCACCTCGGCGATCCGGTCAAGGCGTTGCGGGAGATGGGACGGGTCGCCGTCCCGGGCGGATTGGTGGCCGCCCGGGACGCCGACTACTCGACGTTCACCTGGTACCCGGAGTCGGCCGACCTCGACGATTGGCGGGCCGTGTACCGCCAGGTCGCGCGGATCAACGGCGGCGAGCCGGACGCGGGCCGGCGGCTGCTGTCGTGGGCGCGGCAGGCCGGGTTCACCGACGTCCGAGCGTCGGCGAGCACCTGGTGCTTCGCCACGCCCGATGACAGAGCCTGGTGGGCGGGGAGCTGGGCCGAGCGCATCGTGTCGTCCACCCTGGCCGACCGAGCCCGGGTGTCGGGTGTCGCGACCGACGAGGACCTGCAGCGCCTGTCCGCGGGCTGGCGCGCGTGGGCCGATAACGAAGACGGCTGGTTCGCCGTCCTCCACGGCGAGATCCTCGCCCGCGCCTGAGGACCACATCGCGAAGGCGTTGCACACCTGCCTTACCTTGTGTGCTGTCCTTTCTCGACACGATCGGCGGGTACTCGATGACTGTGTTCGTGACCGGTGCCAGCTCCGGGTTCGGCGCCGCGGTGGCCCGGCGGTTCGCGGCCGACGGCACCAGGGTGGTCGTGTCGGCCCGGCGTACCGACCGGCTCGCCGACCTCGCCGCCGAGCTCGGGTCCTCGGTGCATGCGGTCGAACTGGACGTGACCGACCCCGACGCGATCACCCGGGTTGTCGCGGAGTTGCCCGACGAGTTCGCCGATATCGACGTACTGGTGAACAACGCCGGCCTGGCGCTCGGGCTCGAGCCGGCCCAGCGGTCGGACCTGACCGACTGGGACCGGATGATCGACACCAACTGCAAGGGCCTGGCGCACGTCACCCGCGCGATCCTCCCCGGAATGGTCGAGCGCGGCCGAGGGCACGTGGTCAACCTCGGCTCGGTCGCCGGAACGTACCCGTACCCCGGCGGCAACGCGTACGGCGCCACGAAGGCGTTCGTACACCAGTTCAGCCTGAACCTGCGCAGCGACCTGCACGGCACCGGCGTACGGGTGACCAGCGTCGAGCCCGGGATGGCCGACACCGAGTTCTCCACCGTGCGGTTCTCCGGCGACGAGACCAAGGCGGACGCCGTCTACGAGGGCATGCAGCCGCTGACCGCGGACGACGTCGCCGACACCATCCACTGGGCGGCGACCCGGCCCGCGCACGTCAACGTCAACACCATCGAACTCATGCCCGTCGCCCAGAGCTTCGCCCCGTTCCAGGTGGCCAGGCAGGACTGACCCCGCCCGACCCTGTCTCCGTCCACATCGAACGGAGACAGGGCCAGGACGATCAACGGCTGAAC
>JBKPSJ010000121.1:0-9296 GCA_046765875.1 Actinomycetota bacterium
ATCTACACTACGGCGAAGTCGTCGGCAGCGTCAGATGTGTATAAGAGACAGTTCCGAGGTGGATGAGCATGTTCCCGCCGCGGGCGGTGGTCGCCTCCTCCAGCATCCGGGCGCCGGTCTTCTTGCCGAGGTCACCAGGCAGCTTCTGCTCGGTGGTGACGAACACCAGGTAGACCTCGGCGACCGCGTTGGCCAGCGTCATCGCCTGCTGTGCCGACGTACCGCGAGCCTTGAACTGGAGTACGTCCGGCGTCGCCGCGGTCACGACGACGCGATCGTGGACCACCTTGGTGGCCAGCGGCGGGTTGAGGTTCTGCCCGGCGCTCTTGAGTACCGGCTCGCTGTTGGCGATGTAGACCTGGGTGTCGATGTTCTGGGTGCCCTGGGTGCTCTGGCTGGCGTTCACCGGCGGCGGTGGCAGCACTACGAGCGAGGTGGCGGTGTGCAGCGGAGGGCGGAGCAGGGCGAAGCCAAGTCCGGCGACCAGGCCGGCGGCGGCGACGGCGGCGACGGTCCGGCGGCCTCGCCGGATCGCCCGCCACGCGGTCTTGACGTCCAGTTCCTGCGTGCTCACAGGCCCTCCAAGCGAACGTCGGCAGTCGGACTCGCGGTCCCTCGGCGGGACCGATTGATCAAAAGAGGGCGGAACCGACGATCTGATACATCAGGACGGTGGGAACCGGAACACCGCGGTCACGGTCGTGGCCGGTTCCAGATGCCCGGTGCCGACCAGGGTGGTGGCCGGCACCTTCTGGCCGAACCGGGCCGAGTACCAGCCGAGCGCCGGCTCGGTCTCGCCGCGGTGGGCGGACCACTCCAGCGCCGCCGGCAGTTCGGCGACCGTGGTGACGGTGCCGTCCTTGGTCTCCCAGCGCAGCAGCGCGACGTTGCCGTTCAGCTCGCACCGGATCTCCGGCCCGAGATGGTAGGCCAGCCGAACGTCCTGCCCGGCGGCACCGTCCAGCCGGTCCTCGACCCTCAGCCTGCGCGCCTTCCGGTCCAGCACCGCCGTTCGGTGGTGTACTACCGGCTGCTCGCCGGTGTCGTACCCGTCATGCTGTCCGCTCCAGGACGCGATCGGCGCATGCTCGTCGGCGTCGACCGCGGTGACCTGACCGGTCGCCTGGCTGGTCCAGAGGAACGGACCACCCGACGCGGACTGGTCCCGGCCGGCCACCTCGAGCGTGTTGTGGCCGATGGTCGAGCGGAAGTAGTCCCGCCACTGCTGTTCGCCGTGGTACGAGTACGTGCCGGGATCGGCCAATACGTCGACTCCGCCGACCCGTACCTCCAGTGAGAGCGCATCGGCGTGTGCGTGCGCGGCGATGGACAGGAAGCCGTGCGGGCCGCCGTCGCACCGGCACCAGATCTCCGGCGCCTGGTCGCGCGTACGCAGCAGTGTGAGCCCGGCGTCGGCGAAGTGCGACGGGCGCCGCGGGGGCCGGCCGGTGGCGATCCGGCGGCCACCCGACAGGGCGCCCGCCACGACGCTCACGGTGTCGGGCTGCGTGTCCGGCCACCACCGGGCGCGGCCGGTGATCGCGGCGCCGAGCGACAGGAACGCCGACCAGTGGTGCGCGTCCGGCGGGTCGATCACCAGCACCCGGCCCTCGTCGTCGTCACCCTGCCGCGGCGGCCGGCAGGTCTCGTCGACGATCGCGGCCGCGGCGTCCAGCGTCCGGATCAGCAACCCCCAGGTCCGCGGGCCGAGCGGGTGCCCGGCCGCGTCCGCCTCGATCGCGGCGAACAGGCCGAGCTCGGAGACGAAGCGGTGGTAGTCGGTGGCCAGCTCGCGGTTGATCCCGGAAAGGTATGTGTTCGCATCGAGCTCCCGTTGCAGTAGCAGCGCGGCGTCCGCACGCCACTTCGCACTCTGCGGGAACCACGGGAAGGCGCAGGACGCGACGAGCTGGCCGGCTGCTTCGGCGATGACGTGGTTGTTCGCCGACGAGCCGCGGCTGCGGAAGGCGGCGAGGTAGCGCTGGTGCCAGCAGATCTGCCACAACGCGAGGTCGTTGTCGTCGAACAGCGCGGAGATCCCGGGCCAGCCGTTCAGCAGCCGCCGGATCCAGGCCCAGCTGATCAGCCGGATGCCGGCCTCGATGCCGCTGGTCCAGTGCACACCGGACAGGTATGGGTTGTCGCGCCACCAGGAGTTCAGGTGCTCGGCGACCCGGTCGGCGTACGCGTCGTCGCCGGTCAGGTACCAGGCGGAGGCGAGCTGGGTGAGGTGGTGATGCCGGGACAGCTCCCAGACCTGCTTGATGTTCCCGACCTGTTCCTCGGAGCGGTGGTTGATCCGGAACGCGTACCACCCGGGGTCCGAGCGCCGGCCGGTGACCGGGTCGGTGAACCAGTCCGGCGCGCGCAGGTCGTCGCGATGGACGCCGAGCACCTCCAAGTGCCCTTCCAGGATCCCGTCGGCGATGGCGATCACCGCCTTGCGGGCCTGCTCGGGCACAAAATCCGCGACACCGCCGGGCAGAACCGCCGTGAACGACCGCTCGGCGAGCACGGCGGGCCCGCCGGAGGGGATCCGGCCGGGCTTGACCTGCTTGGACGACCAGCTGGTCCGGCGGACGTGGTCACGCATCCGCCAGGCCAGCTCGCTCGCCGACATCCGCCGGAGCCGGCGAACGTACCACCCCAGCGACTGCCGGCTCATACCCGCTCCGGCCGACCGCTGGCCAGGCTGCGATCCACCGCGATGGTCGCCAAGGTGGTCGCGATCAGCGACTCGTATCCGATCGGAATCGGCGCGCCGCTGCGCACCGCCTCGACGAACGCGGCAAGTTCGGCGCGCTGGCCCTTGTCCGGTCCGCCCTTGGCGCGCCTGGTGTTCGGCCGGCGGCCCGACCACAGGGTGGTCCGCTGGAAGTTGTCCAGCCGCGCGCTGCGACCGCCCGCCGCGATGTCGATCGTCTCCTTCGGGAACCGGCTGTTCCCGGCGGTGACGTAGCTCAGCGTTCCGATCGAGCCGTTCTCGAACCGCAGGCTGACCTGCAGCTCGCCGGGATTGGCGCCGCCGACGGCGTACACCTCGACCGGGTCGCTGCTCAGCCACCAGCTCAGCGTGTCGATGAAGTGGCCGCCCTCGCCGACGAACCGGCTGCCCTCGTGCTCGTTGAGGTACCAACTGGTCGAGTCCAGCCGGCCGGCGTTGACCAGATACCGCACCGCGCCGTCGGCGGTCGGGCCGAACCGTGACCGCAGGTCGGTCAGCAGCGGTGCGAACCGGCGGTTGAAGCCGACCATCAGCCGGTCGTTCCCGGTCTCTGCGACGGCGTCGACGATTCGCTCGGTCTGCTCGACGGTCAGCGCCAGCGGTTTCTCGACGAACACCGCCTTGCCGCTGCGCAGCGCACGGCACGCCAGGTCGGCGTGCGAGCTGTGCCGGGTGACCACGAACACCGCGTCCACCGAGTCGTCCTCAAGGACGGCGTCGGCGCTGGTCGAGATGGTCTCGAAGCCGAACCGCCGCTGCGCGTTCGCCGCCGACAGCGACTTGGTGGTGGCGACGTGTGCGAGCACGACGTTGTCGTCCTTGGCCAGGTGCGGCAGCAGCATCGACGAGGCGTAGTTGCCCGCGCCGATGAAGCCGAACCGCAGCCGGCCGCCCTTCGGTGTCGCGACGGCGGCCTTTCGGGCGGCCTTGACCGGCTCGGTCCCGATGGGCAGCGGTGCCGTCGTCTCGGGGTACTCGAACAGGAACCCGACACCGGGGATCGACCCGGAGCTGAGCTGCTGGTACACCTCGGTCGCGTCGGCGATCGGGAACACCCGCGCGACCAGCGAGGACAGATCGATCTGCTCGCGGGCGATCAGGTCGACGAAGCACTCCAGGTTGCGCCGCTCGGTCCAGCGCACGTACCCGGCCGGGTAGTCCACGCCCTCGAGTTCGTAGCGGTCGTCGTACCGGCCCGGCCCGTACGACCGGGAGAACCGTACGTCGAGCTCCTTGTCGTAGTACGCGTTCCACGGCAGGTCGAGCTTGGTCTTGCCGATGTCGACGATCCGGGCCCGGTCGCGGGCCAGCCGGGCGGCCACCTCGACCGGCCCGTTGGTCGGACCGCCAGCGGCCAGCAGCACGTGGTCCGCGCCCATCCCGAGCGCCCGCTCGATCGCGGCCAGACCGGTCTCGTCCGGTCCCGCGCACAGCAGCGCGCCGGCCTTCTCGGCCATCCGGCAGCGGTCCTCGACCACGTCCAGGCCGAACACCCGTACGCCGGCGGCGACCAGCAGCCGTACGCAGAGCTGGCCGACCAGGCCGAGCCCGACGACGACCGCGCTGTCGCCCAGCTGCACCTCGGAGCGGCGTACGCCGTGCATCGCGATGGCGCCGACGGTGGAGAACGCGGCGTGCTCGGGCGCGACCCCGTCCGGGACCGGTACGCACAGGTTCAGCGGGATCCAGTTGTACTCGGCATGCAGCGCGAACTCGTTGCCCGCGGCAGCCACCAGCTGGCCGACGTGGAACTCCTCGGCACCGGCACCGACCTCGGTCACCACGCCGCACAGCGAGTAGCCCAGCGGGGTGTACGAGTCGAGCCGGTTCATCACCTTCTTGTACGTGCTGACCGCGCCCTGCTGGGCCACCGACTCGAGCACCTTCTTGACCTGGTCGGGCCGGGCCCGGGCCTTGCCGAGCATCGACATCCTGGCCTCGCCGACCTTCATCAGCTCGGTGCCGGTCGAGATCAGCGAGTAGAGCGAGCGGACGAGCACCCCGCCGGGGGCACACGCGGGCGGCGGCACGTCGAGCACCGCCAGCTCGCCGGACTTGTAGTTCTGAGCCACTTGCTTCATAACGAGGTGGTCACCCCCAGGGACCGCATGTGCCGGCACCAGGTCTCGAGCGTCAGGAGTTGCCAGATCTGCTTCGAACGGTCCTCCCGGCCGGTCCGTTCGTCGTCCACCAGTTGCTTGAGTGCCGGCCTACGCAGGAAGCCGCTTGCCACCAGCTCGCCGTTGATTAGTACGTCGTCGACGAGCTCGCGTAGCTCGTTGCCCACCCAGGCCCGCAGCGGAACGCTGAACGAAGCCTTCGGCCGGTGGATGATCTCCTTGGGCAGCCAGGCCTCGGCCGCCTTCTTGAGCGCGAGCTTGCCCTGTGTTCTCGGCCCGTGCCGGTGGATCTTGTCCGCGCCGCGGATCGAGAACGCCGCCTTGACCACCTCGGGATCGACGAACGGCACCCGCACCTCGGTCGAGGCGGCCATGCTCGCCCGGTCGGTGTAGGTCAGGTTGAGCCCGGGCAGGAACATCCGCGTGTCGGCCAAGCACATCCGGTTCACGTGGTCCGGCAGTTTCGTGTCGTGATAGATCGCGCTGTGCTCGGCCAGTAGCTTGCCGACGTACGGGCTCAGGTCCGGGTCGAGCAGACCGGTCAGCTCGTCACCGTCGTACATGGTGTAGCTGCGCCGGAACGCAGCCTCCTCGTCGAGCTCGGCGAAGGTGAGGAACCGCTTGGCCCAGCGCACGTACCTCAGACCGCGGCCGCCCGCGGTGACCGGCATCATGCCGACCGCGCGGTCGATGCCGGCGCGCACCGGTCCGGGCACCCGCTGGTAGTTGGCGGCCATGACGCAGGCGAGGTGCTTGCGGTAGCCGCCGAACAACTCGTCGGCACCCATCCCGGACAGCAGCACCTTGACGCCGGCCGCGCGGGCCGCGTCGCAGATCAGCAGGACGTTGATCGCCGCCGGGTCGCCGATCGGCTCGTCGAGGATGTCGACGATCCGGGGCAAAAGCTCTGACACCTCCGGCGCGATCTCGATCTCGTGCAGCTTGATCCCGAAGTGCCGCGCGACCCTCCTCGCGTAGATCGCGTCGTCCGGCATCGCCTCGAGCTTGTGGTCCTCGGGCCGGAACGTGATCGTGTACGCGTCGACGGCGGGGTCGGCCCGCTTGGCGAGCACGGTGATGAGGCTGGAATCCAGCCCGCCGGACAGGAACGTCGACACACCGACGTCGGCGACCATGTGCGCGACGACCGAGTCCTCGATCACCGCACGCAGGTCCGCCGGCGGCCCGGCCGCGGCCTCGGCGGCGACCTCCTCGACCTTCCAGTACGCCGTCTGCCGGCTGGTGCCGTCCGGGCGGAACTCTGCCCACGACCCGGCCGGCAGCTTCTCCACCCCCTCGATCGCGCAGCGCTGCTCGGGCAGCCAGTAGTACAGCATCGAGGCGATCAGGCCGCCCGGATCGGTACGCAGCTCCGGCCCGACCGCGCCGACCAGCGCCTTCAGCTCGGAGGCGAACACCACACCGCCCTGGCGGCGCAGGAAGTACAGCGGCTTGATCCCGAGCGGGTCGCGGGCCAGCACCAGGCTGCCGTCGCGCTCGTCGAGCAGGGCGAAGGCGAACATGCCGCGGAACCTCCGCAGCGAGTCCGGGCCCCAGCGCCGCCAGGCCTCGAGCACGACCTCGGTGTCGGAGTCGGTGACCCAGCGCTGGTCGCCGAGCTCGGCACGGAGTTGCTTGTAGTTGTACAGCTCGCCGTTGTAGACGATCGTCAGGCCCTGCTTGGTGAACGGCTGGTTCGACGCCTCGGACAGGTCGATGATCGACAGCCGGCGGTGCACCAGGAACGTGCTGACGCGCTCGTTCTCCGTGCAGTGCACCCCGCTGGCGTCCGGGCCGCGGTGCGCGATCCGCTCGGTCATCGTCAACGCGAGCGCCTTGCCGTCGGACTGCTGGTAGCACCCGGCGATACCACACACGGTCAGGCCCTGCCAGTCAGCTTGTCGTATACCGCGAGGTACGTCTTCTGCTGGTGCTTCCAGGCCAGCTCCTGCTCGACCCGGCGGCGGGCGAGGGCGGCCATCTGCCGGCGCCGCGGCTCGTCGTCGACCAGGTCCACGATGGCCAGGGCGTACTTCTCGACATCGTTCGGCTCGACGTACACCGCGGCGTCGCCGGCCGAGACCCGGGTCTCCTGCAGGTCGAAGGCGACCACCGGCAGTGCGTAGGCCATGTATTCCATCGTCTTGTTCATCGTGGAGACGTCGTTGAGCGGATTCTTCGGGTCGGGGGACAGCCCGACGTCGGCACTCGACATCACCTTCTCGACGACGTCGTCCGGCGCCCGGCCGGTGAACTCGACGTGGTCGCCGAGGCCGAGCTCGTCGCGCAGCGCGACTACCTCGTCGAAGCTGTCGCCGCCGCCGATCAGCGTGAATCCGATGTCGGTGCGGCCGAGCCGGTGGACGATCTCGTCCGCGGCCCGTACGACGATGTCGACGCCGTCCTGCGGGCCCATCACGCCGATGTACGACGCCAGATAGGTGTGGCCGCGCTTGACCGACTCGTCCGGCTCGCCGGGCTTGAGCTTGTCCGGGTCCGGGCCGGTGCGCACCACGGTGACCTCGTCGTTCGCCTTGCCGCTTCGTGTGATCGCGATCCGGCGGTATGTGTCGTTGGTCGAGATCACGTGGTCTGCCGACCGGTGCGTCGCCTTCTCCAGCGCGCGCAGGCCCTTGTACGGCAGCGTCGCGCCATTGGGGAAGCGCGACTCGTACAACTCGGGGCACAGGTCGTGGTGGTCGAACACGAACCGGGTGCCGTCACGCCAGCGCCGCCAGCGGCCGATCGGCCAGAAGATGTCCGGCGGGTTGCAGGCCTGCAGCACGTCGAACTTCCCGCCCTGACGGCGCGCCCTGCCGACCAGCCGGGCGGTGGCCAGGAAGGAGTACACGTACTCGATGACGAAGCCGACCTTGCGGCCGCCCGGGGCGTACGGCTTGTACTTGTAGATCGGCACTCCGTCGATCTCCTCATACGACGGGTCCCCCGGCCCCTTCGGGCACACCACCGCCACCTCGTACCCGGCACTCCGTAGCGCCTTGCACTCCAGCCAGACCCGCCGGTCGAACGGGACCGGCAGGTTCTGGACGATGATCATGACCCGGGGTGGTCCCGGGCGCTCGGGCCGTGTCACTAGCCGAGTCACCAGCCGACTCCCTCGTATCCGGGCAGCGCCTCGACGGCGGTGCCCAGCCGGCCGCTCAGGTCGATCAGCCGCGGCGGCGGGCTGGCCAGCAGCGCGTCGGTCACGGCCTTGTCGCTGGACGACACCAGTGCCAGGCCGGCATCCTTGAGCGCGGCCAGCGGGTCGCCGGTCAGGACCCGGCGCAGGTGCGGCAGCTTGGACTCCACGTGCCGCTTGTTCGCGCCGACGAGCCGCTCGGGGTTCACGATCGAGTCGTAGATGCGCAGGTTGTAGCCCTTGCCGATCAGCCGCTCGGCCAGCTCGACGCTCGGGCTCTCGCGCAGGTCGTCGGTCGCGGTCTTGAAGCTCAGCCCCATCAGCGCGATCTCACGGCTGCCGTCGGTGCCGGTGTCGCCGGCGACCACCCGGTCGACGACCTCGCGGACGACGACCTCGTTGGTGGCCAGCGTGCCGGACAGCAACGGCAGGTCGGTGTCGTTCGAGCGGGCCATCTGCAGCACCGAGCGCAGGTCCTTGGGCAGGCACGACCCGCCGAAGGCGAACCCCGGCTTGAGGTAGTACGGGGAGATGTTCAGCGTCGTGTCCTGGCAGAACAGCTCCATCACCCGGCGCGAGTCCACTCCGTAGTGCCGGAAGATCCGGCCCATCTCGTTGGCGAACGAGACCTTGGTGGCGTGGAACGCGTTGCAGGCGTACTTGAGCGCCTCCGCGGTCCGGGTCTCGACCACCTGCACCTCGACGCCGAGGAAGCCGAACAGCTCGGTGAGCGTCTCGCCGACCCGGGGGTCCGCCGTACCGACGACCACGAACGGAGGGGCGAAGAAGTCGGCCAGGCCGGACCCCTCGCGCAGGAACTCCGGCACCATCGCGGTCCCGAAGCTCCCGCCGGACAGCTCCGCCGCGACGATGGTGTCCACGGTGCCGGGCGGAACGGTGCTGCGGACCACGACGGTGTGGAACCCCGACGCCGGCGGCGTCACCGAGCGGGAGGCCGCTGCGATGTCGCGGACAGCGTTGCCGATGTGGGTGAGGTCCGTGCCGCCGCTCGGGCTGGACGGCGTACCGACGCAGATCAGCGAGACATCGGCTCGGTCCAGGGCAGCGCGCGGGTCGGTGGTGGCATGCATCGCTCCCGACGCGACCGCCGTCGCGATCAGCTCGTCCAGGCCCGGCTCGACGACGGGGCTGCGCCCCTGGGCGATCGGGTCCACCTTCGCGGTGTCGACGTCGACACCCCACACCTCGTGGCCGTTGGCCGCCAGGCAGGCCGCGGTCACCGACCCGACGTAGCCCAAGCCGAACACGGCAACCTTCATCGCGCCCCCCAATGGACGTGGAAGTAGGC
>JBKPSJ010000122.1:0-3430 GCA_046765875.1 Actinomycetota bacterium
CCACCGACGCCGGACAAACCGCCACCGACGAACTGGCCGCTGACTGAGGCAAGAACCAGGTCCCATCGCACCGTCGGGGGGAGGCAGAGCGCTCCGCCGAGGGCATGCCGAGTGCTGGTCGCCGACCTCGCGGACCCGCACCCGCAACCGGCCGGCGACGACTTCGCAGCTAGCCGAGCTCTATCTGGGACTCAACGCCAGTCGATCACCCCGAGGCCGGGTTCGCCGGACCCGCGCTCGCCTTGGCCGATGCCACCGCCCGGATACTCACCAGGCGGCAAGGACCAGCCGAACCCGGCTGGCGCTGTGGGATGGCCTCACAGGCGGCGAGCAGCCACCTCACCCAGGCGGGGAAGACCTGTCGGAGCCTGTGCACCGACGGACAACAGAGAGCAGGCAGCCAACCTCGACCCGCCGCGATCCCGCCGATCCCAGAGGGAGCGGTCGCCGCCCGATCGCCATGCCCCGGCAGGTCATCAGGATCATGGTGAACAGCACCCGGATGGTTGGACAGCTGCTGGGTCTATCTGATCACGCTGCCACTGTTGTGGTGGCGTCCTGGTAGGCCTCCTTTGGGGTGCGGTGGCCGAGCCGGCCGATCAGACACTGGGTGTTGTAGGACAGGACGAAGCCGGCCACGGCCTGGCGGAGCTCGTCGACGTTGTCGTGCAGCTCGGCCCAGAGGCATTGCTCTTTGAGGGTGCGGATCCACCGCTCGGCGCAGCCGTTGGTCTCCGCAACGTTGACAGCGAAACGCTGGAAAGGGTAGAGCGTGGCGGGTTGGACCCCGGTGGTGTTCAGGTCCTCGGCTGTTGCGGCCGGAGTCCGTCCATGAGTACCGATACGTAGCTCTCGGCGAGTTCGGGTGACGCCGACGGTGACTGGGCGATCGCATTGGTCATGTCTCGTATCAGGACCATGGTCATGCCGGGATCGATGTCGGCGCGTATTGCGCCTTCGTCGCGCGCCCGGTTCACCATTTCAGTGACGGCTTCCGTGAGGGCGGCTCGCTGGGCGGTGGTGGACGGCAGGTCCAGTCCCCTGAGTTGTTCACCAATGATCCAGTGGCCGGACTGGAACGCGATCAGCTCGATGAGGAAGCGCCGGAGGGCGTCTTGGGCACAGTTTTCGGACAGGGCGTCCCGGGCTCGCCGGATTACCGGTTCAAGCAGATCCGCCACGGCGACGTCGATGAGTGCCTCCTTGCTGCCGAAGCTTCGCACGACGGTGGCCGCGCCGACGCCGGCCTTGGTAGCGATCGCCTCGACGGTGGGGTTGGCCCTGCGGTCGGCAAGCAGCGTTCTCGTCGCCTCGAGCACGCGTTGCCGATTGCGGACGGCGTCTGCCCGGCGTCGTGGCTCACCGCTCGCGGGGGGGCTTGACATCTGGAACGGCCCTTCCATATCGTGTCACTAGCTGGAACGCGTATTTCAGTTAGGGTAGGCGACCCGGGTGGGACGTGGCAAACGGTCGCGTCCTGGCGACCACCCGGGCGGTGCCTCGACAAGCCAGGAGTGACATGAACGAGCGGATCCTGATCTCAGGGGCGAGCATCGCGGGGCCAACTGCGGCGTTCTGGCTGGCCAAACACGGCTTTCGGCCCACCGTGGTCGAACGCGGGCCAGGGTTGCGCATCGGCGGCAACGGGGTCGACGTGCGGGGACGGGCCGTCGAGGTGGCCGAGCGGATGGGGATCATGGCGCGGGTCCGGGCCGCTGCGACCGACGTCATCGGCACGTCCTTCGTCGATTCCACCAACCGTATCGTGGCCCGCATCGACATGCAGGCCATTCAACGCAAGTACGGCAGCGGCGAGGTCGAGATCATGCGCGGTGACCTGGTGGCGATCCTGCACGAGGCGACGAAGGACGACGCCGAGTACGTTTTCGACGACTCGATCCGCACGCTGCAGCAAGACGACGACGGCGTGACGGTCACCTTCGAACGCGGCACCACCCGCCGGTTCGACCTGGTCATCGGCGCGGACGGCGTGCACTCCGCGGTCCGCCGCCTGGTCTTCGGGCCGGAAGAGCGGTTCCTGCGATACCTGCGGCACTACTTCGCGTTCGCCGCGGCAGACCCAGCGCTGGGCGCGGACCGCTGGATGACGATCTACAACCTGCCCGGCAAGATGGCCGGGGTCTACCGGTCCGGCAACCACACCGGGGCGAAGGCGTACCTGATGTTCCGTCAGCCCGAGCCGCTGACCTACGACCACCGCGACATCGAGCAGCACAGGCGCCTGCTGCGCGAGGCGTATACCAGTGTGTCGTCGTGGCACGTGCCGCAACTCCTCGCCGCCGTACTGGCCGACCCCGAGCTCTACTTCGACTCGTTGAGCCAGGTCCGCATGCCATCGTGGTCATCGGGTCGGGTGACCCTCGTCGGTGACGCCGCCCACTGCGCGTCCCCGGTATGCGGCTGCGGAGCCATGTTGGGCATGATCGGCGCGTACCGGCTCGCCGGAGAACTCTCGGCCGCGCAAGGCGACCATCGTGCCGCCTTCGCTCGGTACGAGGAGGGCCACCGACCGCTCGTCGAGCGAAGCCAGTCGAACCTCTTCACCGGCCTCGTCGCGCCGAAGAGCCGCGCCGGCATCTGGGCACGAAACACCATGACTCGGCTGCCACTGGCCAGTGGGCTGGCGGGCCTGGAGCGCCGTCTGCAGCCCAAGACCGAACCACTGCCCAACTACGCACGGCCGCGCGACCCCGCCGGTCCGGCATAGGCCCTGGCATTCTTGCAGATCTGGTAGCCGCACCGGCTGGAGTAGGGAAGACATGCTCGAACGGGCCGAGTACGCGATGACGTCGATGCAGGACGTTCGCCGGCTCATCCGGGAGCACGGGTGGGCGGTGCTCGTGGTCGGGCGATCCGGCGACCTGCAGGCCGCGCACGTCCCTGCCTGCTCGATCCCGTGCACGACGCGAGAGGCGCCGGCGAGCAGCTCGTCATCGGGCATACGGCACGGGCGGATCCCGTCGTCTCGGCGCTGCGCTCCGGGCAACAGGTGCTGCTCGTCTTCCAAGGCCCCAACGGGTACATCTCACCCGCCTGGTACGGCGAGGGCCCATCCCCGCCAACCTGGAACTCACCGCCGTCCACGTCCGCGGGATCCCCGAGGTCCTCGAAGGCGGGGAGGCGTTCTCGGTACTCGAGCGCACGGTCGAGTACTTCGAGGCTGCCCGGGACGACTCGTGGGAGCTGGGCGGGGACGCGCTGGCCTACGCACGGCGGATCGCACAGGAGACGGTTCCCTTTCGGGTCCGCTCAGCGGCGATCCAGGCCAAGGCCAAGCTGAACCAGGACAAGCCCGCGCAGGATCCAGGACCGCGTGACCGCGGCCCTCGAAGCGGGTGGCCGGTACCAGAACGCGCAGCTCGCCGCCGAAATGCGGCGCGTCCTGGGGGAGTCGACCGGCACGGCCTCT
>JBKPSJ010000123.1:0-13773 GCA_046765875.1 Actinomycetota bacterium
GGCCGCGAACTCACCACGGTTGGCCACCATCAGCGCGAACCCGCCACCGAGACAGAAGCCGAGCACACCGGTCTTGCCGGTGCAGTCGGGCTGTGCGAGCAGCCAGCGCCGCCCGGCCTCGATATCGGCGTACGCGCGCCCGGACCCGGACCGCAACGCACGGAACGTGGCGACCAGGCAGCGAGCCGGGCCGCCGCTGGTGAACAGGTCGGGCAGGACTGCGAGGAAGCCGGCCGCGGCCATCCGCTCGGCGTGCCGGCGCATCACGTCGTCGACCGCGAACGCCTCGTGGACGAGCACGAGTCCCGGCCACGGACCCGATCCGGACGGTCGTGCGACGTATCCGCGCAGTCCCGGCGAGATACCCGCTACGTCGGTGCCGGCGCTCAGGTCGATCGTCGTCATCGTGCCTCCTCGCCGCCACGGCCGTGACGATGCTCAGGCTAGTCGGGTGCGGTTTGATAGCACCATGCATCCACGCGCCGGTCAGCCAGCCCAGCCCGAGGACCTCGCCGACATCGCGGCACTGCTGAGTGCCTACGACGAGATCAAGCCCGACGTGAGCGATCCCGCCCAGAAGGTCGTCTTCGGTACGTCGGGCCATCGCGGCTCGAGCCTCGACGGCGCCTTCAACGAGACGCACATCCTGGCGATCACCCAGGCGATCTGCGAGTACCGGGCCGGCCAGGGCACCACCGGTCCGCTGCTGATCGGCCGCGACAGCCATGCGCTGTCCGAACCTGCCTGGCGGACCGCGCTGGAGGTGCTGGTGGCCAACGACGTCGCGGTGCTGGTCGACAGCGCCGACCGGCTGACGCCGACCCC
Organism: Actinomycetota bacterium; assembly: GCA_046765875.1. Taxonomy (GTDB): domain Bacteria; phylum Actinomycetota; class Actinomycetes; order Propionibacteriales; family Kribbellaceae; genus DASRHY01. Next base: position 826 of record JBKPSJ010000123.1, read on the forward strand.
GGCGGTGTCGCACGCGATCCTGCGGCTCAACCGGTCCGGCTCGGGAGGGCAGGCCGACGGGATCGTGGTCACGCCGTCACACAACCCGCCGCGCGACGGCGGCTTCAAGTACAACCCGCCGCACGGCGGACCGGCCGACTCCGACGCGACGTCCTGGATCGCGGCCCGGGCGAACGAATTGATCGCAGCGGATCTGGACGGCGTACGGCGGGCGCCGTTCGAGCGGGCTCGGGCTGCAGCGGGGGAGTACGACTTCGTCGCGCACTACGTCGACGACCTGCCGGCTGTGCTCGACCTCGACGCCATCCGCTCGGCCGGTATCCGAATCGGCGCGGACCCGCTCGGCGGCGCCAGCGTCGACTACTGGGGTGCGATCGCCGAACGGCACCGGCTCGACCTGACCGTGGTGAACCCGGTGGTCGACCCGACCTGGCAGTTCATGACCCTCGACCACGACGGCAAGATCCGGATGGACAGCTCCTCGCCGTACGCGATGGCGTCGCTGGTCGCGCAGCGGTCGTCCTACGACATTGCCACCGGCAACGACGCGGACGCGGACCGGCACGGCATCGTCACGCCGGACGCCGGGTTGATGAACCCGAACCACTATCTGGCGGTCGCGATCTCCTACCTGTACGGGCGGCGCTCCTGGGATGCGGATGTCGCGGTGGGCAAGACGCTGGTGTCGTCGTCGCTGATCGACCGGGTGGTCGCGGACATGGGCCGGCGGCTGTGGGAGGTGCCGGTCGGGTTCAAGTGGTTCGTACCGGGCCTGCTGGACGGGTCGGTCGGGTTCGGCGGCGAGGAGTCGGCCGGAGCCTCGTTCCTGCGGTTCGACGGGTCGGTGTGGACGACGGACAAGGACGGGATCCTGCTGGCGCTGCTCGCGTCGGAGATCACCGCGGTGACGGGGGAGACGCCGTCGATCGCGCACAAGCGGTTGACCGACAAGTTCGGCGCGTCGGCGTACTCGCGGGTGGACGCGCCGGCGACCCGCGAGGAGAAGGCCCGGCTGGCCGCGCTCAAGCCCGAGGACGTGACCGCGACCGAGGTCGGCGGCGAGCCGATCGTCGACCGGCTGACCGCGGCGCCCGGCAACGGCGCGGCGATCGGCGGCCTGAAGGTCACCACGGAGTCGGCCTGGTTCGCGGCCCGGCCGTCGGGGACCGAGGACGTATACAAGATCTACGGCGAGTCGTTCCGCGGTGCCGCGCACCTCGAGCAGGTGCTCGGCCAGGCCCGCGAGGTCGTCTCGGCGGCACTCGGGTGAACCCGCTGGATCGCGTGCGGGCGCTCTGCCTCGCCCTGCCTGAGACAACCGAGCGGCCAAGTCATGGCGAGCCGACCTGGTTCATCCGTGACAAGAAGACCTTCGTGACCTACGCCAACCAGCATCACGATGACCGGGTCGGCTTCTGGTGCGCCGCACCGCCAGGCGCGCAGGAGGCGCTGGTGTCCGGCGACCCGGAGCACTTCTTCCGGCCGCCGTACGTCGGGCACCGCGGCTGGCTCGGCGTCTACCTCGACGTGGACGGCGTGGACTGGCCGCACGTCGAGGAGATCATCGAGGACGCGTACCGGTGTATCGCTCCGAAGACCCTGATCGCCCGGTTGGACGAGGGGTAGCTCCGCGTCTCAGTCGTGCTGGTCGACCGAGGTCTGGGGGAGACGGGCGAGTTCCCGCAGCCAGGCACCAGGCTCGCCGGACCAGCCCCAGGCCGCGATCTGGTCCGCACTGCGGCGGCCGTACACCGCGCGGAACAGTTCATAGCTCTCGGTCTTGGCCTCGGCGGCCGGATCGCCTTCGCCGATTTCGTACCCGACGTCCTCGGTGACGACCCGCAGCGAGCCCGGCTCGTCGCCCTTGGGGTGGGCGAGGCAGAACTCCAGTGACGCCAGCCAGACCTCGCGATCGGGCCGGCCGACCGGTACGACCGCGCTCAGGTCGGCGCAATGCACGCCCGCGTCGACGTACGGGTTGTTGAGCAGCCGGCCCTTGCGGGAACTCGTCCGGATCAGGTCCTCCAGTTGCGTTCCGTACTCCTCCCACTCGTCGAGGATCTCGCCAACCGAGCGATCCTTGCGGGTCTCGACGTGCACCGCGGTCCAGGCCGGCGACGGTGCGCCGTCCAGCCTGTCCTCGACGAAGTCGCGTGCCACGCCCGCCTGGTGTGACAACAGATCGCGCGCCGACCAGAGCGGGCAGCCCGGTACGACCGCGGCGAGCTGGTCGTCCGGGAGGTCCCGGACTGCGGCGGTCACCTGCTCTCGGACTCCTCGATAGAGCGTGGCACTGATAGCGGGCGCAACCATCGGTCCTCCAAACCGAGCAGGGGCTTCATGGGTCAGCATCCGCACCGGACGCGCGCTTGGTCAACGGTTCGGCGCATCTCTCACTCGCCGTCACCTCGTCGTTTCGACCGCACCCGGACCGAGAGGCGACCCTTCACCATGAGCTTGCCCAGATCGAAACATGGAGCCGGTGCGACGATTCGAAGTATGCCGAGATCGCGGACGCGGCTTGAGTTGTCCACAGCGGTGCGCGGATAGGCTCGGGCGCGTGACTGAGCCGCCATACGTTCCGGATGCAGGCCGTGCGGCGGGGGTCGGGCGGGGGGCTGCGATCGGACTGGTGTTCGGGGCGTCGGCCGCGGTGCTCGTGCTCGAGTTGGTGTCGCTGCGGCTGGTGGCGCCGTTCCTCGGGCTCACACTCGAGACCAGCACCGTGGTGATCGCCGTGGCGCTGATGGCGATCGCGACCGGTGCCGCGCTAGGCGGGCGGTTCGCCGACATGGTTCCGCCGGTACGGACGATCGGTCCACTGGTACTGGTGGCGGGCGGGCTGGTGCTGCTGATCGTGCCGGTGGTGCGCTGGACCGGACAGGCGCTCAGGGCCGAGGACAGCGGCGCCGTGATCCTGGTGCTCGCGTTGGCCTTGTTCGCTCCGGCGGCGATGCTCGCGGCGGTCACCCCGATGGTGACCAAGCTGCACCTCGCGAGCCTGAACGAGACGGGCACCGTGGTGGGCAGGTACTCGGCGTGGGGTACGGCGGGGGCGATCGCCGGCACCGTGCTGACCGGGTTCGTGTTCGTGGCGAACTGGCCGACGAGCTGGATCCTGTTGGGGCTCGGCGGCTTGCTCGTGCTGACCGGGGTGGTGCTGACGGTACGACTGCGGGGCTGGCGCCGGGCCGCTGGTCCACTGGTGCTGGCCCTCGTCGGCAGCGCACTGACCCTCACCGCCCCACGGTTCTGCCAGGTCGAGACGGCATACCACTGCGCCCGGGTGATCGCCGATCCGGCGAACCCCAACGGCCGCTCGCTCTACCTGGACGACCTGCGGCACTCGTACGTCGACCTGGCGGACCCGACTCATCTGGATTCGCAGTACGTCCGGGGTGCGGTGGCCGCGATCGAGGCCAAGTGGCCGGAGGCCTCGCCGCTGCGGGCGCTGTACATCGGCGGGGGCGGGCTCACCGTGCCACGTTACGTCGCGCACACCCGGCCCGGCTCGCAGAACAAGGTGTACGAGATCGACCGCGGTGTGGTCGACCTCGACGTCAGCGAACTGGGCGCGAAGCTCGGCGGCGGTCTCGCGGTACACGTTCGTGACGCCCGGCTAGGGGTGCGATCCGAGCCGGACGACAGCCGCGATCTGGTGCTCGGCGACGCGTTCGGCGGGCGAGCGGTGCCGTGGCACCTGACCACCCGCGAGATGGTGGCCGACATCCACCGGGTCCTGACCGGCGAGGGCATGTACGTCGTCAACCTGATCGACTTCGGCCCGCTCGGCTTCGCCCGGGCGGAGGTGCGTACGATCGCCGAGCGGTTCCGGTACGTCGCCGTGCTGTCGAAGCCGGACGTGCTCGCCCGGAGCGGGGCTGGCGGCAACATCGTCGTCATCGCCTCCGACGCACCACTGCCGCTCGACGGCATCGGGCCGCAGCTGCGCAGATTGCAGTCGCCCTACGGGATCCTAGGCACCGAGCGGGAGGTCAGCAGTTTCATCGGCGACGCCCCGTTGCTCACCGACGACTACGCTCCAGTCGACCAACTCCTGACCCCGTACGGCCACTCCTGAAGGAACGCATGCGACTCGTGACCCAGCAGGACTTCGGCGGACCCGAGGTGCTGCGACTGGTCGAGGTCGAACGACCCGAACCGGGACCGACCGAGGTGCTCGTCCGGGTGCGCGCGGCCGGGATCAACCCGGTCGACTGGTGGAGCCGGGCCGAAGAGACGTACCTGGGCCGGCCGCCGTACACGGTCGGCTGGGACGTGTCCGGCGTGGTCGAGGAGATCGGTCTCGGCGCAACCGGTGTCGCGGTCGGTGACGAGGTGCTGGGTATGCCGTGGTTCCCGCGCGAGGCGAAGGCGTATGCCGACTACGTCACCGCACCGTCGCGCCAGTTCGTCCGCAAGCCGGCGAGTATGTCGTACGCTCAGGCCGCGGGACTTCCGCTGGCCGGGCTGACGGCATGGCAGGGCCTGGTCGACGTCGCCGATGTCCGACCCGGCCAGCGGGTGCTGATCGACGCCGCGGCGGGCGGTGTCGGACACCTCGCGGTCCAGATCGCCAAGGCACGTGGAGCGTACGTCCTCGGCACGGCGAGCGCGGCCAAGCACGACTTCCTCCGGCGGATCGGCGTGGACGAGCCGATCGACTATCGCGACGAGCGGGCCGATCCGGGCGAGCTCGACCTCGTGTTCGGACTGGTCAGCGAGGACAGCGATCGGCGCTGGCTCGAGTTCGTCAGGCCGGGCGGCCTGCTGGTCGGTGTCATCAGCGGGATTCCGGACGAGCTGAACCAGGCTGCCGATGAGCGGAACGTCCGGACGGCGAGCATGCTGGTCGAACCTGACCGGATCGGACTGCTGGGGCTCACCGATCTCGTCGAGGCGGGCAGGCTCCGCGTTCACGTCGAGCAGACGTTCCCGCTCGAGGAGGTCGCCAAGGCCCACGAACTGGTGGAGGGCCGTCATGTCACCGGAAAGGTCGTCCTGACGACGGTGGTCAGCGGACGAAGAGGGTGAGCAGGCGGTCGAGTTCGGCTTCGGGGTCGTCGGTGAGGCCGCCGTGGATCGGGCCGGCGTGGACCACCGTGCTGCGGGGTGACGCCAGCCACCGGAAGCGTTCGCCGATCGTCGTCGCGGCCGCCGGGCCGGCCGACGGCTCGCCGGCGCAGATCGCGCGGATCAGTTCGAGCGAGGAGCAGACCGCGTCGACATCGACGTCGGGATCGAGCGCGCGCAGCCGGTCGGGATCGACGTCCCAGGCCGCGCGGAGGAAGTCGGTCGCACGGCAGTAGAGCAGGACGCCGACGTTGACGAACTCCCCGCGCTGGACGCGAGGAGCCGCTCGCAGCACGGCGTACTCGTACGGCTGCCTCATCGGTCACCGCCCGGGAGCCAGGCGGATCGGTCGGCAAGCCGGGCGAGCAGGTACTCGACGTACCGCTCCCGGTCGACGGACGCAACCCACTCATCCGGTACGAGTGAGACCACCTCGGTCAGCAGGTCCGGCGTGATCGACTCGGCCGTGTCCGGATCGACTGCACGGGCGTCGGCGTCGCGGAACACGTGATCCTTGGCGTCGTACGAGGAAGCGACGAAGCGCTGCACCGGCGTCCAGGAGTGGTGGAAGTACAGGGTCGCGCCGTGGTCGATCAGCCAGAGTTGCTTGTGCCAGACGAGCATGTTCGTGTTCCGCCACGACCGGTCGATGTTGGCGACGAACGCGTCCAGCCACAGGATCCGTGCCGACTCCTCGTCCGACGGCTTGCCGGTCGAGCCGTCGTACCCGAGCGCACCGGGCAGGAAGTCGACGGCGAGGTTGAGACCGCCGCTGCGGACAAGCAGTTCCTGGACCTCGTCGTCCGGCTCGGACTTGCCGATCACCGGGTCGAGGTCCATCAGCTTGAGCTCGGGTACCCGCAGCCCGAGCCGCCGGTACAGCTCACCGACGATCACCTCGGCGACCAGTGCTTTCGGGCCCTGCCCGGCACCGTGGAACTTGAGCACGTACGTGCCCAGGTCGTCGCCCTCGACGATGCCCGGCAGCGACCCGCCCTCGCGCAGCGGCACCAGATAACTGGTCGCGGTGATCCGCGGCAGACCGGTCAGACTCGCAGGCACACGCCGAAGGCTATCCGGTGCCCCTGCTTGGCACCCGTACCAACCACTTCGTACGCCGGAAACGGTCGGTGCGGGTGCCAAGCGGGGCACAGGGACCGGCGTGGCACGCTGAGTTGTTGTTCTGTCAGAGACTTCGAGCGCTAGTGTCATCCCAGGAGCCGCCGCCGCCCCGGCGGGTGCCGCGCCGGCAGCTGACCCCGTGCCGCTGCCGGCCGGTGCCGGGTCCGCTCATATGGAGTGGGGCCGCCCGGACGATCCCGCGGCTACGCCGCATACCGGAATGACGACGTGGTTGCCGGGGGCAACGACCGAGGAAGCACATCACCAGGCACCCGCACCGAGCCGCGACGGATTGGTGCGGGTACCTAGAGAGGTATCGGCATCGGGCCGGGAGCGCCTCACGGCGCGTGGCCGCTCGTAGCGGCTATATGTGGGACCCGGGGCTACCGCGGCCCGACGCCTGGATCAGTGTAGCGGTGCGCCCAACCCGCTAGCCAATGCGAGGAATCCCACATTCACCAGAGATTTCCGGTGCGTTCGGCTCGCGCCGCGCTCTGCAACTGATCGGCCATCTCGACCAGTTTCGCGGCCGATCGGATCTGCTCGTGACCCTCGTCCGCAAGGTGTGCCCGGCCGGTCGCGACGATCCGCGCGAACGCAGACGCACGGTCCAGCGTGGTCGCGAAATCGCCGGTGACACCGCGCAGAACTGCATCTACCATGTCGCGCACTTCGTCCGGTCCGGGCGGATCGGCGACACCGGCAACCACAGCGTGCACCTCCGCGTACCCCCGGCCGGCGGCGTACTCGCGCGACACCGTCTCGGCGTGCTGATGCACCCAGGACCGCAGCAGGTACAGCCGCCACAGCGAACCAGGCAGCGACTCGGCCGGCGCGTCGGACCACAGGTCGGCCAGTTCGTCGAGGCCGAAGTCGTCGGCGAGCTTGACCACCCGTTGCACGATCTGCTCGTCGTGGCTGTTCTGCGCGCCGCGGACCAGCAGCGACGCGGTCCGGTGCGCGACCTCGGCGAGCGCAGCCGGGTCGTGCCGGCTTGGCAACGCGTCGAACAGGCCTGCGCCCGGCATCACCGGTCTCCTGGGTCTGCTCACCCGCCCCATTGTTCCAGTGCCCCTACCGGCACCCATGCACCCGGCGGCGCGCCTCGCCGTACCGAAGCCGGCAAAGCCCGGGTGGGGTCGCGGATAGGGTGAGCGGTATGGCAGGTGCCAAAGGCAAGGGCCAGCTGGTCAAGGCTGCGATCAAGTACGGCGTGCGCTACGGCCCGGTCGCGTTCGAGGCGTTCAAGCACGGCCGCGAGCCGGCGCAGCAGGCCGTGCAATCGGTGCTGGCCCGCCGCAACGCCCGCAAGATCGCCGTCGAGCACGCGAGGACGCTGCGCGAGGGGAGCCTGCTCAAGGTGATGCACGAGGGCCAGCCGGTGTGGTTCGTGTTCAGCGGTGACGAGATCGTCGCGACCTACCCGCAGGTCCCCATGGCCTCGTACGGCGACCTGCTCCGGCACACCGACCTGGCCAACCGGATCCGCCCCGAGGACATGCCACGCACGCGCACTCCGGTGAACGTGCTGAACAAGCGTCGCAAGCGTTGACACCGGCGTAATACCCCCGCAACACCCTTCGGCAATGCTCGGTACGGGTGTCCGTCGATAGGGAGGGGTGCACCATGCTCTGGCGAATCAGGACGTCGCTGGCCGACCGGCCGGGCGCACTGGCAGAACTCGCCGCACGCTGCGGTGCCGACGACATCAACATCCTCAGCCTGGAGGTGTTCACCACCGAGGCCGGCGCGGTCGACGAACTCGTCGTCTCCACCGGTGCCGGCTGGACGTCGGCCCGGCTCGCCGCGCTGGTGTCGGCGGCCGGATGCACCGGTACGTCGGTACGCGCGTGCCAGGCGGATGTGCTCAGCGACGGCCCCACGCGGTACCTCCGCGCCGCCCTGCGGCTGATCGACGACCCGTGCGCGGTAGACGACGAGTTGGAGCAACTCCAGGGCCTGAACGAGTACACGGCGGCCGAATGGGCCCGGGCGGACGTGCTGGTGGAGATCGCCGGGCGACTCGCCGACCGGTCTATCGACGAAGCCGGACCGCGGCCGGGCGACGGCGTGCCGGTGTTCCGGCCCGGTACCGTCGCCGACGCCGATGCCGTGGTCGCGATGCACGAGCGTTGTTCGCAGGAGTCCCGCGCGCAGCGGTACCACGTACCGATGGCCCGGCTGAGTCGTCGTACCGCCCGGTCGTTGTGCGCACCGACCGGTGGCGCCACGGTACTGGCGTGCGTCGGCGACGCGGTGGTGGGAATGGCGACGGTCGCGCCGTGGGACGAGCCTGAGGTGATGGAGGCCGCGGTGCTGGTCGAGGACGGCTGGCAGGGTCGCGGTCTCGGTACGACGCTGCTGCGCGAGGCCATCGACGCGGCCAGGTCCGGCGGCGCCGACCGGCTTGTCTGCATCGTCCAGCAGGGAAATACCGCGATGCTGCGGACGGTCGCCGCGACCCGTCTACGGGCCCGGGTGGTGAGCTCGGGCGACTATCTGACCGTGTCGGTCACGCTGACCGGATCCGGCGGCGCGGGTCGGGCAGACCAGTGGGCGCCGGTGGCTTATGGTCTGAGCCGTGGCGACGAACCGGGTACCGCAGCGCGGCCTGCTGGTGTACCTGCCGTCGAGCACGCGTTCGCCGGCTCGCGAGCTGTCCCGCCGGGTGCTGATCGCCCTGGGGCTGCTGGCCCTGATGGTGCTGATCGTCAGCGTTGACCGAGACGGTTACCGCGACGCGGCCGGTGACGGCGTCGACCTGGCCGACAGCATCTACTACGCCACCGTCACCCTCACCACCACCGGGTACGGCGACATCACGCCGGTGACCACCTCGGCGCGGCTGGTCAACGCGTTCGTGGTCACGCCGCTGCGCATCGCGTTCCTGGTCGTATTGGTCGGCACCACCATCGAGGTGCTGGCCCATGAGGGCCGCCGGATCATGCGCGACGCCCGATGGAGGAAGCGGATGAAGGACCACATCATCGTGGTCGGGTACGGGACCAAGGGCCGCAGTGCGGTCCACACGGTGCTCGGCAACGGCGTCGACAAGGACAAGATCGTGGTGATCGACCCGCGGCCGCAGGCGGTCGAGAACGCGGGCATCGACCGGCTGGCGGCGTTCCTCGGTGACGCGACCAATCGCGCTGTACTGCACCGCGCGGAGGTGACCCGGGCCCGGCAGGTGATCGTCACCACCGACCGCGACGACTCGGCGGTGCTGGTCACGCTCGCGGTCCGGCAACTCAACCCGGACGCGCACTGCGTGGTCGCCGTCCGCGAGGAGGACAACGTGCCGCTGCTGCGGCAGAGCGGCGCCGACGCTGTCGTCACCTCCTCCGATGCGGTCGGCCGGCTGCTGGGGCTGTCCGCGGTCAGCCCGACGCTCGGCCAGGTGCTGGAGGATCTGCTGTCGTACGGCGAGGGGCTGGAGGTCGCGGAACGGCCGGTGCTCGGCCGCGAGGTGGGCAAGCCGTCGGCCTCGGTGGCGGACCGGGTGATCGCGATCGTCCGCGACGGCACCGTCTACCGGTACTACGACGCGGCGGTTTCGGTGCTGACGGCGGGCGACCGGCTGATCGTCGTACGGCCCGCCGAGGAGACTCCCTGGGCCTCCCGTCCGGGCACCGCCGGCGACGAGGCCTGACACAGATGAGACTCGCCTGGGTGTACCCCGAGGAGCTGTTGCCGCACCAGCTCGTACAGTCGCGGGCCGAGGGTGTCGACGTCGCGGCGGCGACGAAGCGCTGGACCGAGGCCGGTGGTTCGCTCGAGCCGGGGAGACGCGGTACGTCGGACCTCCGCACGTTGGCGGCCGAGCTGCTGGCAGAGCTGGACGCTGCGACGCCGGCACCGGACTCGATCGTCGTACCGTCGCTCGATCGGTTGCCGGTGGCAACCAATTTGCCCGGCCGAGTGCTTGGTGGGTGGACGGGACGCGCGGCCGGTTGTCTGCTCGGCAAGCCGGTCGAAGGTATGTCTCCGGACGAGATCCGCGCGGCGCTGACCACCAGCGGGCAGTGGCCGCCGCGTGCGTACATCACCGCCGAGGGCATGCCGGGCGACGTTCGCTGGCACCACAGCGCCGACAAGAGCCTCCGCGAGAATCTGGACGGCATGCCCGAGGACGACGACCTGAACTACGCGATCCTCGCTCTGCTGCTGCTCGAACGCCACGGGCATGGGTTCACCACCGACGACGTCGCTACCGCCTGGCTGTGGGACCTGCCGGCCGGGCGGACATTCACCGCTGAGCGTGTTGCCTACCGCAACCTGCTGGACGGCGTACCCGTCGACCGGGCCGCGCTCGTGGCCAACCCGTTCCGCGAGTGGATCGGCGCTCAGATCCGTACCGACGTCTATGGCTGGGCCAATCCCGGCGACCGGACAGCGGCCGGCCGGCTCGCCGTCGTCGACGCTCGGCTCAGCCACACCCGTGCCGGCGTACACGGTGCGGTCTGGGTGGCTGCGATGTCCGCGGCCGCGCTGAGCCTGGAGGACGCGAGGGACGTGGTGAACGCCGGGCTGGAGGCGATACCGGCCGACGGCGAGATAGCGAAGGCCGTTCGGCTCGGGCTGGGTCTGGCCGGGTCTGGTCTGGACGACGCGCTCGCCGAACTGCACGCGACGTACGAAGGAATGCACTGGGTGCACGCGATCAACAACAGCGCCCTGGCTGCGTACGCGCTGGCGGCGGCTGATGGCGACTTCGAGACCGGGATCGCGATCGCGACGATGGGCGGTTGGGACACAGACTCGGTCGGCGCAACCGTCGGTGCGGTGCTCGGTGCGCTGCACGGCGTGCCGGACAAGTGGGCCGGTCCGCTCGACAACCGGATCGCGACAAGCCTGCCGGGGATGAACGGCGTCGCGATCGACGCTATGGCCGCACGCACGCTGGAGGTCATGAAGCGGTGACCGAGGTCGTGGTGGTCGGCAGTGCGAACGTCGACCTCGTTCTGCCGGTCGAGCGCATCCCCCGGCCGGGCGAGACCGTACTGGCCTCCGGGCTGTCGCGGGGCCCGGGCGGCAAGGGCTCGAACCAGGCGGTGGCCGCGGCCCGGGCTGGTGCGACGACGGCGTTCGTGGTCTCGCTCGGCGACGACGAGTCGGGCCGGCTGCTCGAATCGGTGCTGACCGATGCGGGTGTCGACCTGAGCCTGGCGCGGCGGACCCGGACCCCGACCGGAACGGCGATCATCACGGTCGACGCGTCGGGAGAGAACAGCATCGTCGTCGCGCCGTCCGCCAACTCCGAGCTGACTCTGTCCGTCGAAGCGCTAGCCGCCGTCGCCGAGGCTCCGGTCGTGCTGACCCAGTTGGAAATCCCGTTCGAGACCGTACGCGCGGTCGCGGCCGCGGGCCGGTACGTGATCCTCAACGCTGCGCCGGCGGCGTCACTGGACGACGACCTCCTTGCCGATGTCGATCTGCTGGTCGTCAACGAGCACGAGGCCGCCGTTGTCAGCGGGGTCGAGGGCGGCTTGGAGGTCACCGGCCCTGCACTGCTCCGCCGAGTGCCAGCCGTCGTGGTGACCCTCGGCGGCGACGGCGCGCTGATACTGCGTAGTCACGCACCTTTGGAGCGCGTGCCGGGAATCAAGGTCGAGGTGGTCGACACAACCGGGGCCGGGGACATCTTCTGTGGCGTGCTCGCCGCCGGTCTGGCGCAAGGTACGGAGTTGCCGGAGGCGGTACGCCGGGCCAACGCCGCGGCCTCGTTGTCGGTACAGACCGCCGGCGCGGCCGATTCCGTACCGACGAGCGAGGCTATCGACGCCCGCTACGCCGAGGCCTACCACTGATCGGTGGGGCTGACGATCGTCGGCCCCACCGTCGGTGCGGGCATGCGCCTCGAGTGCGATCTGTGAATATCTAGCCCGTCGCCGCGGCCATTGGGTGCTGGGAGACTCGCCGGGGTATATGAGCATCGTGCAAGAACCCATGACGACCCCGGTCCTGCGTCTCGGACCGCTGTTGAGGTACGCCGACGAGACGCGGGCGACGGTGTGGGTCGAGACCGACCGGCCGTGTGAGGTCGAGATCCTCGGGCAGGCCACACCGACGTGGTCGGTGCACGGGCACCACTACGCGCTGGTGCTGATCGAAGGGCTGGAGCCGGGTACCGAGACCGAGTACGAGGTACGGCTCGACGGTCACCTGGCGTGGCCGTTGTCCGACCCGGAGTACGCGGCGTTCGGGCCGAGCGTGATCCGGACGGCGGAGGACGTCGGATCGTTCCGGCTCGCGTTCGGGTCCTGCCGCCGGGCCGAACCACTGGACGAGCAGGCCCGCAAGAAGGTCGGACCGGATGCGCTGGCCGGACTCGCCGCGCGGCTCACCAGCACGCCGCGGTCGACCTGGCCGGACGCGCTGTTGTTGCTCGGCGACCAGATGTACGCCGACGAGCCGTCCGAGGCGGTGCTGCGAAGGATACGAGCGGCGCACACCGACCGTCCCGACGACGAGGTCGACAGCGAGATCTGCAACTTCGAGGAGTACACCTGGCTGTACGACGACTCGTGGACCTCGGTACCGGTTCGCTGGCTGCTGTCCACGGTGCCGGTGTGCATGATGCTCGACGACCACGACCTGCGCGACGACTGGAACACGTCGATCACCTGGCGGCGATGGGCGACCGCGCAGCCGTGGTGGCGTGACCGGGTGGTCGGGGCCTACGCGTCGTACTGGATCTACCAGCACCTCGGCAACCTCACGCCGGAGCAACTCGCCGAGGACGAGGTGTACGCC
>JBKPSJ010000124.1:0-38928 GCA_046765875.1 Actinomycetota bacterium
AGCCAGGAGAACCAGGGCCTGGGCCCGGCCCGCAATACCGGTGTCGATCACAGCAGCGGTGAGTTCATCGCGTTCGTGGACAGCGATGACCTGGTCACCCGGCACGCGTACGAGCGGATGGTCGCCAGCCTCGACGAGACCGGTTCGTCGTTCGCGGCCGGTAACGCGCGCCGGTTCAACAGCTCCGGGGTCAGCCAGTCGTACGTGCACAACGTGCCGTTCGCGACCAGCAGACCGAGCACACACGTCAGCCGGTTCCCGGAGCTGGCGCTGGACCGGATGGTCTGGAACAAGCTGTACCGGCGGAGCTTCTGGGACCAGTTCGGCTATCGGTTCCCGGCGATCCGGTACGAGGACTACCCCGTCACGCTGAAGGCCCATCTGCAGGCGGTGGCCGTCGATGTCCTGTCCACCCACGTCTACTACTGGCGGGAGCGAGAGTCCGGCGATTCGATCACCCAGCAGAAGTTCCGGTACTTCAACCTGCTCGACCGGGTCGTCTCCGCCGAGCAGGTCATGAACCTGGTCGACGAGCGTGCGCCCGATCTTGCGGCACGGGTGCATGCCCACCTTGCCGATGTCGACCTGCGCGCGCTCGTCCAGGCGTTCGCCGTGGTACCGGACGAGGATGAGCAGCTGCTGGTCGACCTCGGCCGGCGGTTCACCCGGCGGCTCCGCAGCGCAGCGCTCGCCGAACTTTCCGCGTACAACGTCCTCCAACTGCGCGCGCTGCAGGACGGTCAGGTCGATCTGCTGCGCAGGCTGGCACGGTTCGGGGAGGCCGGCGGGCTGCACGGAGGAGCACGGGCCCGGCGCCGCGCGTGGCCGCCCTGGCAATGGGAGTACCAGTTCCCCGGCCGCACCGACAACGACCGGCCGGTGCCGCGCAGCCTGTACCGGGCGACAGGGGCCGAGCTGGGGCTTCACACGACCATTTCCGGCGTGCGCTGGTCCGGCGGCGAGCTGCGAGTTGCCGGAACAGCGGACCTCCGGCACGTCCGGACGGGCGGCCGGCAACGGCTGAGACTCACGTTGGTCGGCGACGACGTCCGAGTTCGGCTGGCGCCGCCACGGCGGTTCAGCGCGCTGGACTCGCACGGGTCGATGGCACCGGTCGGCTTCGAGGTTGGCATACCGGCCGAGACGCTGCGCACGATTCCTCAGGTCAAGCGACCGCCGTACCTGGAAGTCGACCTGCGCGTCGGCCTGCTACACCGCAGCGGTGTGCTGACCGGCCTGCTCTCGGGTAGCCCGACCTGGCCGCCCGGCGAGTGGATCGCCGACGACACCTGGCTGCAGCCATCGGCCGGCAGCGGCGGGCGGCTCAGCCTGAAGGGCCACACACATCCGTACGCATTGACTGCGGCGAGGGTGGTAGGCGACGCCGTCGTCGTCCGGATCAGGCCGCCGGAGCCGCTCGCGGACGCGCGGATGGTGGTGTCCCGGTCCGGCAGCGGCGCCGGCATCACGTTCCGCCTCGTACCAGACGGCGACCAGCTGACCGGCCGGATCCAGCTGTCCGAGCTGGTCGACCGCAGTAATCCGGACGACCCCTACCTTCGGCACACGCTGTGGGTGATGCGGGTCGAGTCCGGCGGCGACCAGTCGATGGTGCTGCTCACCGGCCGGACCCGGTCGTTGCTCCATGTCTACGATTCCCGACTGGTGACCCTGACCCGTTCGCCGGCCGGGTTCGTCACGTTGATCGACTCTCCGATGCGGCTGGTGGCCACTGACGCCACCATCGCGGATACCGCGGGCGAGTCCGAGCTGCTCCACGTCAGCGGTCCGGCCCTGACCTGGGATCCGGCGGTCCGGTTCTGCTGGCGGCGGTTCCTGGAGAACTCCGACGACTATGTCGAGGTCAAGTGCCGCGACCGCGCGACGGAGACGCGATGGGACATCGAGACCGAGCTGGCGAACGTTCTCGATGAGACTCCGCCGCACCGCGGCCATCCGCACGCCTGGGGCCTGTTCGCCGTGCGCCCGGACGGCTCCGCGATCCCCGTCGGGGTGGATCCGTACCTTGCCAGCCGGCTTCCGCTCGTAACGACCAGGTCTGTCGTCATCCGGCCGCGGACCAGTACGTTCTACCTCGAGATCCACTGACGCCGGCACCGGTCCGGATCTACGAGCTGCGGCGGGCGAGGCCGAGCAGGGCGTCCGCGACCCGGGCCCGGCCCTTGCCGTCCACCAGCCGCCACCCGGTCGCGGCCAGCCGGGCCCGCTCGGCCCGATCGCTGAGCAGCCGGGTCAGCACCGGAACGGCCTGGCCCGGGTCGCGGACGAGATCGGACAGCACCCCGATCCCCGCGGCGGCTCCGGTGGCGACGGTTCGTTCGTAACCCAGCACCTGGTTGTCGACGACGCAGACCAGCCCGGCCACCGCCCCGAGGCAGAGCAGTTCCCAGGTCGAGGTACCCGACGCGCTGATCACCAGGTCGGAGGCGACCACCTCGGCTGCCAGGCGCCGGGTCGGGCCGATCGGCTCCACCCGCTGCCCGTCCGCCAGTGGTACTGCCCGGATCGCGTCGACCAGTTCGGCCCGCGGCTCAACCACCGTGGCGTCGAACGGCAGCCCGGTCGCGGCCAGCGCCGCCACGGCATGCGGGCCCGCGCCGTACGCATCGGTGCCGCCGAAAACGGCGAACACCCGCGGCGTCGCGGAGATCCCAGGCTCGGGGGGCTGGGCCGGCCGCAGCACCAGCACCTCGTCGCGGAGCAGGACGTAGTCGAGCCCGGCGAGCCTGATCGAACCAGTCGGCAGCCGTGGCGAGTCGAGTTCGGAGCCGAGGTTCTGGTCGACGTACAGGTCTGCCTTGGCGCCACGCAGGTCGCCGTCAACCACGGCCAGGGTGGGCAGGCCGGCGCGGCGTACCGCGGCGTACACCGCGGGGTCGAGGTCGTAGCTGTCGAAGACGACGGCGTCGAGTTCGAGCCGGGAGAACAAGGCGAGGTGCTCATCCGGTGTCCACACGGCCGGCTCGACCGCGAAACCGCGGAACAGGATCTGGTCGTGCCCCCACCGCACCGTGTGGCTGTCGGAGACGAAGAGCACCTCGCTACCGCGGCCGCGCAACTCCTCGGCCAGCGCCAGGCAGCGCATCAGGTGACCGATCCCCCGGGTCGGCCCGACGTCGCAGCGCACCCCGATCCTTGTTTGGCTCACGGGAGTGGGAATCTACCCTGCGGACATGACCGAAAGCGGACGAGCCGACTCCGAGAACCTGGCCGAGCATCGGGACTGGTTCGAGACCCTGTACACCGAGGCCGACGCCGGCCGGGCAGAGGTTCCGTGGGATCGCGACGGGCCGAACAAGCTGTTCGCGCAGTGGGCCGAGGAGCACCAGGTCCGGGGCGAGGGCAAGCGCGCACTGGTGGTCGGCTCCGGCCTCGGCAGCGACTCGGAATACGCGGCCTCGCTCGGTTTCGCCACCACTGGCTTCGACTTCGCCCCGGCCGCGATCGAGGAGGTCCGCCGCCGGTTCCCGGACTCACCGGTCGAGTACCGGGTCGCCGACCTGCTCGACCCGCCGGACGAGTGGACCGGCGCCTTCGGCCTGGTGGTCGAGAGCCTCACGGTCCAGTCGCTGCCGCGGCATTTCCGCGCACAGGCGATCGACCGGGTACGCCGCTTCGTCGCCCCCGACGGCACCCTGCTGGTGATCTCCGGCATCGCCGACGAGTGGGAGGACGGCCCGGACGGACCCTGGCCGCTGACTCGCGCCGATATCGAGTCGTTCGCCGCCGACGGCCTGGATCTGGTCCGCGTGGAAACCCCACCCGGCATCGACGGCTCACCGCGCTGGCGAGCCCAACTCCACCGCCGCCAGCAGCCGCGGCGCTGACGGCCGCTATGGTACGGACGGGCATCTGCCGCTTCGGCACGCCCGGTAAACGTGTGTCACAGTGTGTGTCTTTGTGATGAATATCAGCACCGAAGACTTGTAGAAGGGTTCGAAAACGACGTGTCAATCCTCACCGGCTCCGACATCCTCGTCACCGGAGGTACCGGGTCCTTCGGCAAGGCCTTCATCAAGAACGCGCTGGAGACGCTGGACCCGCGGCGGATCATCGTGTTCAGCCGCGATGAGCTCAAGCAGTGGGAAGTCCGGCAGATGCTCGACGACGACCCGCGGCTGCGGTGGTTCATCGGTGACATTCGGGACCGGGACCGGCTGAACCGCGCGATGCACGGCGTCGACTACGTCGTGCACGCCGCCGCGCTCAAGCAGGTCGACACCGCGGAGTACAACCCGTGGGAGTTCGTCAAGACCAACGTGATCGGCTCGCAGAACGTCATCGAGGCGACCATCGACGCCGGGGTGAAGAAGGTCGTCGCGCTGTCGACAGACAAGGCGTCCAGCCCGATCAACCTGTACGGCGCGACCAAACTCACCGCCGACAAACTGTTCATCACCGGCAACCACTACGCGGCGTCGTACCCGACCCGCTTCGCCGTGGTCCGGTACGGCAACGTGATGGGCAGCCGCGGCTCGATCATTCCGAAGTTCCGCGCCCTGCACGCGGCCGGCGAGTCGCTGCCGATCACCGACCAGCGGATGACCCGGTTCCTGATCACGCTGCCCGAGGCGGTCAAGTTCGTCGTCGACAGCTTCGAGATCATGCAGGGCGGCGAGCTGTACGTACCGCGGATCCCGTCGATGAAGATCACCGACCTGGCCCAGGCGATCGCGCCGGGCGCCAGGATGCACGACGCCGGGCTGCGTCCCGGCGAGAAGCTGCACGAGGAGATGATCAGTCCGGAGGAGGGCCGCCGGGCGCTGCGGATCGGTGACCGGTACGTGCTGCAGCCGGACCTGGCCACCTGGGGCTACAAGTCGCCCGAGCACGGCGTGCCGGTGCCGGAGGGCTTCCACTACACCTCGGACAACAACGACCAGTGGTACTCGATCGACGAGATCACCAAGATCCTCGAGTCCGATGTCTGATCGATCCTCCGACAAGCCGATCCCCTACGGCCGGCAGTCGATCAACGAGGACGACATCGAGGCGGTCGCGGCGATCCTGCGCGGCGACTGGCTGACCACGGGCCCGTCGGTGACCGCGTTCGAGGAGGCCGTCGGCGAGGTCGCCGGCGACATCCCGGCCGTCTCCTGTACGTCCGGAACCGCCGCGCTGCACATCGCGTACGCCGCACTGGGTGTCGGACCGGATGACGAAGTCGTCACCACGCCGATGACGTTCGTGGCCACCGCGTCCAACGCCACCATCCTCGGTGCGAAGGTGGTGTTCGCCGACGTCGACGAGGAGACCGCGCTGCTCGACCCGGCGGCGGTCGATGCGGCGATCACCGAGCGGACCAAGGTCGTCGCGGCGGTGGACTACGCGGGCCACCCGGCCGACTACGACGCCCTGCAGCCGATCGCGGACCGGGTCGGCGCGGCCACCCTGGCCGACGCGGCGCACTCGATCGGCGGCAGCTACCGCGGCCGGCCGGTCGGCTCGCTCGCCGACGTGACGATCTTCTCGTTCTTCCCGACAAAGAACCTCACCACGGCCGAGGGCGGCGCGGTCGTCGCCAAGGACCCGGCGGTCGCGCTGCGCGCCAGGGAGTTCCACAACATCGGGCTGATGCGCGACCCGAAGCGGTTCCGGATCACCACGGAGGGCCCGTGGCACCAGGAGGTGCACGAGTTCGGGCTGAACTACCGGCTCACCGACATCGGCGCCGCGCTCGGGTTGTCGCAACTCAAGCGGCTGGCCGGCTTCAAGAAGCGCCGGGCCGAGATCACCGCCCGGTACAACGAGGCATTCGCCGGTGTGGACGGACTCCGTACGCCGCCGCAGCGCGATGACGTCGACCCGGCCTGGCACCTGTACCCGGTCCGGGTGCTCGGCGGTCGCCGGCGTGAGGTGTTCGAGCAACTCCGTGCGGCCGGCATCCTTGTTCAGGTCAACTACATCCCGGTGTATTGGCACCCGGTGTACGCCGACCTGGGCTACCGGCGCGGCATGTGCCCGAACGCGGAGCGGTTCTACGCCCAGGAGATCTCGCTGCCGATGTACCCCGACCTCACCGACGGTGACGTGGACCGGGTGATCGAGACCCTGATCAAACTCGTCGGCTGACCAGCTCAGTACGGCAGCGGCCGCCACCATACGTTCTTGCCGACGGAGTCGTCACCCTCGATCTCCTTCGGCATGTTCCGCGAGTCCGGCGGCTGACGCCGCGCCGATGGTCTCGTCGTCCCACGAATCTCCTGTCAGCGTCGGCGAGCACCTGCGCGGTTCAGGATGGGCTTGACGACGGGCTTGGCGACGCGTCTGGCAACGCGTTTGCCGGTCCGGAGCGGGTGCCGGACAGCACGCATGACGCGCATGGTCCGCGATGACTGCAGCGCCTTGAACCGGGCGTTGATCCGGGTTTTCTCGGCCTCAGCCTGCGCGACTCGCAGCCGGGCCTGGTCCAGCTCACGGTAGGCGACCGAGAGTTGCTTCTCCGTGGACCGCAGCCGGGTCTCGAACCAGCGGGCACGGGAAGCGTTCGACTCCTCGAACCGTGCCCTGACCTCCTGCACCGCCGGCGCGGTGACCGGGGCGGCGGGCTCGGGTTCGGCCGATATCGCGACCTGCTGGACCAGATCGGCCGGCAGCGGCTCGCCACGCATCGCGGCCACCCAGCTGACCGCCTCAGCCGGCGTCAGGTACGACGGCCAGGTCCGGCGGTAACCGTGCGACTCGACCTCGCGGACCAGATCGGTGATCGACACCAGTAGCTGCTCGTCGGCTGTCTTCGCAGCGGGCCCGGCGGCCGAGCCGACCGTGAGCAGGTGATGGCTCCCGGCCGCACCGACGATCACTCGCTCGGCCGTCGCCGGAGCCGGTTCGGACAGGTTCGCGAGCCAGCCGGCGTAGCCGCGAACAGTCGAGCGGAGCGCGGCCTGGTCCGGCGCGACCGCGGCCTGCAGCAGGAGATCCGACAGCAGCTGTCCGGCCGGTACGCCGGACCCGTCCGTGAGCACCGGTCGCGTCCCGGCCAGTCGCACCACCTCGGCATCTCCCTGCGAGGCCACCGTCCAGGCAACGACGTCGTCGGCACCGCCATCGACACCGGTGACCACGAGCCATCCGGGAGCCAGGTCGGCAAGATGGCCGGAGCGCCAGATCCGGCGCAGCAGCAAACCGGCGTCCGCGGCCGGGTTGCGCTGCGCAAGCGTGCGGGCAGGTCCGGCGCACAGGGCCGCGAACAGGCCGCCGTACTCCGACGGATCCACAGATCCCGCGGCCGGTCCCCACGCGACCGCGGGTGCTCCTGGCAGCGGGTAGACCGGCCAGATCGCGGCGCCGGTGCCCGACAGCGCGATCAGGTCGGCGAGATTGCCGGGCAGCGAGTCGTCCGCACCGGGTGGGCGGGCGAAGGCGGATTCGGAGTGATCGGCCTCCGGCTGGACCGGTGCGGTCAGGCCATGGAGGCCGAGTTCGTTGTCCACCATGACCGCGAGGACGCCGTCCGGTGTGGACAGCCGGCGCAGGTCCGCGAGGGCGGCCGCGAAGGTCGCCTCCCGACCCTCGGTCGAGTACAGCCGCCCGATGCCGTCCAGCGCAACCACCGCGTCGTAGCCGGTCTCGTCGTACCGCTCCAGGCTGCCGCACACGACCCGTATCCCGGCCGGCCCGAGGGTCTCGGCAAGCATCTGTGCGTCGGGGATCGAGCGGACCAGGCAGGTGAGCCGGCCGACAACGGCATCGGCGACCGCGACGATCAGGTCCGGCTCGTGTGGTCCGGCGAGCAGCACCCGCGACCGCGAGCGGAGCACCGGCGACAGGATCGGGATCTGCACGCCCCGGCGGGCGGGCTCCCGCGCCGAGCCGAGATCCGACCAGGTCGGCAACTCGCCGCCGATCATCCGCACCGGTTCCGGCGGCTCATGGTCGCTCACGCCGCATCCCATCCGAGCTCGTAGGCCAGTTCGGCCGGGTCGAGCACGTTGTCCAGACCGAGTTCGGCGCGGGTGATCTGTGTGAGCAGGCCGGGGTCGATCGACACGTCGTGCAGCTCCGGGTGCAGGCGCTGGATGAAGTGCTTGGCGTCGAACCCGCCGCGGTCCTCGACGTAGTCCATCTGGGGCCCGTACACAGCCGCGGCGCATCCGGCCGACGCGCCGTAGAAGATCGCCGTGGTGAGCCGATTGGACGCCACCCGCTCGTGCCGTCGCAACTCGGACAGCTGCTTGTACAGGAACTGGGTGTCGGTGCCCTTCCAGAACGAGCCGCGCCGGCCGTGGCAGATCACCCGGAAGCCTGCTTCCTCGTAGGCGTTACGCACCTCGGGCATGTCGTATTCGATCCAGTACAGGCAGACCGTGACCGGACCGTCCTCGTTCGCCTTGATCTCGGCGATCAGCTCTGCGTGGTCGCCCTCGACGGCGCCCTGCTCCCAGGTGTGGAAGGGGTAGAAGATCGTTCCCTCGCGCTCGACCGGCTCTTCGGGGACCTGGGCCAGCAGGTACGCCCACGGCGATCCGATCACCGCATAGTCGCGCCAGCCGGCGAGCTGCCCGCGGCGCCGCGATAGGTCGGACCAGACGTACTTGACGAACCCGATGGGCGGCTCGTGCCCTGGACCGAACCCGTGCAGCACGTTCCAGCCGTGTTGTACGACACCGCCGATCCGCGGGGGTTTGTCCGCATCCTTACCGCAGTAAGCCGCCAAGATGTGGGCGTGTCCGTACCAATGGTTGCTGGAGTCCATGAGGCCAGGTGTGCTGTGGTTTCGTTCGTGGTTCCTGCGTACCGCGGACCGGTTGCTCGGAAGTCTACGGGACGAGGTTCGCACCGCCCGGCAGCCCAGGTTCGCCTGTGCGCGTGCCGACTGGAACAATGCGAGCCTCCGCTGCGGAACTCCGCAGCGCGACAACGACGAGATGCGACGGATGGACAGCAAGGCACAGGCAAACGTGAGCTCCACCCCGGGCGCGGTCACTGACATGGCCCCGATCGAGCAGCCGGTGACCCGGTCGACGCTGCTCGGGGCGGAGATGCTCGACTGGTCCGACCTCGAGCCGGCCAACGCCAGGGGGCCACTCGGCGGGCCAGCGGCGAGCGAGCTGCTCGAGGCGGTTCTCAGCGGAACCGGCCGGGTCCTCGTCGCCGGGCCGCACGCGACCGGGCTGATCCAGCAGGCCGCCGAACGGTCCGCGTCGCTGGACGTCGTACTGCGCTCGTACGACGATGCCGAACTGATCGCCGAGACCCTGGGCCTCGAGCCCGGCGCGGAGCCCGGACCGGTCCGCGTCTTCGCGGGCGGGTTCGACCGCTTTGCGGCCGACGGCGAGTACGACGTGATCGTGGCGCTGGACGGGGTGCCGCGGCTGGCCAGCAGCGACACGCCGGCGCTGTCGTGGGCCGACGCACTCCGTGACCTGCGCCGGTGGCTGGCGCCGAAGGGCATGCTCTTGCTGGGCGCGACCAATGCGTTCGCCCTGGAACGGCTGCTCGACGTACCCGATCCGGTCCCCGCCGACGACGAGTGGGGCCGCGACGTGAATGCATCCGGAGAGCCGCCGGCGGGATTGCCCGCGATCGAGACCGCGATCGACCGGGCGGGGCTGGTCCGGCGGCAGCGGTACTGCGTGTTTCCCGACGCCACGCAGCCGCAGCTCGGGCTCGTCGACCCGCTCGCGCCGCTCGTGGCGCACGCGGTCGCAGAGCGGTACGCCGGCCGTCCGACGCTGATGGACCCTTACCGAACCGCATACGACGCCGTCGCCGGCGGGCACGGTGTCTGGCTGGCACCCGGGTACTGGTTCGTCCTCGGCCACAACCCGCCGAGCGCGGAGACCCTCCCGGCGCGGCTTGGCGCGGAGCCGGTGCCGCCAGGAGAGCCGGTCGAGGAACTGATGCTCGCCGCCGTCCGGGCCGACGACCATACGACGCTGCATCGCATCGTTGCGCAGTACGCCGACTGGCTGCGCTCGGCCGACCTTGCGACCGCAGCCGAGGCCGCACCGGACAACGTCTTCGTCGACGGGGCGTCGTACACGATCCTGCGGACCCGGCAGGACGATCCGGGGGCCGACTGGCGCACCCTGGCCGTGCGCCACCTGGCCCGGTTCGTCCGCCGGACGCTGGCGGCCGGCAGTCGCTGGCCATGGCCTGCCGGCGGTTCTCCGCGCTCGCAGACGACCCGGCTGGCGGCGATGGCTGGGATCACGGTAGACGACGAGCTGTGGGCGGCGGCAGCCGGCCCGGACGAGCCGGTTCAGCCGCAGGGGTACGCCGAGCAGCGCGCCGTCATCGCCCGGCTGACCGCCGAGCTGGCCGACACCCGGGCCCAGGTCGACTGGTTCGAGACCCAGCTGGACAAACTCCGCCGGTCCCGCTCGTACCGGGTCGGAAGGGCGATCGTCAATCCGTTGCGAACCACCTACAGCAAATTGCGCTCCCGGCTTCGTTAGGCTGCCTTTCATGCACCACGCGAACCACTTCTACGGCCATGCGCACATCATGGCCGAGTACGCCGGTCTGGCTTACCCGCCGCGGATCTGGGGTTACCTGCAGCACGGCTGGAACATCCTGGACGGATACGCGCACGGCACCGAGTTCGTCGAGGGGATGCCGAAGTTCGTCTGGTCCGACGGTGTGCGGCGGCGTGGGTGGTCGATGGGACGGCGCAACTACTACGTGATCGGCTCGCCGTGGAGCTACCTGCTCAAGCTGCACCCGGAGCTGGCCACGCCGGCCGAGGACGCCGCCGGAACGATCTTCTACCCGTTCCACGGCTGGGAGGGCCAGCACGTGCTCGGCGACCACGGCCGGATCGTGCAGTCGATCGACGAGTACGAGGACGGCCCGGTGACCGTCTGCCTGTACTGGAACGAGTACCGCAACCCAGACATCCGGCACGTGTACGAGGAGGCCGGCTTCCGCACCATCACGCACGGCTATCGCGGTCTGTACTGGCGCAAGACTGACGAGGACTTCCTGCTCAAGCAGCTCACCGAGGTTCGCAGGCACCAGCGAGTCGCGTCCAACCGGCTCAGCTCCGCGGTCCTGTACGGCGCATCGGTCGGCCTGCAGCCCGGCGTGTACGGCGACCCGATGCTGCTGCAGAACGAGCACCCGGCCTTCGGCGGTGTGGCCCGGATCAAGCGGATGTGGCCGGAGATGAACCAGCCGTACGTGCCGATGGACCTGTCCACGCAGTTCACCGACACCGAACTCGGCAAGGACTACCTGGCCAGCCCGGAGGAGATCCGCGAGCTGTTCCGGTGGGAACTCAACTGACCTGGTCCACAAGACCGTACGTACCCAGTAGAAAGCGCTCGATGACCGCATCGGAAGCCCTGTCCTCCCGGATCACCCTGCTGGGTGGGGAGATGCTCAACTGGTCCGACCTCGAAGGTGGCTCCGGTCAGGATCGAGGCCCGTTCGCCAGCCCGCTGGTCGTACCCGTGCTGTCCCAGTTGCTGCACAAGGACTCGACCGCGCTGGTGGTCGGCCCGACCGCACCGTGGCTGCTGGAGCGGTTCTCGGACCTGGTCGGCTCGCTCGACATCGCGGTGCGGTCCTGGCCGGACGCACATGCGCTGAACCTGCGGCTCAACGGCAAGCCGGTCCGGATCTTCTGCGGCGGCTTCGAGAAGTTCGAGCAGCCGGCCGGTCACTACGACGCCGTTCTCGCGCTCGACGGCATCCCACGAGCGTTCAGCGCCGACAGCATGGACATGCCGTGGCTGGACGCCCTGCACAGGCTGCGTGACCTGGTCCGGCCCGGCGGCACGCTGGTGCTCGGTGTCACCAACGGGATGGGCCTTGACGCGATCCTGGACGCCGACCGCAGGGTGAAGCCGCCGACCGACGACATGTGGCCGACCAGCAGCACCGTCGAGATGGAGGCGCCGCCCGGCCTGGACGCCGTCCGGGCCGCGCTGGCCAGCGCCGGGCTGACCACCGACGAGCACTACGCCGTGTACCCGGAGGCGACCAAGACGTCGCTGATGATCCATGAGCGGGTGCTGTCCGGGCACACCGGTGACGAGGTGCTCGGGATCATGGCGTCGTCGGCGTTCGCGCACGGCCTCGGCGCCCGGCCGGTACTCACCGATCCGCGCCGGATGGCTCGCGAGATGATGCGCCACGGGACCGGGCTGAGCCTGGCGCCGGGCTGGTTGTTCGTCACCTCGACCGAGGGCCCGGCCGGTCCGGCTGTGCACGACGACGAGGACGCCGACGGGCCCGCGGTCGGGTTCCCCGACGCGCTGATCACCGACAACCTGGACTTCCCGTACTGGTCGGTGGTCTCGGAGCTGACCCGGGACGCCGACGGGCATTGGAATCGGTCGCTGGTCAACGTCGGCCGGTCGACCTCCAACCGCGCGTCCGGTCACCTGCAGCGCGAGCCCGCGAAGATGGCCGGTGCGATCCCCGGCGGTGCGCTGATCGAGGAGCAGTTCCTCACCGCCGCCCGGCATGACGACCTGGGCGCGCTGCGCCGGTTGGTCCGCAGCTATGCCCAGTGGCTGCACGACCAGGCCGAGCTCCAGACCTGGACCGATCCCTGGGCGGCCACGACCCCGGCCGAGGAACGGCTGGTCATCCCCGGCGTGGCCGTCTTCGCGACGTTCGAGAACGTCATGTACGACGGCACCCGGCTGGCGATTCTGGACTCGAGCTGGAACACCACCCTGCGGGTGCCCTACGAGATCGCGCTGACGCGCGCGCTGCGCCGGTTCGGCTATCGCCTGCTGGCCGGCGGGCTACGGCACCCGTGGCCGTCCGGGATGTCGCCGAACCGGCTCACCGTGACGATGGCCGCGATGGTCGGCGTCACCGTCACCCCGCACATGCTGGAGCGCTCGGCCCGGCTCGAGGTCGAGCTCGAGGGTCAGCAGCGCAACAACACCGAGGCCGGTGACCAGCAGCTGTACTTCGAGCTGCAGACGATGGGCGAGCAGCCGATGGGCACCGAGCCGGGCCAGCCGCGCGGGTACCGCGAGGCGCTGGCGACCGTCGGGCGGCTGTCGACGGAGCTGGCCGAGGCACAAAGCCAGATCGAGTGGCTGGACAAGACCGTCCAGCTCCGCGAGGACCAGCTCCGCGGCGAGCGGCGGCTCGCCGACGACGTGAAGAACTCGGTCTCGTTCGCGATCGGCCGCGGCATCACCGCGCCGTTCCGGTTCGTGTTCCGCGCGTTCCGGCCGATCTTCCGCGCGATGATGCCGGCGAAGGGTAGCGGTGGGGGTAACCGAGACCAATGACGCCGAATGTAGGAATCATCACCCAGGCGCGCGCCACCAGCACCCGGCTGCCACGCAAGGTTCTGCTGCCGGTCGGCGGCAGCACCTTCCTCGACCACCACCTCGACCGCGTTGCGCTGGGCAACGACTTCCGGGTGGTCGTGGCGACGACGGTCAACGTCGACGACGAGCCGATCGTCGCGCTGGCCGAAGGCCGTGGCCTGCCCTGGTACCGCGGCAGCGAGCTCGACGTGCTGGAACGGTTCGCCGGCGCCGCCGAGGAGAACCAGCTCGACGTGGTCGTACGGGTCACCTCCGACTGCCCGCTGATCGACGGCAGGGTGATCGCCGCCGGCGTCGAGCGGTACCTGGCCGAGGACGACCCGCGCCTGTACGCGGCGAACACGCTGGAGCGGACCTACCCGCGCGGCTTCGACTTCGAGATCTTCTCCGCGGACCTGCTCCGCGAGGCGCACAAGGACGCGACCCGCCCGGAGGACCGCGAGCACGTCACGTCGTACCTGCACCAGAACCGGCCCGGCGACATCCGGCTGCTCAACCTGCCGTTCGAGGGTTCGGCGCACGGGTCGCGGTACCGGCTGACGCTGGACACCGAGGACGACCGCCGGTTGCTCGCCACCCTGATCGAGCGGTACGACGCGATGGCGCTGGACTGTGCCCAGCTGGTGGCGCTGCTGGACGCGCACCCGGAACTGGCCGAGCTGAACCAGCACATCGAGCAGAAGAAGCTCGGCGAATAATCACCCCAGCCTGCCGGATGTACGCCGCGGGGTGCGGCATGATTCCCGGTGATGACATCTGATCCGGCCGACCCGGCCCTGTCGTTCGGCGAGGTCGCGGCGGCGTACGACGCGGCCCGGCCGTCGTTCCCGGCCGACGCGCTGCGCTGGATCCTGGGCCCGAACCCGCTGACCGTCCTCGATCTCGGTGCCGGCACCGGGAAGCTGTCGGCCCGCGCGGTCGAACTGGGCCACGGTGTGATCGCGGTCGACCCGTCGAGGCGGATGCTCGACTACGCCCGCAAGCTCCGGGGCGTCCAGACGATGATCGGCAGCGCCGAGGCGATCCCGCTCGGCCCGGCCTCGGTGGACGCGGTGATCGCCGGGCAGGCGTTCCACTGGTTCGAGCACGACACCGCCCTGCCGGAGATCGCCCGGGTGCTCAAGCCCGGCGGCACCCTCGGCCTGCTCTGGAACGAGTACGACACGATCGTGCCGTGGGTACGCCGGTTCGACGCGGCCGTGCACGGCGAGGAGAAGGCGGGCAAGCCGTACGACCCGATGCCGGTCCTGATTCGCAGCCATCTGCTGTCGATCACCGAGCGGGCGAGCTTCCGGCACTGGAACGAACTGGACCGCGCGGGCCTGCAGCTGCTCGCCCAGTCGATCTCCCGGGTCGCGGTGATGCCGGAGTCGCAGCGGCTGACCGTGCTCGCGCGGGTCGACGAGTTGTACGAGAGCACCGCCCGGCCACCCGAGCCGGTACGGATGCCGTACGTGACCCGCTGCTACCGCACCCACATGAGGGAAACCGTCACCGCATGAGCCCGGAGGTCAACGAATACGGCGACGTGGTGCTGACCGAGGCCACCGCGCTCCGGATGATGGCCGAGCCCGGCCGGCTGGAGCTGTTCGACACGCTGAGCCGGCAGGGACCGCTGGCAGCCGGCGCGCTGGCCGCGATCCTCGGCACCGACCCGGCCGAGACGCTGGGCCGGTTGAACGAACTGGCCGGGCACGGCCTGGTCACCGCGTCCGGTGGCACCTGGTCGACGATCGCGAAGGGTGTGTTCTTCGAGATTCCCGACGACCCCGAGACCGGCGCCGCGGCCCGGGCGCTGAGCAACGTCATGCTCGGCCGCTACGCCGACCTGCCGCGCCGCTGGATCGCCGACGAAGAGCCGCGGCTGGAGCTGGACTGGGCGCGCGCGTCCGGGATGCTCAATGCCGGCTTCTACGCCACCGTGGACGAGCTCCGCAGCATCCAGGACCAGCTCGAGCGGATTCTCGCGCCGTACACCGGCCGGCCCGAGGCCGACGTACCCGCCGGAGCCCGCCGGGTCCGCGTCCTCACCTACTTCCTCCCCTCCGCGCCGTCGTAGCCGTGGCTCCGTAGTCGACCATTTGAGCCGGGATCGTCGGACCAGTACGGCGGATCGCGGTCGAGGAGCGCGAGCTGGTACGAGTTCTGGGCGAGCCCTATCGCGAGTACCAACGGACGACGCGTCGGCTCGTGCCCCGCGTCTGGTGAGCGAGGCTGCGCGGAAATGGATTGCCGCGTGCGTGAATCGTTGTCGGCGTGTTGCCCGCCGAGGGTGGCGATGTCGCTAACGTGCCCCTAGCCATGGTGTGCGTACCGACGAGTGGGGTGACACGGATATGCAGCAGGACGCCGTTACCGACCGCGACCACCGCGCCTATGCGGCGGTGCATGAGGCCGACGACTTCGCATTGCTCAAGAAGAGATACAGGAACTTCGTCGTACCGTGGACGATCGGGTTCATGTCGTGGTACCTGCTCTACGTCTGCTGCAACAACTGGGCCCGCGACTTCATGAGCCACAAGGTCGTCGGCCATATCAACGTCGCGCTGATCTTCGGCCTGTCGCAGTTCGTGTCGACCTTCCTGATCGCCTGGCTGTACGGCCGGCACGCCAACCGCAAACTCGATCCGCTGGCCGCCGGGCTGAACGCCAAGTTCAGGAGGGAGCGCCGGCGATGACACACCTGAACGGACTCGTCATGCTCCCGCTCGCCGACAGCGAGCCGGGCAACCGCAACCTCACCGTCATCCTGTTCCTCGCCGTCGTAGCCGTGACCCTGTACATCACCTGGTGGGCATCGCGGCAGAACAAGACCGCCACCGACTATTACGCCGCCGGCCGCAACGTCAGCGGCGCCCAGAACGGTCTGGCGGTGGCCGGCGACTACATGTCCGCCGCCTCCTTCCTCGGTATCTCAGGGCAGATCGCGCTGTTCGGGTACGACGGCTTCCTGTACTCGATCGGGTTCCTCGTCGCCTGGCTTGTGGCACTCCTGCTCGTCGCAGAGTTCGTGCGGAACTCCGGCCGGTTCACGATGGCCGACCAGCTCGCCTACCGCATGAGGCAGCGTCCGGTGCGTACCGCCGCCGCCACGTCCACGATCGTCGTGTCGATCTTCTACCTGCTCGCCCAGATGGTCGGAGCGGGCGCGCTGGTCGGCCTGCTGCTCGGCGTCACCAGCGAAGGCCTGAAGGCCGGAGTCATCATCGTGGTCGGCGCGCTGATGATCCTGTACGTCACGGTCGGCGGGATGCGGGGCACCACCTGGGTGCAGATCGTCAAGGCGCTGCTGCTGATGGGCGGCACCATCCTGATCACCTTCCTGGTCGGGCTCAAGTTCGACTTCAACCTGTCCAAGCTGCTCGGCGCAGCCGCCGAGCACACCGGAAAGGGTGAGGCGTTCCTGCAGCCGGGCCTGCTGTACGGCAAGGACCTGACCGGGCAGATCGACTTCCTGTCGCTCGCCCTGGCGCTGGTGCTCGGGACCGCCGGCCTGCCGCACATCCTGATGCGGTTCTACACCGTGCCGGACGCGAAGTCGGCGCGCCGGTCGGTGCAGTGGGCGATAGGCCTGATCGGTGCCTTCTACCTGATGACGCTCGCACTCGGGTTCGGCGCGGCCGCCTTGCTCGACACCGGCCCGGGCAGCGCGATCGCCAAGTCCAAGGGCAACGTCGCCTCGCCCCTGCTGGCAGAGAGTGTCGGCGGTGGTGCGGACTCGATCGGCGGCGCGGTCCTGCTCGCGCTCATCGCGGCGGTCGCGTTCGCGACCATCCTCGCCGTGGTAGCCGGACTCACGCTGACATCGGCGTCGTCGTTCGCGCACGACCTGTACGCGAACGTCATTGCCAAGGGCAACGTCAGCGAGCGGCAGGAGATCCGCGTCGCGCGGTTCGCCGCGATCGGCATCGGCGCGATCGCGATCGCACTGGCAATACCGGCGCAGAAGTTGAACATCGCATTCCTGGTAGCGCTGGCGTTCGCGGTCGCGGCCTCGGCGAACCTGCCGGCGCTGCTGTACAACCTGTTCTGGCCGCGGTTCAACACCTCCGGCGCGACCTGGAGCATCTACGGCGGGCTGATCACCGCGGTGGTGCTGGTGTTCTTCTCGCCGGTGGTGTCGGGCAGTGCGACCGCGATGTTCTCAGGTCACGACTGGCAGTGGTTCCCGCTGTCGAACCCGGGAATCGTCTCGATCCCTGCCGGCTTCCTGTTCGGCATCGTCGGCACGCTGATCAGCAAGGACCTGTCGAGCCAGGAGCGGTACCCCGAGCTCGAGGTCCGCGCGCTGACCGGCGCGGGCGCGGAGGGTCCTGCCAGGCACTAGCAGGTTGCACACCCCCGCGGTGGCGTTGAGCATCACCGCGGGTGTCGGACGCTCAGGCCGTGGCCAAGAGGCGGCGGCCTAGCGGGGTGAGGGTGTGCAGGGTGGACTTGCCGGCGCGACGGGACTCCACCAGACCGGACCGGCGCAGCACCCGCGCGTGCTCGCTCGCCGATGCCGCCGAGATTCCGGTACGCCGGGCCAACTGGCTGGTGCTCGCCCCCTCGGCCAGCGGCGCCAGTGCGACAAGCACCTCCGCCCGGGTCCGGCCGAGCAGGTCCGCCAGCGCGGTTCGGCCGGGTTGCACTTCGTACCCGTCGTCGTGTGCGGGGTAGAACAGCACCGGCGTACGCCACGGCTGGTCGATGATGAGGTTCACGGTGGTGAAGCCGGTCGGGTATAGCAGGTGCCCGCGCCCGCCGAGATGGATCTCGGACACCCGGTCCTCGTCGCCGTGCGGGCGTGCCGTCAGCACCGGCGGGGTCCAGGTCAGATCCGGGTGCAGCGCGTCGAGGGTGGCGTCCAGCCCGTCGGCGAGCA
Source organism: Actinomycetota bacterium (assembly GCA_046765875.1). Taxonomy (GTDB): domain Bacteria; phylum Actinomycetota; class Actinomycetes; order Propionibacteriales; family Kribbellaceae; genus DASRHY01. Next base: position 18,130 of record JBKPSJ010000124.1, read on the forward strand.
GCAGGTGCGAGCGGAACGCGACGTCGGCGGCCAGCCGGCGTTCGATCGACCCGGCAACCGGCGCGATCATCGTCTCGTGCACCAGCCGGACGGCGGTGCTCAGGTCACGGCGAGCCTTGGCGGCGCCGGCGAGGAGGTCGACCGGATATCCGGTCAGGCAGTCGGGCGGCAGGAATGGAGCGAGTTCGGCCTGCATGAGTTCAGCCGGCGCCTCACGTACCGCCTGCAACCCGTTGCGGAGGCCCGTCGCGTCGGGGACCAGGAAGTCAGGGAACAGCCCGTGCCGCGAGAACAGCATGAACATCGGCCGCATCCCCGGATGCAGCCGCGACCGCATCGCCGTACGCCAGGACCGCGCCGTGGCGGGTACCCGGACGTCGCGGCTGAGCGCGTGCACGCCGAGCGCGGTCTCCCACAACGGCTCCGGCCGGTCGGCGAACCGGGTCCGCCGCAAGTCGGCCTCACCGAAGTGGATCCGCAGCATCGGCTCTCCTCCCGCGCCAACCGTAACCCGCGCTCAGCAACCTCAACCCCGGCCGCCAGCGCGCCGCGCGTTTGGGGTATGAAGTGCACTTCGGCGGGTACGGGACGTCGAAGCCGGCTCGCGGATACGTCCGTCGCAGGTTCCGGTCAGCTCACCGCAAGTCCGGTACGGCCGGGCGCCGCGGATCGGATCGCTGATGACCGATCGTGCCCGTGTTGGTAAGAATGACCGCAGAAGCGAACACCGGCGTCGCGACAAGGAGCTGAGCTGTGACCGAGTCCCGCTCGAACGAGGCACTGTCCAACCTGCTGCACGAGAACCGGCGCTTCGACCCGCCGGCCGATCTGGCGGCGAACGCGAACGTCAAGGCGGACGCGTATCCGGCCGCCGAGGCCGACCCGGAGGGCTTCTGGGCCGAGCAGGCCAAGCGGATCAGCTGGGCCACCGAGCCGGCGCAGACACTGGACTGGTCCAATCCGCCCTTCGCGAAGTGGTACGTGAACGGCAAGCTCAACGCCGCGTACAACTGCATCGATCGGCATGTCGAGGCCGGCAACGGCGACCGGATCGCGTACTACTTCGAGGGCGAGCCCGGCGACACCCGCGAGATCACCTACGCCCAGCTCAAGGACGAGGTGAGCAGGGCGGCCAACGCACTGACCGAGCTCGGCGTGAACACCGGCGACCGGGTCGCGATCTACATGCCGATGATCCCCGAGACCGTGATCGCGATGCTGGCCTGCGCACGGATCGGCGCCCCGCACACGGTGGTGTTCGGCGGCTTCTCCTCCGAGGCACTCAAGGACCGCATCCTGGACTGCGACGCCCGCGTCGTGATCACCGCCGACGGGGGCTACCGCCGCGGCGCACAGGGCGCGCTCAAGCCCGCGGTCGACACCGCCGTCGCCGAGTGCCCGGACGTCCGGACCGTGCTGGTGGTCCGCCGCACCGGCCAGGACACCGAGATGACCGACGGGCGTGACGTCTGGTGGGACGATGCCGTCGGCAAGCAGTCGGCCGAGCACACGCCGGAGGCCTTCGACGCCGAGCATCCGCTGTACGTGATGTACACGTCCGGCACCACCGGCAAGCCCAAAGGCATCCTGCACACCACCGGTGGCTACATGGTCGGCACATCGTACACGCACTGGGCGGTCTTCGACCTCAAGGACGACGACATCTTCTGGACCGCGGCCGACATCGGCTGGGTGACCGGGCACAGCTACATCGTGTACGGCCCGCTGGCCAACGGCGCCACCTCGGTGCTGTACGAGGGCACCCCGGACACCCCGCACAAGGGCCGCTGGTGGGAGATCATCCAGAAGTACAAGGTCTCGATCCTGTACTGCGCGCCGACCGCGATCCGTACGTTCATGAAGTGGGGCGACGAGTTCCCGGCCAAGTTCGACCTGTCCACGCTGCGGATCCTCGGCACGGTCGGCGAGCCGATCAACCCCGAGGCGTACATCTGGTACCGCGAGAACATCGGCGGATCCCGGACCCCGGTGGTCGACACCTGGTGGCAGACCGAGACCGGGATGCAGATGATCTCGCCGCTGCCCGGTGTCACCTCGGGCAAACCGGGCGCGGCGATGAAGCCGCTACCGGGTGTGTCCGCCGAGGTGGTCGACGACGAGGGCAATGCGGTGCCGAACGGATCCGGCGGCTACCTCGTGCTGACCAAGCCGTGGCCGGCGATGCTGCGCACGCTGTGGGGCGACGACCAGCGGTTCGTCGATACGTACTGGTCGCGCTGGCCGGGCCTGTACTTCGCGGGTGACGGCGCGAAGAAGGACGAGGACGGCGACCTGTGGTTGCTCGGCCGGGTCGACGACGTGATGAATGTGTCCGGGCACCGGATGTCCACCACTGAGATCGAGTCCGCTCTGGTCTCGCACCCGAAGGTCGCCGAGGCGGCCGTGGTGGGCGCGACCGACCCGACAACCGGGCAGGCGATCGCGGCGTTCGTGATCCTGCGCGCCGAGGCCGGCGACGGCGGCCCGGACGTGGTCAAGGAACTGCGCGACCACGTGTCCAAGGAGATCGGCCCGATCGCCAAGCCGCGCACGATCATGGTCGTCGCCGAACTGCCGAAGACGCGGTCGGGCAAGATCATGCGCCGGCTCCTCCGCGACGTCGCGGAGAACCGCGAGGTCGGCGACGTGACCACACTGGCCGACTCGTCGGTGATGGACCTGATCAGGGAGAACCTTGCCTCCGGCAAGGCCGACGAGGACTGACCCTTGACGGCCCTGGTCGCGGTCATCCACGCCGGACTGGCCGCGGCCTGGGTGGGCGGGATGGCGTACTCGCTGTTCGTCGTCCAGCCGAAACTCGCCCGCTTCTACGGCAAGGACGAGGACAGTCGTGAGGCACTGACCGCTGTCATTGCCTCCGGCAACCGGTGGAGGGTGCTCGCGCTGATCGCCGCGATCGGTGCCTCAGGCATCGTGCTGTGGCTGATTGTCGACACATCGCCCTGGATTCACGTCGTCAAGGCGGTCCTTCTCCTTGTTGCCTCAGGCATCTTCTGGTACGTCTCCTGGCGACACTGGCCGCGCCGGATCTTCGCCACCGCGGCCGAGCGCCCCGCGCTGCAACGCCAGTTGCGCATCCTCGCGACCACCATGCTCGCCCTCGCCGCCACCGCATTCGCCCTCGGCGTCGTGGCCGTGTACATCTGATAGCCGGACTGCTGCAAGACTGGAGTCGTGGACGGCGAACTGACACCGCAGCGCAACCAGTTCCCACCGATCGGCGACTACGGCTTCCTCTCCGATTGTGAGACGACGGCACTGGTCGCACCCGATGGCGGGATCGAGTGGCTGTGCGTGCCGCGGATGGACTCCCCCAGCGTGTTCGGCTCGATTCTCGACCGGGACGCCGGTTCGTTCCGGGTCGCGCCGGCCGGTGTCGACGTACCGTCCGCGCGGCGCTACGTCCCCGGCACGCTGGTGCTCGAGACCAGTTGGTGGACGCCGGGCGGCTGGCTGGTCGTCACCGACGCGCTGGTGATGGGCCCGTGGCATCACGAGACCGAGCGGTCGACGACGCATCGCCGCGCGCCCACGGACTACGACGCCGACCACGTGCTGCTGCGCCGGATCCGCTGCGTCAACGGCGAGGTCCAGGTACGTATGGACTGCGCGCCGGTGTTCGACTACGGCCGGCTGCCCGCCAGCTGGCGGTACGCGAACGACGATTACCACGAGGCGATCGCGTCCGGCGAAGGCATGGGGCGGGAGCTCTACCTGACCACCGATCTCAACGTCGGGTTCGAGGGCTCGCAGGCGACCGCTCGCACACTGCTCAAGGCCGGCGACAGCAGGTTCGTCGCGCTGTCGTGGAGCGAGCACGGCGCACCGCGCACGATCGAGGAGGCCGACGACCGGCTGCGCTGGACCTGCCACCACTGGCAGCACTGGCTGGACCGCGGCCACTTCCCCGACCACCCGTGGCGCAGCTTCCTGCAGCGCAGCGCGCTCACGCTCAAGGGCCTGACGTTCGCACCCAGTGGTGCCGTCGTGGCCGCGGCGACGACGTCCCTGCCCGAGACACCGGGTGGCATTCGCAACTGGGACTATCGCTACACCTGGATCCGCGACACCACGTTCACGCTGTGGGCATTGTTCGCACTCGGTTTCGACTGGGAGGCCGGGGACTTCTTCAACTTCGTCGCCGACGTCGCAGATGCCGAGGGCGGCAACCTGCAGATCATGTACGGCGTCGACGGCGAGCGCGTCCTGACCGAGCACGTGCTCGAGCACCTGTCCGGGTACGACGGGGCCCGCCCGGTGCGGATCGGCAACGCGGCGTACGACCAGCGTCAGCACGACGTCTGGGGCGCGGTGGTCGAGTCGATCGCGCTTTACACCGGCAAGCGGCACCGGGTCGACGACCGCATCTGGCGGATCGTCCAGACCCAGGTCGAGCGGGCGCTGGAGAGGTGGCGCAATCCCGACCAGGGGATCTGGGAGGTCAGGTCCGGCGCGCAGCACTTCACCTCCTCGAAGGTGTCGTGCTGGAAGGCGGCCGACTCGGGCGCGCGGATCGCGGCCAACCGCGGCGAGGTCAAGCTGGCGGCTGAGTGGCACGCCGCGGCCGAGGAGATCCGCGCGGACGTGCTGGCGAACGCGCTGGACGATCGCGGCGTGTTCGTCCAGCACTACGGCACCAAGGCGCTGGACGCGTCGGTCCTGCTCATCCCGTTGCTCGGTTTCCTGCCCGGTGACGACGAGCGGGTCCGGGCGACCGTGCTGGCGATCGCCGACGAGCTCTCCGAGGACGACATGGTGCTGCGGTACCGGGTGGACGACACCGAGGACGGGCTGGCCGGCGATGAGGGCACGTTCACGATCTGCTCGTTCTGGCTGGTGTCGGCGCTGGTCATGATCGGCGAGGTTCCGCGGGCCAGGTGCCTGTGCGAGAAGCTGCTGTCGTACGCAAGCTCACTCGAGCTGTACGCCGAGGAGATCGACGCCAACAGCGGCCGCCACCTGGGCAACTTCCCGCAGGCCTTCACTCACTTGGCGCTGATCAACGCAGTCCTCGCCGTCATCCGCGCCGAAGAAAGCGACTGACGGGCCCTGGCGATAGTCTCGAGGGTACGGAGCAGCTGCGGAAGGAAGAGGTCAATGGCAATCGGGCAGAACGGCAGCGAGCCGACGGTCGGCCAACTCGTGGCCAATGCCAGCCGCGACCTGTCCGCATTGGTCCGGGGCGAGATCAAGCTCGCCCAGGCCGAGCTCAAGCGAAGCGCCCAGGCCGTCGGTGTCGGTGCCGGGATGTTCGCGGCTGCGGCCTTCCTCGCGCTGCTCGCCGTCGTCCTGCTCAGCATCTCAGCCGCGTTCGCGCTGGTGGCGGCCGGGCTGGGTCCGGCGGTGGCGTTCCTGATCGTGGCCGCTGCATACCTGCTGATCGGCACGGGCCTGGTGTTCGTCGGGATAACACAGATGAAGAAGGCCAAGGGCCCGGAGCGCGCCATCGAGAGCTCGAAGGAGTCGGTCGAGCAGTTGAAGGCGATCACGAGGAATTGAGTCCCGCCGGGGTATCGGACCTGCTCATCAGCGGTCCGTGGTCGCATGCGCTGGTGTCGGCGAACGGCGCCAGGTTCCATGTCGCCGAGTGCGGGGACGAGGGTGCGCCGATGGTGCTGTTCCTGCATGGTTTCCCCGAGTTCTGGTGGGCCTGGCGGCACCAGTTGCCTGCCGTGGCCGACGCCGGCTGGCGGGCCGTCGCGATGGACCTGCGCGGGTATGGCGCGAGCGACAAGACACCGCGCGGGTACGACCCGTTCACCGCGGCGGCGGATGTCTCGGGGGTGATCCGCTCGCTCGGCGAGACCTCGGCGGTGCTGGTCGGGCACGGGTGGGGCGGGTTCGTCGCCTGGTCGACGGCGGTGCTGGCCGCGCGACAGGTCCGGGCCTTGGCGGCGGTGGCGGCGCCGCATCCGCTGGCCTTGATGCGGCCGGTGTCGAACCGGCTGAGCAGCCTTGTGAAGGTGGGGCTCGCCCAACTCCCGGTGTTGCCGGAACGCCGCTTGCTCGCTCGCGACGGAGCGGTAGTCGACGAACTGCTGCGCTCCTGGTCCGCGCCGGGCTCGCCGTTCCCCGACGCTGAGGCGAGCCGGCGGTACCGGGCCGCACTGCAGGTCTGGCCGGCCCCGCACTGTGCGCTGGAGTACCACCGCTGGCTGGTGCGCTCCCGAATCCGGTCTGATGGGCGGCGCTACTCGGCGCGGATGCGGACTCCGATCGGCGTACCGGTGCTCCAGATCGACGGCGCGCAGGACCCCGCGACGCCGCTCGGCCCTACCCCCGCCCGGCTGATCACCGGATCGCACGACCAGCACGTCCTCACCGGCGCCGGGCATTTCCCGCACGAGGAGGCTCCCGGCGTCTTCACCTCCGTGCTGCTCGATTGGCTCGCGAAGATCTAGGTACAACCGCGAGTGGAGACTTCCTCGGTCGCCGAGGCGCCGGCTCGCGCGTCGTCGTAGACCTGCTCGGCGGTGAGCGCGTAACCGGTCCGGTCGTCCTCCACGGAGGCGGCGAACACCACGCCGTACACGGTGCCCTTTGCCGAAAGCAACGGTCCGCCGGAGTTGCCGGGTCGTACCGACGCCCAGATCGAGAACGCCTGCCGGGTCACGGTCTTGTCGCCGTAGATATCCGGGCCGCGGAGCCGCTCCTCGGACCTGATCCGGGCCGGGGTGGCGTTGAACGGCCCGTTCTCCGGATAGCCGAGCACCACGGCCGACGCATCCGCCTTGCCGCTGGAGTCGAGGTTCAGCGGCTGTACGCGGAGCTCCGGGACGTACAGGATGGCGACGTCGACCTCGGGGTCGTATCGCACCACCGTCGCCTCGTACTTCTTGTCGGCGACCTCGACCGTCGGGTTCTCGATACCGGCGACCACGTGCGCGTTCGTCATCACCCGTTGCGGTGCGTACACGAAACCGGATCCCTCGAGACCCCGCGAGCACGAGGCGACGCCGGTGATCTTCGCGACCCGGCTGTACGCCGCCTGCACCGTCGGCAGCCGGCTGGTGGTGCTGTCCGGCGGGCGGACCGGGCGGATCCGTTCCGGTACGAACGGGTCGAGGAACCGTGGGAACAGGTCGGTGTTGACCACGTCGTTGAACGCCTGCAGGGCCCGGTCGGCGCCGGCCGGCATGATCTGGTCGACCTTGGCGAGCACCTTCGAGCCGCGTACCGCCGACGTCACCGACGGGATCCGCGCGCCGCTGACCGCGACGCCGAGCACCCACGCCACCACCAGCACCGAGACCGCCGCCAGTACGCCACCACCGAGCGCGTCGATCGCCCGTACCGGCCGCCAGTTGATCTGGTTGCGCAGCTTCGTACCCAGAAACGCCCCGAGGGTACGACCGCCAGCAGCCAGCACGATTACCAGCACCAGAGCCACGAACGACACCGTCACGCTCGGGTTGAAGTTGCTCAGCACCACCGGCACGCCGTAGATGCCGACCAGCGAGCCGGCCACCAGCCCGATGGTCGCGCAGGCGCCGAGGACGAACCCCTCCACGAAACCGGAGATCGCCACCAGCCCGGTGACGATCAGCAGCGCGATGTCGAGGTTGCTCATGACTCATCGTCCGGTCTAGCCAGGTCGTGCTCGATGGTCTTGAGCAGCTTCTGCTCGGCCTGATCCAGCCGCGATCGGTCCCGCCATGCCGCCTGAGCCATCTTGTCGGGCAGCGGAACCACGCGTGAGGTGTCCCAGTCCCTTGCCCAGCCACCAAGCTCGAGCAGGCGCTCGAGCAGCAGCGCGGTGAAGCCCCAGATGAACAGCCCGTCCGGTAGGAACGCCGGACCGCTGAACCCGGACGGGTACGCACACATAACCCGGTTACGCGGGTCCGCCAATGCGGCCAGCTCGACCCGGTGCACCGAGGCCACCTCGGCCGGATCGACCACCGCGACCGGGGACGGCTCGCGCCACCAGGCCAGCACCGGCGAGACGGCGAAGTTGCTCACCGGCACCCACAGCGCCGGCCAGATTCCGAACACCTGCACACCAGTAGGATCCAGCCCGGTCTCCTCCTGGGCCTCCCGCAGCGCCGCGTTGACGATCGCTTGTTCACCCTCGCCGTCGGACGGGTCGACACGTCCGCCCGGGAACGACATCTGCCCGGCGTGCGACCTCAGTGTCCAGGCCCGTTCGGTGAGTAACACGTCGGGGTGGTCGCCGTCGTCGGCCATCAGAATCAGCACCGCCGAGTCGCGGACGCTCGGCTCCTGTGGTGGCACGAACCGCGACAACTGCTCCGGCTCCACGGTCTCGGACGCCTTGGCCAGCGTCCGCAGCCATTCTGGGAGGTCTTCGCTCACAGACTCACCCCGAGATAGTCGTGAACCTCCGTGACCAGGTCGTCGTACGACGAGAACGGGCCGAGGTGCAGATACCGGATCTCGCCGCTGGGCGCGACGAATGCCGTCGCGGGCGGGCCGACCAGGTTGAGCGGCTCCATCAGCAGCTTGTCCGGGTCCTTCAGCTGCGGGTACCGCCAGCCGTGCTCGGACGCGAACTTCACCGCGGCGGCCGGCTGCGGATCGGCGATGTCGACGCCGAGCACCGTGATGTTGCCCGATCCCGCGACCGTGTCGGCGAGTTGCTTCAAGAACGGCGCCTCCTGACGGCACGGTCCGCACCACTGGGCCCAGATGTTGACCAGCATCGGCTTGCCACGCAGATCGGTCAGCTTGACCGGCTGACCTTTGACCAGACAGTCGAGTGTGACGTCGGGCAGGCCGCGGTCCACCGTGCCGCCCGCGGCCGGCGGCGCGACACAGGCCGGGATGTTCGCGGCCGTCAGCATGCTGGTCGGGCGTGGCTGTTGCGCGGTCTGCTCGGTGGTGCCGCCGCACCCGGCCAGAACCGCGAGTAAGGCCAGGCAGGCAAGGGTCTTGCGTACGATCACGGCACGTCCTTCACCAGCTTCGCCGCGAGCTCGGGGTCGGTCGGGCCGGCACCGTACGACGGACACCAGCGGGCCACCGGGCAGGCGCCGCAGGCCGGCTTCTTCGCATGGCAGCGGCGCCGGCCATGCCAGATCAAGTGGTGCGACAACATCGTCCAGTCCTTCTTCGGGAACAGGTCGCCGATGATGTGCTCCGCCTTGACCGGGTCGGTCTCCTCGGTCCAGCCGAACCGGCGGATCAGCCGGCCGAAGTGGGTGTCGACGGTGATGCCCGGGATGCCGAAAGCGTTGCCCAGGACAACGTTCGCTGTCTTGCGCCCGACGCCGGGCAGCTTGACGAGGTCCTCCAGCCGCGGCGGCACCTCGCCGCCGAAGTCCTCGCAGAGCGCCTGGCCGAGCTTCATCACGCTGTTGGTCTTGGCGCGGAAGAAGCCGGTCGGTTTGAGAATGGTCTCCATCTCCTCGCGATCGGCACTCGCATAAGCCTCGGCGGTACGGTACTTCGCGAACAGCGTCGGGGTGATGGTGTTGACCAGTTTGTCGGTCGTCTGCGCCGACAGGATCGTGGCGACCAGTAGCTCGAGGGGCGTGGTGAAGTCCAGCTCAGTGTGCGCGTCGGGGTACGTCTTGGCCAGCTCGCGGTTCATCTTGCGCGCACGGCGGACCAGCTGGCTGTGCGTCTCGGGCTCCTTCAGTTTGAAGGGCCGGAACTTCGGTACAGGGGCCTCGGAGACGTGGGTCCCGGCCGGCGGCGTTGGCATGATGCCAGCCTACGTGGCGGCCGGGACATCCGAGGGGCTACCGTTTCAGGCACGCACCGTAGCCAGCGTGCGCGCCGTACCCGAGCTGGGCGGGCTCCCCGGGCCGGTCCCAGCCACAGGTCCGAGGAGGCCCGAGTGGTTGACGTCAACGTGCTCCGGCAGGCGCCGTTGTTCTCTGAGCTCGACGACGAGGCCGCGAGCGCGCTGTCCGCGGCCATGACCGAGACCAAGCTGCGCCGCGGCCAGGTCCTGTTCCACGAGGGGGATTCTGGCGACCGGCTGTTCATCGTGGTCGAGGGCAAGGTCAAGCTGGGCCGCACCTCGGCCGACGGGCGGGAGAACCTGATCGCCGTGCTCGGGCCGGGACAGATGTTCGGCGAGCTGTCGCTGTTCGACCCGGGACCACGGTCGGCGTCGGTCACCGCCGTGACCGACGCGGTGCTGATGGGACTGTCACACGACGAGATGCTGCGCTGGCTGAACGGACGTCCCGAGGTCGCACGCGGCCTGCTGCTGCAACTGGCGTCCCGGCTGCGCAAGGTGTCCGACGTCGTCGCCGACCTGGTGTTCTCCGACGTACCGGGGCGGGTGGCCAAGGCGTTGCTCGACCTGGCCCAGCGGTTCGGCCGGACCGCGGACGACGGCGTCCACGTCCACCACGACCTCACGCAGGAAGAGCTGGCCCAGCTCGTCGGCGCATCCCGCGAGACCGTGAACAAGGCGCTGGCCGACTTCGCCTCCCGCGGCTGGGTCCGGCTGGAGCCGCGCTCGGTCGTCCTCCTCGATGTCGAACGCCTGCAGCGCCGCGCCCGCTGACTCCGCGTGGACCCTGACTCGTGGGTGCGCGCACGCTCTTGTGGGTGCGGGCACGCTGTTGTGGTGCGCGCACGCTGTAGTGGGTGTCCGCACGCTGTTGTGGGTGCGCGCACGGCATGTCGTCGGCGAACCCGCCAGACCGCACGCGAACCCACGCCATCGGTACTTACTGGCGAGACAGGCCGGGGGGACGCAGTCACGCCGGTGTGCAAGGCGAGCACGACTGGTCAGGCCGCGGTGGTGGCGCGGGCGAACGCGCGACGGATCCGGGCGACGACGATGCTCGGCTGGTCCAACTCGTGCCAGGCGATGCGTACAACGATGAGCCCCAGACCGCGCAGTCGATCCTCCCGCTCCTTCTCGGCCAGTATTGCGCCGTGCGGATCCGATCCGTACTTGGTCCGGCCGTCGAACTCGACGACCACGCGTTGAGCGGGGAAGTAGAAGTCGACACGGCCCACGAAGTCGCCGTCACTGTCGTGGAATCGTGCCTGCAGCGTCGGCCGTGGCAACCCGTGTCGATCCATCAGCAAACGCAGACGTGACTCGCCGACCGACTCGGCCCTTCCGTCGGCAAAGGCCAGAGCCGCACGGGCACGAGGACCGCCCGGCCAGAACAGAGTCTCCCTGAGCAGCCGGCCGGCCGCATCGCGCGAAACCAGTCCGTCCCGCAGAGCAGCATCCGCGCTCACCACGATCGACTCGAACTCCGCCGTGCACGCCGTCTCGACGAGCGCCCGCGTCGGCGCGGTGACCAGCAGACCACCAACCTCGATCAAGTCGTCCGCGTGGATCTTGCCGACATGCTGACAGAGGCCGTCGACAGTCCTACTGGACCGCCCGGCGACACGTGTGAGGTGGACGGTGCCGAGATCCACCGCCCAGACGGGGATACCGTGCATCACGAGGGCCGACCAATGACTTATGGCCGCACTGCCCGGGCGCACCGATCGCGCGACCGCATGTACGGCCAACCGATGATCGAACAACTCGCGCTCCCACGCCGGCAAGGCGTCATAGACATCGTCTGACTCTGAGTAGTAGCCACGCCTGATCCGCCTCCAGCGGCCGTCTGCCAGCCGATGCCGGACCTGCTCTGCTGTGTACCCGCAGTCGAGGGCATCGCGCCGTGAGAAAACACCGCCCGACCCGTCGGTTCGCGCTCTGAGTTTGGGGTTCATGCCCCGAATGATCTGGCGTATCCGTCCCGACCAGACCATCACCTTGCTGCCTGTGGAAACCCGCTCAGGCTCCCGGCGTTGTGGGTTCCAGGCGGGCGTGGTGGGTTGCCGTACCGTGTGCGGTCCGGGAACCCACAACACGGTGCGGGAACCCACCACGGAAGGTGGGCTACCCCGCCGCGAGGTAGTCCAGCTGGGCTCGGACCGAGAGCTCGGCCGCAGGCCAAAGGATCGGGTCCACGTCGGCGTACACGCGTTCGACGACCTCGTGTGGGGTCGTCGCTCCGTCGGCGAGGGCCGCACGTACCTGATCGAGGCGCTCGGCGCGGTGCTTCAGGTAGTACGTCAGCACGCCGAGCGCATCGGTGATCACCGGCCCATGCCCGGGCAGGACGGTCTCGACCCCGACCTCCGAGGCCAGCGCTTGCAGCCTGCGCAGCGAGCCCAGGTACGCACCGAGCGAACCATCCGGGTGCGCTACAACCGACGTGCCCCGGCCGAGAACGGTGTCACCGGTCAGCAGCGACGCCTCGTCCGGCAGCCAGAACGAGAGCGAGTCCGAGCTGTGGCCCGGCGTACCGAGGACATCGACACGCAGGTCACCGATCTCGACCACATCGCCGTCGGCCAGCCCTTCGGAGCCGAGGCGGTGCGCCGGATCGAGCGCGCGGACGTCAGACCCGGCCTCACGACCGAACCAAGTCGCGCCCTCGGCATGGTCTGCATGTCCATGGGTGAGCAATACCAGGTCGACTCGGCCCGCGGCGACGAGTACGGCACGGAGGTGGTGCTCGATCAGCGGGCCCGGGTCGATCACGACCGACGACTCCCCGCCGGTACGCAGGATCCAGGTGTTGGTGCCCTCGAGCGTCATCGGGCTCGGGTTGGGCGCGAGAACGCGGCTGGCCCGCGCCGTCACCGCATCGGTCACGACTCCTCCAGATAGACCGTGTCGCCTTCGATCCGCGTCCGCGGCAGGATCGCGCGGATCTCCCGCTCCCGTGACGCCGCCAGCACCTGCTGGACGGTCCGGTACGTCGCGATCTCCGAGCAGGACACGTACGTCGGCGGCAGCATCGCCATCTCGCCCGCGTCGACCTGTTCCACAGCTTCTCGTGGACCGAGCCAGGTCACCTCGTCGGACTCGCCGGACACGTCCCGCGTCTTCTGCCCGGCCGGCAGCGCCGCGACGAAGAACCTCGTGTCGTACCGGCGCGGCTCGAACTCCGGCGTGATCCAGTGCGCCCAGACGCCGAGCAGGTCGGCGCGCAGTACCAGTCGGTGCCCGTGCAGGAAGTCCGCGAAGCTCAGCGACCTTCCCTCCAGCGCGATCCGCTCGGCCTCCCAGTCGTCGCCGGACGTGTCGGCCACGATCGAGTCCGCCGACGGCCCGGCCAGCAGCACGCCGGACTCCTCGAACGTCTCGCGTACCGCGGCCGCCACGAACGCGACCGCCACCTGGTCCGGACAGCCCATCCGGGCGGCGAACTCCGCCGGCGCCGGCCCCACCCACGCGTCGGCCACCGACGCGTCGCCGGGATCGACCCGGCCGCCCGGGAACACCGTCATCCCCGCCGCGAACGCCATCGACGCGGTACGCCGCAACAGGTACACCTGCGGACCCTGCTCAGCGTCGCGCAGCAGGATCACCGTCGATGCTGGGCGCGGCTGGACCGGCGTACCGCCGTCCCGGGCGAACCGGAGCGCGGCCTCGGCCAGCGCTCCGGTCAGCGGCAGGGCGCGGTTCACGCGACCTCGGCGATGAGCTCCACCTCGACCGGCGCGTCCAGCGGCAGCACCGGTACGCCGATCGCACTGCGGGCGTGCTTGCCGGCCTCACCGAGCACCTGGCCGAACAACTCCGACGCGCCGTTGGCGATCTGCGGCTGGCCGGTGAAGTCCGGCGTCGAGGCGATGAACGCCAGCACCTTGACGATCCGCTTGACCTCGCCGAGCGGCGCCACGCTGTTCAGCGCGGCCAACGCGTTCAGGGCGCACTGACGGGCGCACTCGATACCGGTGTCCGGCGAGACCTCGCCGCCCAGCTTGCCGGTGGCCACCAGCTTGCCGTCGCGCATCGGCACCTGGCCGGACACGTACACCAGGTTGCCGGTACGTACCGCCGGAACGTACGCGGCGACCGGCTTCACCACCGGCGGCAGCTCGAGGCCGAGTTCCTTCAAGGTCTCCTCGGGGGTCGGCACACTCACTCCTCTTTCTCGCGCTTGAGGTAGGCGACGAGCGATTCGGGCGTGGGACCTGGCACGACGCAGACCAGCTCCCAGCCCTCCTCGCCGACGTTGTCCAGGATCTCCTTGGTCGCGTGGACCAGCAGAGGCACGGTGAAGTACTCCCACTTCGTCATGCCCGCGAGCCTATCGAGGCCGCGACCGCAACGCCGACGGAAGGCCCGAATGAGGCTGGGGCCTAGGCTGTCGGCGTGACGAGGTTGCATGTCGTGTCGGGGAAGGGGGGTACCGGGAAGACCACCGTGGCCGCCGCACTGGCGATGGCGCTGGCCACGGAGGGGACGAATGTCCTGCTCATGGAGGTCGAGGGACGGCAGGGGATCGCCCAGCTGTTCGACGTACCCCCGATGCCGTACAAGGAGCGCAAGATCGCGGTCGCACCGGCCGGCGGGGACGTGTACGCGCTGGCGGTCGACGCCGAGGCGGCGCTGCTGGAGTACCTCGACATGTACTACCACCTCGGCCGGGCCGGAAAGGCGCTCGACCGGTTCGGGGTGGTCGACTTCGTCACCACGATCGCGCCCGGACTGCGCGACGTGCTGCTCACCGGGAAGGTGTACGAGGCGGCCCGGCGCAAGGTGCACGGCCAGTTCGTGTACGACGCGGTAGTGCTGGACGCGCCGCCCACTGGGCGGATCCCACGGTTCCTGAACGTCAACCACGAGGTCGCCGGGCTGGCCAAGGTCGGGCCGGTCCGCGCCCAGGCCGACTCGATCATGAAGCTGCTGAAGTCGGACCGGACCGCGGTCCACCTGGTCACCCTGCTCGAGGAGATGCCGGTGCAGGAGACCGTCGACGCGGCCGAGCAACTGGCCGAGCTCGGGCTGCCGATCGGCTCGGTGATCGTGAACATGGTCCGGCGCAGCCCGCTCGACGACGACACGCTCGCGCTGGCGGCCAAGGAGAAGCTCCCGCTCCGGGAGATCAAGATGAGCCTGGCCGCGGCCGGACTGCCGGACGACCGCGAGACCTTGGCGGCGCTCGCCGCCGAGGCGCGCGACCACGCGATCCGGATCGGGCTGGAACGCGAGAACCGGTCCCGGATCGACGAACTGGGCCGCCCGGTCGCGGAGCTCGGGCTGGTGCCCGACGGCATCGACCTGGGTGCCGTGTACGACCTGTCCGAGGAACTCGCCGAGGGGATGGGCGGATGACGGCGCTCGACGTGGACGCCCTGATCGCCGACCCGGACATCCGCATCGTGGTCACCTGCGGAGCCGGCGGCGTCGGCAAGACCACCACCGCCGCGGCGATCGGGCTGCGGGCGGCCGAACAGGGCCGGCGAGTCGTCGTACTCACCATCGACCCGGCCCGGCGGCTGGCGCAGGCGCTCGGGCTGACCGAGCTCGACAACACCCCGCGTGAGGTCGGGGATGTCGAGCCCCTGGACGGCGGCAGGCTCGACGCGATGATGCTCGATATGAAGCGCACCTTCGACGAGGTGGTGCTCGCACATGCCTCGCCGGACAAGGCCAAGCAGATCCTGGAGAATCCCTTCTACATCGCTCTGTCGTCGTCGTTCGCCGGCACCCAGGAATATATGGCGATGGAGAAGCTCGGCCAGCTTCATCAACAGGCCCAGCAGGACGACAGCTGGGACCTGATCGTGGTGGACACCCCGCCGTCGCGCTCGGCGCTCGACTTCCTCGATGCGCCTGAGCGGCTGGCCTCGCTGCTGGAGGGCCGGTTCCTCAAACTCCTGCTGGCGCCCGCGCGCGGCCCGCTGCGACTGATGTCGACCGGGTTCAGCATGGTCACGAACACGATGACCAAGATCCTCGGCGCACAGGTGCTCAAGGACGTACAGACCTTCGCGGCGGCGTTCGACACCCTCTTCGGCGGCTTCCGCGAACGGTCCGAGGCCACGGTGGCACTGCTGCGTCAGTCGCATACCGCGTTCGTGGTCGTGGCCGCTCCGCAGAACGACGCGCTGCGCGAGGCGTCGTACTTCGCCGAACGGCTCCGCGAGGAGGAGATGCCGCTGGCCGGCGTGATCCTCAACCGGGTGACGACGTCGGAACTCAACGTATCCACCGAGCGTGCTCTGGCGGCCGCCGAGCAGTTGGACGATCCCCTGACCGCGGCACTACTGCGGCTGCACGCCGACCGGATGCAGCAGGTGACGGCCGAGCGTAAGCGGGCGAACCGGTTCCGCCGCGGCCATCGAAGTGTGCCGGTGACCGAGGTGCCGGCCCTTGCCGACGACGTACACGACCTGGACGGACTGCGGCAGATCGGTATTCTGCTCGCTGGCTAGCAGGGTAAGAGATGACATTTCGATCCCGTAGTCTCGTGGCCATGCGTTTGCAGGCGAAGGGCGACCGCGGTGTCGTCCAGTCGGTCGTGCTGTTCCTCGGCGTGAGCGTCCTGTCCGGGGCGCTCGCCGCAGGCCTGGTGATCCCGTTCGCCGGGCTACTCGGCTTCGGTACCGAGAAGACCTCGCAGACCTTCCAGAAGCTGCCGACGGAGCTCATCCAGGAGCCGCTGCCGGTCCGGTCCCGGATCCTCGCCGCCGACGGCAGCCAGATCGCCTACATCTACGACCAGAACCGGGTCTTCGTCCGGCTGAGCCAGATCAGCTCGATCATGAAGAAGGCGATCATCGCCGTCGAGGACTCCCGGTTCTACGAGCACGGCGCGCTGGACGCCAAGGGCACGCTGCGCGCGCTGGCCCGCAACAAGGCCGCCGACGGTGTCACCCAGGGTGGGTCGAGCATCACCCAGCAGCTGGTCAAGATGACGCTGATCCAGCAGGCCACCACAGAGGCCGAACAGAAGGCCGCCACCGCCGAGACGTACGAACGCAAGATCAAGGAACTGCGGTACGCCGTCGCGCTGGAGAAGCAGTTCACCAAGGACCAGATCCTCGAGCGGTACCTGAACATCGCCTACTTCGGCGACGGCGCGTACGGTGTCGAGGCCGCGGCCCGGCACTACTTCCGCACCACCTCGGGCAAGCTCACCCTTGCCCAGGCCGCGACGCTGGCCGGTCTGGTGAAGAACCCGGTCGGCTACGACCCGACGAACAACCCAACCCGGGCCAAGGACCGTCGCGACGTCGTACTGCGCCGGATGCAGGACCTCCATCTGATCACCCCGCAGCAGGCGGCCGCCGCTATGAAGCAGCCGGTGATCGACCTGAAGAACGTCAGCCCGGCACCGAACGGCTGCGCGAACTCGCGGTACCCCTTCTTCTGCGAGTACGTCGTGTCCAAGCTGCTGGACAACCCGGCGCTGGGTAAGACCCCGGCCGAGCGCGAGCAGATGCTCAAGACCGGCGGGCTGACCATCACCACCACACTCGACCCGAGCGTGCAGGCCAAGACGCAGGCCGCGGTCGACGCCAAGTCCAAGCCAACCGACAACACGATCGTGGCGATGACCGTGGTCCAGCCGGGCACCGGGCTGGTCAAGGCGATGGCACAGTCGCGGCCGTACGGCAACAACAAGAAGAAGGGCGAGACGGTCTACAACTTCAACACCGAGCGTTCGTACCCCGGCGGCTTCGGCGGCTTCCAGAACGGATCGACGATGAAGGCGTTCACCATCGGCGCCGCGATCCAGCAGGGTGTCCCGCTCAGCTACAAGATCAACTCGCCGGACACGATCGACCTCGGCGGGAAGCAGTGGAAGACCTGCGGCGGCCATGTGACGGCCGAGAAGGACTACCGTCCGAAGAACTCGACCAGGGGCGGCGACCTGGACCTGATCCACGCCGCGATGTACTCGACCAACACGTACTTCCTGCAGTTGTCTCAGCGGATCGGGCTGTGCGGAATCACCACCCTGGCGACCCAGCTCGGCGTGGTGAACGGCAAGACGACCTACAGCCCGGTCTACAAGCACGGCAAGGTCGTCGGCCAGAAGGTGTACGAGCAGCAGGGCAAGCCGCTGGTCGCGGTCCCGTCGTACACGCTGGGCGTCGGTAACGTGACCCCGCTGATGCTGTCGAACGCGTACGCGGCGTTCGCGGCCCGCGGCAAGTACTGCACGCCGACAGTCGTCACCTCGATCAAGAACAAGCTGAACTCCTCGCTGCCGACCCCGGGCGCCAACTGCGCCCAGGTGATGCAGCAAGGGGTCGCCGACGGCGTGAACAAGGTGCTCTGGTCGGTCGTCAACGAGCCCGGCGGTACCGGTAACCGGATGCGGCTCGACCGGCCCGTCGCCGGCAAGACCGGAACGATCAACGACAACAAGTCCGTCTGGTTCATCGGGTACACCCCGGACTACGCCGGCGCCACCGTCGTCAGCGACGCCGATCCGCCGCAAAACAACCTCGCGCACGGCCATACGCTGAACGGCCATCGCCTGTACGACGTCTCCGGTTCGGGTACGGCCGGCCCGATCTGGAAGCTCGCGATGAGCAAGATCGAGGAAGGCCTGCCCGTACGCAACTTCGCGCAGCCGACCGGCACCATCATCAACGGTCAGCTGACCAAGCTGCCGCAGACCGGAGGAATGAGCGTCCAGCAGGCCAGCGACACGCTCCGTGCGGCCGGGTTCGGGGTCGACGTCGCCAGCGGCCGGGTCCCGTCGCAGTACCCGGACGGCACCGTCGCGTACACCGATCCACGCTGGTACGACGGGGCACCGTCGGGCACGACCGTGGTCATCCACGTGTCGAACGGACAGCCACCGGTACAGCCGACGCCGCCACCGCAGCCGACGCAGCCGACGCAGCCACCAAATCCGCCACCCACGAAACCACCCAAGCCGTGCCCGCCGTGGTTCCCCAACTGCCCCCGGCGCTAGCTTCGGCTGCTCGACCTGGGGTCACTCGGCTTGGGGTCACTCGGCTTGGGGTCAGCCCAAGCCGAGCTGGCGCTTGACCTCGGCGGCCACCACCGCGCCGTCGGCCTTGCCCTTGACCTTGGGCTGCAGCGCGCCCATCACCTTGCCCATCCCGCGTGGGCCGAGCTCGGCGGCGCCGGTCTGCTCGATCGTCTCGGTGACCAGCTGCCTGATCTCGCCTTCGGACAGCTGCTCGGGCAGGTACTCGGCGAGGATGTCAGCCTCCGCCTGCTCCTTGTCGGCCAGCTCGTCGCGCCCCGCGTCCCGGTACGCCGTGACCGCCTCGCGCCGCTTCTTCGCCTCCGAGGTCAGTACGTCGAGCACCTCGGCGTCGGACAAGTCCTTGGCCACACTGCCGGCCACCTCCGCCTTCTGGACCGCGGCCAGCGCCATTCGCAGCGTCGACAGGCGTACGCTCTCGCGTGCTTTCAGCGCGGTGGTCATATCGGCGGTCAGGCGCTGCTTCAGCTGTGAGTCGGCCATGAAGGCGATTGTGGCAGGCTGGTGAAATGAGTAAGCGGGCACTTGGCCGGACGGCGGCACTGGTGGGAGCCACCGGTGCGGCCTGTGTTGCGTACGCATCCATTGTCGAGCTGCGATGGTTCGCGCTCCGCTACGCCAGCCTGCCGATCCTGCCCCCCGGCTCTGTACCGCTGAAGGTCCTGCACATCTCGGATCTGCACCTGCTGCCCCGCCAGCACCGCAAGATCGACTGGGTACGCCGCCTCGCCGACCTCGAGCCGGACCTCATGGTCAACACGGGCGACAACATCTCCGGCTTCCACTCGGTCCCACCGCTGATGGACGCGTACGGGGAGCTGCTCGACGTACCGGGCGTATTCGTCTTCGGCTCGAACGACTACTGGTCGCCGAAGCTGAAGAACCCGGCCCGCTATCTGGTCCCGGGTGATAAGCGTCACAGGGTCCGCCGCGAGCCGGACCTGCCGTTCGAGGAGATGCGCGCGGCGTTCATCCAGCGCGGCTGGACCGACTTGAACAACGCCCGGGCCCAGCTCAAGATCGGTGGCCTGCGGCTCGACTTCGCCGGCGTAGACGACTCCCACATCGCCCGGGACGACTACAGCCGCGTTGCCGGTGGTCCGGATCCGGCCGCGGATCTGTCGATCGGTGTGACCCACTCTCCATACCGGCGCGTACTGGACGCCTTCGTCAACGACGGCTACCCGCTGATCTTCGCGGGCCACACCCACGGCGGCCAGCTCGTAGTCCCCTTCTACGGCGCCCTCGTCACCAACTGCGACCTGGACACCTCCCGGGTCAAAGGCCTGTCCACGTACGGCACAGCAGACCGCCAGTCCGCCCTGCACATCTCGGCCGGCCTGGGCACCTCCCCCTTCGCCCCGATCCGCTTCTGCTGCCGCCCCGAAGCCATCCTCCTGACCCTCCTCCCCCGCTGAACGGCCGGTTCGTCCACCCACCAGAACCCGATTTCGCGTGGCCGGTGGTGTCAGGTAATCTGTCTGAGCCTTCGGGCTGTGGCGCAGCTTGGTAGCGCGCTTCGTTCGGGACGAAGAGGTCGCAGGTTCAAATCCTGTCAGCCCGACCATTGTGATGTCTCAGGACATCTCGGAGGTCCGAACCCAATAGACGTGGGTTCGGACCTCCTTCTTTAGCGGGTGGGGCCGGGTGGGCGGCCGGTGCCCTGGTAGCGCTGGGATGTGTCGAGGACCAGCTCGCGGAGCAGTTCGCCGGTTACTGCGTCGATGACGCGGATTTCGAGGTCCTGGGACAGGACGATGACGCGGGTTCCGGTGTGGGTTCGGCCGATGCCGATGGAGTACATCTGGCCGCGGTAGCGCCAGGTGACCTTCCCGGCCTTGTCGACCTTGTCGTAGCGGACCCGATCGTGGGTGTCGCCGTCCCGGTCGCCGGTGCTCGGGGTCGCCTTCGGACGGGTCGTGTAGACCGTCGCCGGGGTCGCCCGGTGGTCCAGTGACCGGTGCGGACGGTGGTCGTTGTACTCCTCCACGAATGCGTCGAGCAGGGCTTGGAGATCGTCGATCGTGGTCGGCTGCTCGGGCTGTCCGCGCAGCCACTTCTTCATCGTCTG
>JBKPSJ010000125.1:0-10526 GCA_046765875.1 Actinomycetota bacterium
GTGTACAGCAGGGAGACCGCGACGAGTGCGACCGCAAGGACGAACATTGGATCCTCTTCGACTGGGGTGCCGCGCTCGCCCCTAGGGCGAGCGCGGCACCCGGGGGCGGTTTACCGGTCGGCGAGCCGACGCGAGCGCATGACCATCAACAAGACCATTGCGGCTATGAGCGCGGCCACCACGCCGAGACCTAACGCGACCTGCACGGGCGCAAACAGCGCTGCGCTTGTGCCTGTGATACCCGCAGGTACGGCCACTACGGCGGTGTCGTGGTACATACATTCCTCCTTTCCTGGGGACGCGTTCCTCTTCGAGCGCACGGGTTAGGGTGCGCCGTCCGCCCGCTGCTCAGGTGCCCAGCGGGACAGCTTCGACAACTGTGTTGGCATGCCACTGCCCGTCGTGGTAATCGGCGCACGTGATGAGCGCGAGCGCAGGGGGCCCGCTCGGCCCTGCCGCTGGGAACCAACGGGCATAGGGCATGTCCTCGTAGGCGTATGTCGTGCGAGACGTCACGCGGTAGACCAGCAACCCGTGCGCGGTGCGCACCGCCACACGGTCGCCACGCTCCAGGCTCCACCAGCGGTTGGCGGCCCCACCGCCGTCGTGGGTGGCGTGTCCGGTCAGCACGGTGAAACCAGACCGCGAGCCCGCCTTGGCACCCTTCCGCCACCAACCCAACGTGTTGACCGCGCCCGGGATGGCCAGCGCTTGGCCCGCGTCGACGCCGACCGGCTCCACGGGCCAACTCCGCCCGCCGATACGAAGGGCAACCGGAACCGCCGGCCGAACCTTGGAGACCGCACGGACAGGCGTGCTGCGTGTGCCTTTCGGTGGCTTCGTCCCCTCGGCCGGACTCGATGTCTCGGGCCGGGGCGGCGGTGACTGGCCCTCCAACGCCTTAGGGCCCGCGGTCTCAGACGCGCATCCGCATAGAAGCACAAACGCGAGGGTGGTTGGCGCGGCCAAACGACGCAGACGAATAAGGGACACGGGAATTGGGGACACGGGAATTGGGGACACGAAACTTCGCTCCTTCTCGGCGTGAGCAAAACAAAGCCCACGTGTCCCCGAGACGCCGTACACCTGAGCTATCGTTGCAACATGCTGTGCCCGACAACTCAGGAAGCCAAACGGCGCTCCCTCAAGAAATTGCGCGACAGCTGAACTGGGTGTTCCCCGCCGAGCCGATCGGGACCGTTTCCATGACTGTGCGTGGCAATCCACGTACCGAACCGCAGCCCCGAGTCGAGCGAAAGGGATGGCAGACGACTCGGCTACGCTGCATATCGCGATCGGATCCAGGCCGATCCAGAAACCGCGCACTGACTACCGCCCAGCCAACAGCACGCGCGCGTCCTGGCGAGCCAGCCCTGCGGGACGGGAACTGTGACGACCCACGATCGTCAACAGTCGCTGGCGCAGCGTTGCGCGAGCCCCGCAACGATGGCCATGCCGATCCGGGTGCGCCAAATGGCCGGCCGGCACCGCTTGCCGCAACCGCTCGGGCACGGGGCAGGCAGTGCTACGCCAGGCTGCGACGAGCTGCCGGGCCGCGCCGAGAACGTCAGCTGATGGTCACCGATCACCTGCGCCCTATCGCCATATCACGCTGGCGCGGTGCACACATCTCAGGCCGTACAGCTGCTGCTCGTGTTGCTCTGGCTGCTCACGTTCTCGTACGGGTTCGCCTCGGGCGCCCGGTGTGCGGCTCGGCGACGTGGCGCCGAGATCCGGTCTGCCGATCCACCTCGTCAGCACCACCGTAAATTCTCCTAATCGGTGTCGCCCTGGTGAGGCGGTTGCAACCGGCGAGCGTTGGCACGGCCTGATCGTGTGGCTAAACTTGCGGCGGGCTCGCGCTACACGCGCTCCCCTCCGGGATCGCCGGACTCTTCGGGGCACCGGCCGGAACTGGCTGCCGTCGTGCGCTGCCCACCGTCGCCTTCCCGCTCGAGGTCGCCGCATTTGCCTCGAGCCTCGACGACGGCCTAGCTCCTCAGAGCTGGTTGCTCATGGCAACAGCACTGTCAATGGTTCTGTCAATGAAGACGAGTCGTGCATATGCGAATCCGGCAGCGATGGCAGTCGTTGCGCCGGCTGTCCAAGCGTGCAGACAGCGCAGTCGGTGCGGGCCGTGCATCTTGTAAACAGGTGGTTAGGGGTTCGAGTCCCCTCGTCGGCTCCAGCTTCGATCAGACCAAAGTAGCCTCTGACCTGGGCATTTGTCCCCAGATCACCGCCGATCGATCTTCTTAGCCTCCACGCCCAGGAGGTCGTGGGCATACCCGTGGGCATCAGCTGACCGGTACGATCGCTCGCGTGGCGACGAAGGTGGCGCGTACTCGGCGGGGCAACATCGAAGAACGCGCCGGTGGCTATCGGGTGCGTGTGTACGCCGGACGCGACCCGATTACGAAGAAGCGCATCTACCTCAAAGAGACCATCCCGGCGGGGCCGAACGCCAAGCGCCAGGCCGAGAAAGCCCTGACCAGGCTGCAGAACCAAGTCGACGAGCGACGCGCACCACGAACGTCGGCGGACTCTGAATCAGTTGCTCGATCGCTACTTCGAGGTCGCGGTCGACGTCGCGCCGAGCACGTGCAGCGACTACGTAAGCAAGGCCAACAAGCACATACGTCCGATCCTCGGCTCGACGCCGATCGCCCGGATCGAGACGCACACGCTGGAATCCCTCTATGCGGATCTGCGGAAGCGCATGGATCACTGCCGCGGACGGAACTACATCCAACACCGCACGCCGCAGCCGCACGTCTGCGATGAACACGGCGCAGCTGGCCCTTGTGAACCGTTCGACCCGCACTGTCGCAAGTGCAAGCGCATGTGTAAGCCACACCAGTGCCGGCCATACCAGGCCTTCGGCGTCCGTGCCGTTCACTACATCCTGAGTGGCGCCTTCGCCGCCGCAGTTCGGTAGGGCTGGATCGGCGTGAACCCTGGCGCACGATGCCAAGAGACCGACTATGCCGACAGCGCAGCCCCAACCCCTTCTGCCGAAGAAGCCGCTCGCCTTGTCAACGATGCGTTTATGCGCGGCACTGACTGGGGCACGTTCACCTGGACCGCCATGACGACAGGCGCCCGCCGCGGCGAACTGTGTGCGCTCCACTGGTACCACCTTGACTTGGATGGCGCTGTCGTCCACATCAAGCGGGCGATCGGCAAGGACGAGAATGGGCGCTGGTTCGAGAAGGACACCAAGACGCATCAGCAACGTCGCGTCGTGCTCGACGAGGAGACCGCTGTCCTGCTCCGCGAACACAGAGCCCACACGGCGGCCGAGGCTACGAAGCTCGGGGTCACGCTCGACGACGCTGGGTACGTCTTCTCGTCAGCGCCCGATCACAGGAAATTCATCGATCCGGGCGCTGCGACCCAGAGATACGAACGAATGGCCAAGCGGCTCGGCATCGGCTCGACCCTTCACAAACTCCGCCACTACTCGGCGACTGAGTTGCTCAACGCGGGCGTCAACATCAGGGCTGTAGCAGGCCGTCTCGGCCACGGAGGTGGCGGGGCGAAGACACTTCGGGTCTACGCGGCCTGGCTCGCCGAGGCAGACCAGCGTGCCGCCCCCATCCTCGCTGCCGCATGCCCGAGCGCCCCGCCGCCGCACGCGGCCGGCCGGCTGCAACGGGCACGCCAGCTCTCGATGACGCCTCTCCACCCAGCGGCCCGTACGTCCTGATCGCTCGCGACCTTCGCGGAGCAATACGATGCGGCGCGCTTCGGGTTGGTGACGTACTCCCACCCATCAAGGAACTCGCGCGGCGCTACGGCGTCGCCATCAGCACCGCCCACCGCGCGATCGCGCAGCTCGCAAAGGAGGATGTCATTGAGGCGTCACGAGGCCGACGGCCAGTTGTGGTGTCGGAGGTGGCGGACTGACCGTTCAGGAGACGCGCTTGTTAGCGGCCTGTTCGATGCTTCGTCGGATCGCCGCCCATGGAAGCTGCCGGTTCGGCGCCCTACGCGGCTGATGGAGTGGCCAAACATCGTCACCGTAGACGAGGTGGACACCGGCCTTGGACAGCGCTGCGATGTGCTGTTCCCAGGCAGGTTGTCCTGCGTGGGCGGCGTTAATGCGGGGAAAGACAACAACGGGTGGTCGTCCTGCGCCGATCGCTTCGCAGACCTGGGGGAGCGCCTGATTGTCAGCGATGCCGAGCGCAAGTTTGGCCACTGTGTTGGCGGTCGCTGGCACGACGGCGTAGCAGTCGACAGCCGGATGAGGGCCTTCCTCGTCAGGTAGCCGCGGCTCGTGGCGAACTGGCAGACCGGTTACGGTCTCGATCCGTCCTAGCTCGTCCAGCGCTCGCAGCCAGGTGGCGGCAGTCGGCGTCGCCGTCACTGCGACGATCCATCCGTCACGCACCATGGGCTCAATGAGGCGCTCGCGGACAACTTCAAGGCCACCGGGCTGCGCGAGGTCCCGGCGCGCCCGCCTACGGCGTTCGAGGATCGAGATGACGATCGGAATGGCGCTGCTGAAGCCGGACGAGGCCGCCGCTTGGGGGAGCGCCATCGACTTGAACCGTTCGTGTCCAACAGGGTCCCGAGAAAGCCGATCGCTTGCCGGTCTTCTCAATGGTCTACAAACACTCCATTGTTGTGTTATCGTTCGGCAATGGACTGATCGTGTACCAATGACCGCCCGAGGAGGACGCGATGTCCGGCTCAGATTCAGGCAGGCTGACGGTCGACCGGCTCCGCGAGCTGGCCACCGCCGGCGCGGTCGACACGGTGCTGGTCGCGATGACCGACATGCAGGGCCGGCTGCAGGGCAAGCGCTGCGGTGTGCGGTACTTCCTGGAGGAGGTGCTGCGGCACGGGACCGAGGGCTGCAACTACCTGCTCGCCGTCGACGTCGACATGAACACCGTCGACGGCTTCGCGATGTCGTCGTGGGAACGCGGGTACGGCGACCTGCTGATGAAGCCCGACCTGGACACGCTACGGCTGGTCCCGTGGCACGACGCGACCGCGCTTGTGTTGTGCGACGTGCTGTGGCTGGACGGTTCGCCGGTGCCGGCCTCGCCGCGGCAGGTGCTCCGCGCCCAGCTCGACCGGCTGGCCCGGCTCGGGCTGCGGGCATACGTCGGCACCGAGCTCGAGTTCATCGTCTTCAACGACACCTTCGAGGCCGCCGCGGCCAAGCGGTACCGCGACCTCGAGCCGGGCAACCAGTACAACGTGGACTACTCACTGCTCGGCACCGCACGGCTGGAGCCGCTGCTGCGCGACATCCGCAACGGCATGACCGGCGCCGGTCTGTACGTCGAGTCCGCCAAAGGTGAGTGCAACCTGGGCCAGCATGAGATCGCCTTCCGGTACGACGAGGCGCTGGCCACCTGCGACAACCACGCGATCTACAAGACTGGGGCGAAGGAGATCGCCGCCAAGCACGGCAAGAGCCTCACCTTCATGTCCAAGTACGACGAGCGCGAGGGCAACTCGTGCCACATCCACATCAGCCTGCGCTCCGACGCGGGCGAGCCGGTGCTGTCCGGTGATGGCGAGCACGGGTTCTCCACGCTGATGCGGCAGTTCCTCGCCGGACAACTCGCCTGTCTGTCCGAGCTGACCTATCTGCTGGCGCCGAACATCAATTCGTACAAGCGGTTCGTGGCCGGCAGCTTCGCGCCGACAGCGGTCGCCTGGGGCATGGACAACCGCACGTGCGCGCTCCGTGTGGTCGGCCACGGCGACTCGCTGCGGGTCGAGAACAGGGTGCCCGGCGGCGACGTGAACCCATACCTCGCGGTCGCCGCTTTGATAGCCGCCGGGCTGCATGGCGTCGAGAACGAGCTCGAACCGGGGCCGGCCCTGGCGGGCAACGCGTACACCTCCGACAAGTTCCACGTGCCGGCGACGCTGCGGGACGCGGCGGCCGCGCTGGCCGAGAGCAAGATGGCCCGCGCGGCGTTCGGTGACGAGGTGGTCGACCACTACCTGAACGCGGCCCGCGTCGAGCAGGCAGCGTACGACGCGGCGGTGACCGACTGGGAGCGGACCCGTGGCTTCGAGCGGCTCTGAACGCGGCAGGCGGCCGCGGGTCGGGATCACCACGTACCTGGAGCCGGCCGCATGGGGAGCTTGGCAGCGCGAGGCGGCGCTGATGCCGAAGGTCTACCTTGATGCGACGGTCGCGGCTGGTGCGGTGCCGTTGCTCCTGCCGCCCGCCGGCACGGACCCGTCCGTGCTCGACGCGCTCGACGCGCTGGTGATCGCGGGCGGGTGTGACGTCGACCCGGCCGGCTACGGCGCCGTTCCGCATCCGCTGACCACCGGTGCCCGGCCGGACCGCGACCATCACGAGGCGGTGCTGATCCAGGCCGCGCTTGCACGGGATCTGCCGTTGCTCGCGATCTGCCGCGGCCTGCACCTGCTCAATGTCACGCTCGGCGGCACGCTGCACCAGCACCTGCCTGATGTGGTCGGCCGCGACGACCACCGGCCGGCACCCGGCGTGTTCGGCGCTGTCACGGTGACGATCGAGCCGGACAGCCTGGCCGGCCGCCTGCTCGGGGATGTCGAGTCGGTGTCCTGTCACCATCACCAGGCGCTGGATCGCGTCGCCGCCCCGCTGCGGGTGACCGCACGGGCCGGTGACGGCACCGTCGAGGCCGCGGAGGTCAGCGGCACGCGCTTCGCGCTCGGCGTCCAGTGGCATCCGGAAGAGGACCCATCCGACATGCGGCTGTTCACGGCTCTGGTTGGAGTTGGTGGGAGGCGACGCCCGTGCATGAGGTGATCAACCCGGCGACGGAGAAGGTCGTGCAGACCGTGGAGTCGGCGTCCGAGGCCGATGCGGATGCGGCGATCGCCCGGTCCGCGGCCGCGTTCGGGTCGTGGCGCACGGTCGCTCCGGCCGACCGGGCCCGGCTGCTGCGGCGGTTCGCGGCATTGGTGGACCAGAACGTCGAGCCGTTGGCCCGGCTCGAGGTCGGCAACGCGGGCCACACGATCGGCAACGCCCGCTGGGAGGCCGGCAACGTACGCGACGTGCTGGACTACTACGCAGCCGGTCCCGAGCGACTGCTCGGCAGCCAGATACCCGTTGCCGGAGGCATCGACATCACTTTCGCGGAGCCGCTCGGAGTCGTCGGCGTGATCGTGCCGTGGAACTTCCCGATGCCGATCGCCGGCTGGGGTTTTGCTCCTGCATTGGCGGCCGGCAACACCGTCGTCCTCAAACCGGCGGAGCTGACCCCGCTGACCGCGATCCGGCTCGGCGAACTCGCACTCGAGGCCGGGCTACCCGAGGGCGTGCTCGAGGTCGTACCCGGGAAGGGCTCGGTGGTCGGACAGCGGATGGTCACCCATCCGGCGGTACGCAAGATCGTGTTCACCGGGTCGACCGAGGTCGGCAAGCGGATCATGGCCGGCTGCGCGGACCAGGTGAAGCGGGTGACGCTCGAACTCGGCGGCAAGAGCGCGAATCTCGTGTTCGCTGACTGCGACATCGAGCGGGCCGCCGCCAGCGCGCCGTACGGGGTATTCGACAACGCCGGCCAGGACTGCTGCGCGCGCTCCCGGATTCTAGTCGAGCGGCGGGTGTTTGAGCGGTTCATGGAGTTGCTCGAAACGGCCGTCAAGGCGGTCAGAGTCGGCGACCCGGCCGACGAACGGACCGAGATGGGTCCGCTGATCTCGGCCGGACAGCGCGACCGGGTGGCGTCGTACGTGCCGGTCGGAGCCCCGGTCGCGTTCCGCGGTCAGATCCCCGGTGGGCCGGGGTACTGGTATCCGCCGACGGTGCTCGCCCCGGTCGGCGAGCACGACCGCGCCGTCCGCGAGGAGATCTTCGGCCCGGTGGTCGCGGTGCTCCCGTTCGACGACGAAGCCTCGGCGATCCGGATGGCGAACGACTCCGAGTACGGCCTGTCCGGGTCGATCTGGACCCGCGACGTCGGCCGGGCGTTCCGGATCGGCCGGGCGGTCGAGGCCGGCAACCTGTCGGTGAACTCGCACTCATCGGTGCGGTACTCCACGCCGTTCGGCGGAATGAAGCAGTCCGGGCTCGGCCGCGAACTCGGTCCAGACGCCCTGGCCGCCTTCACCGACGCCAAGAACATCT
Source organism: Actinomycetota bacterium (assembly GCA_046765875.1). GTDB lineage: Bacteria > Actinomycetota > Actinomycetes > Propionibacteriales > Kribbellaceae > DASRHY01. The sequence goes on from JBKPSJ010000125.1 coordinate 8,102, forward strand.
TCATCGCGACGGAGGAATCGTGACCGAGGTGCAAGCACACCGGCTGGCCGGGCGAGTTGCCGTCGTCACCGGCGGCGCCAGCGGGATCGGGCTGGCCAGCGTACGGCGACTCGCGGCCGAGGGCGCGACGGTCGTCGTGGCCGATCTGGACCCGGAGACCGGCAAGGCCGCGACCGACGAGGTCGGCGGCCTGTTCGTCCGGACGGACGTCACCAGCGAGCCGGACGTCGTCGCCGCGTTCGAGCAGACCCACGACAGCTACGGCCGCATCGACATCGCGTTCAACAACGCTGGTATCTCGCCGGCGTCCGACGGGTCGATCCTGGACACCGGGATCGAGGCCTGGCGGGCCGTCCAGGAGGTCAACCTGACCGCGGTCTACTACTGCTGCAAGCACGTCATCCCGTACATGCAGCGGCAAGGCAAGGGATCTATCATCAACACCGCCTCGTTCGTCGCGGTGATGGGCGCCGCGACGTCGCAGATCTCGTACTCGGCGTCGAAGGGCGGCGTGCTCGCGATGAGCCGCGAGCTTGGGGTCGAGTTCGCCCGGCAGGGCATCAGGGTCAACGCGCTGTGTCCCGGACCGGTCAACACGCCGTTGCTGACAGAGTTGTTCGCTCAGGATCGGGAACGTGCCCGGCGGCGGCTGGTCCACGTACCGATGGGCCGGTTCGGGGAGCCGGAGGAGGTTGCGGCTGCGGTGGCGTTCCTGGCTAGTGATGACTCGTCGTTCATGACGGCCGCGACGTTTCTGGTCGACGGCGGCATCTCCGCCGCGTACGTGACGCCGCTGTAGTCTGCCGAAGATGTCCAGCATGGCCGGCGGCCAATCAGCAGCGCGCGTGCTGTTCAGGCCGGTACGCACCGGCAACCCGTTCGAGGAGACCGTCGAGCGGCTGCTGCAGGCGATCAAGCTCGGCGTCGTCGGACCGGGCGACCGGCTGCCGTCCGAGCGCGATCTGGCGGCACGCTTCAACGTCAGCCGAGTCACCTTGCGCGAGGCCATTCGTGTGCTGGCCGAGGCCGGGTACGTCGAATCCCGGCGCGGCCGGTACGGCGGCACGTTCGTCAACGAGCGACTCCCGAAGCCCCGCCGGACCCCGGCGCGACGGCTCGCCCGCGAGCTCGGCGACGGGCTGGACGACGCGCTGACCCTGCGAGCGGCGCTCGAGGTGGGTGCCGCCGAGGCGGCGGCTTCGCGCGAGCTGACCGAGGCCGAGTGCGGGCATTTGCGCGGGTGTCTGGCCGACACCGCGGCGGCCAGCCTGGCCGACTACCGCAGGATGGACTCGCGGTTCCACCTGGCCGTCGCCGAGCTGACCGGGTCGCCGTCGCTGACCTCGGCGGTTGCGGACGTCCGGATGCGTCTGAACGAGTTACTGGACGCGATACCGCTGCTGGAGCGCAACATCGAGCACTCGAACCAGCAGCACGCGGCGGTGGCCGAGGCGATCCTCGCCGGTGATGCCGAGGCCGCGCGCAGCAGTATGAGTGAGCACCTCAGCGGGACGGCCGCGCTCCTTCGCGGTTTCCTGTCCTGATCGGGGCCGCACCTGTCCTGGTACGCAGCCGGGTACGCAGCCGCTCGAAGTCGAACGGGGCCAACGCCTCCGGACGCTGGCCGGTGACGATGTAGTCGGTCAGTGCCCGGCCAGTCGCGGGACCCAGGGTGATGCCGAGCATGCCGTGCCCGGTGGCGACGAAGACGTTCGGCTGGTCCGGGAGCCGGTCGATCACCGGTAGCCCGTCGGGCAGGAACGGGCGGCCACCGACCCACGGATCGCGGATCAGGCCGACGAGTTCGTCGGGATGGCGGAACCATGGCCCGAGGTAGTGTCGGCTGCCGCGGGCGATCGCCACGATCCGCCGCCAGTTCAGGTCATTGTTGTTGCCGCTGAGCTCCATGGTCCCGGCGATCCGGGTGAGACCTCCGATCGGCGAGGCTGCGATCCGCTTGTCGCCGAAGTACAACGCGTGCCGCGGTGCGGGATCGAGCTCGATCGAGAAGCTGTAGCCTTTGCCGGCCTGCAGCGGCAACCGCGGGCCGAGGATCTGTACCAGCCGGCGCGACCACATCCCGGCCGCGACGACGACGCCGCTGCAGGCGATCTCACCGTCGGAGGTGCGTGCCGCCGTCACCGTACGGTTCACGCGCCGGAACCCAGTCACCTCGACACCCTCGTGGATCACGCCGCCCGCCTTGGTCACCACCTCGGCCAGCGAGCCGGCGAACCGCTCCGGATTCAGTACGCCCTCGCCGTCGACCAGGTACGCCGCCCGAACACCCGGCGCCAGCGTGGGATCCAGCTCCGGCGCATCGGCACCGGTGTGAATCGCTCCGGGCGGGTCGTACCGGCCGGCGGCCATCGACGACTGCACCTCGTGGTGGTGCCGTGCCTCGTCGATCGACAGGTACGCGTGT
>JBKPSJ010000126.1:0-4175 GCA_046765875.1 Actinomycetota bacterium
CAAGGGCATTCTCGTTCTACGGCACGCTCAACTCGTCGACATCACCAATCCGATCGGTGGATCGAGGCTAAGTCACAACGGGGTGGACCAGTTCATCACAGTGCTCCCGAGTTGCCGTAACACCAGATCCACCTGCCACCCCGGGCCGGGTGTAGTGCAGTTTGGCAATGGGTGCCCGTAGCCTGTCCAGGCGAGATTCCACGCTGGCCGCTCGATGGCCGGCAGTCGGCGGGACCGGTTCGGCAAGGAGGGGCCGGCATCACACAGCCAGGAGGGGCGGCATGATCAGGGGGACGACGAGGAACCCGGCCGACGATGGAATGGCCAGCGCAACCAAGTGGGCGGCGGCCGTTGGGGCGCTAGGCGTAGTGGTCGCGGCTACGATCAGCGCCATCGTAACCGCCGCGGTCACGGCATCCGATGCACCTCAGCCAACAGTAACGGTGACCTCAGCATCAACCCCGTCGCCACCGCCCGGCCGAGTGATGCGGAAGATCACGTCACCAAAGACGAATGAGCTTGCACCGAGATGCCTGACAGTAGCTGGTGAGGTACAGAATCTGCCGAGTGACAAGGCTCTCGTCATCGCGTGAAGCAAATGCCGTACGGCGTTGGCTATGACATGGTTCGTTACGTCTGCAAGTTCCGAGAGCAACGAGTGGGCTGCGAGGATCGAACTGGGCCCGACATCCTTACCAACCATCCCAGCAGCTCGCGCCTACGCCTTGTTCCTCGTCGTCATGGATCGAGCGCTCGCCTCCTACGCCGCCGAAATAAGCGCAGCCGCTCTGGCCGCTGGCACGCCCGTGCCTGGCCACCGGGTGCAGACCCTGGTCAGCCATCCATAATCCAATGCTCGGACAGTGCTGGCCAGTGCTAATAGCCCATACCGCAGCGCCGCCTTCTTTCGTCGGTCTGGTCTACAACGGGTGCTGATACAGCGTTTTCCGCTGATCAGAGTGGAGCCGCCTGCCGGAATCGAACCGACGACCTTCTCATTACGAGTAGGAACTTCACCGCCTCATATGGCCTCTGCCAGCACCAACGCCCACACGGATCGCCGCACCACGCCCCATGCTCCCCACCGATTGCCTCCATCTCGCACCACGAACCGCACCTCGTGCAGCCAGTGCTGGCTGTGCTGGGAGAGCGACCGCCGGTGGCTGCTTTGGTGTGCTCCTGCGCCGTCGAACGCTATCCCACCTGCCGCGTGCACGGGGACACATGACGAAGGTCACCGACGCGTACGCCGGGGGCCTGCGTCCGACCGGCGTCCCGCCGCCGTAACCCCGTGAGCCCCTTGGCGCGGCGACGGGACGCCACACCGTCCAGTTCCCTGGAGCCCGGGCCGTTAACCTCACCGAATCGAGAACGAGTGGCGCCGGCCGGCAGCGGACGCGCCGCGGCTCGACACCACCCCTCAGCGCACGTCGCCGATGTGCAGCGTTTCCTCGACGCCGGACGCGCTGTAGGTCACTCGCATGTCGATGACCTCGACCTCGGTGTCGTCGGGGAGCCAGAGCCGGTCGCCCACAAGGTAGAGCCGGTCGGTCTCGAACTCCATGAGCACCTTGCCCTCTGCCCGACCCGCCAGGGCGCGGCCCCGTCTGGCGTCCCGGACCGTGACCTTGACCGGGCCTTGTTCCTGCATGCGGATGAGGGTAGTGCCGCCGCCGACCGGTGTCGCGGTGCGGCTGCGAGTCGTGCGACCAACCCGTGTGTGCCCGCCACCAGACGACGAGCAACCGCCAGCACCCGGCACGGGGGGACCGAATGCTGACGGCTTGGGCAACTTTTACCAGATGCGCACTCGAGGCGTCACAGACCGCACGCACCTCATCGCTCGTCCTCGTCTGGCAGCTCAGTCACGGCGCCGCTGTCGTACAGCCTGAGGTGTACGACAACTGCGACCGCAGCGTGGCCAACGCCGCTGTGCCGCTGCAGGCCAGCACGACCTCACCGAGTTCGGCGTAGGTCTGCTTGGCTGCGTCGACCAACCGCTGCCCACCGCTGATGACCGGCGCTGGGTTGAAGCGGTCGCTACTCGCGGCTGTCTGAGCCACGAATCGCGGCGGTGTCGATTGATGGCCGCGAGTCGTTGGCTCGCACGCCGGTCGGTAGCAATCAACGGGCCACCACGGGATCGAAGCCGGTGCCGTGGTCGAGCTGGTGGTTGAGGTTGATGGCGGCGTTGATCAGTGACAGGTGGGTGAACGCCTGCGGAAAGTTGCCCAGCTGCTCCCCGGTCTGGCCGACCTCCTCGGCGTACAGACCCAAGTGGTTGGCGTAGGTGAACATCTTCTCGAAGGTCAGCCGGGCCTGCTCCAGCCGACCGGAGCGCGCCAGCGCGTCGACATACCAGAACGTGCAGATCGAGAAGGTGCCCTCATGGCCACGCAGCCCGTCGGGAGAGGCGGCGGGGTCGTAGCGGTACACCAGGCTGTCGGAGACCAGCTCCTGGTCCATCGCGTCCAGGGTCGACAGCCACAGCGGGTCGCGGGGGGCCACGAAGCCGACCAGCGGCATCATCAGCAGCGAGGCGTCGAGTACCTCGGTCTTGTCGTGCTGGGTGAACGCCCGGCGCTGCGGGTTCCAGCCCTGTTCCATGATCTGCCGATAGATCCGGTCGCGTTCGCCGACCCAGCGGGTCAGATCGGCCGGCCGACCGTGGGCTTGGGCGAGGCGGACCATCCGGTCGAGGGCGACCCAGCACATGAGCCGGCCGTAGGTGAAGTTCTGCCGGCCGCCGCGGGTCTCCCAGATGCCCTCGTCGGGCTGGTCCCAGTGCCTGCACAGCCAGTCGGTGAGCTGGCTGAGCCTGACCCAGCCGGGATGGCCGACGCGCAGCCCGTGGCGGTCGCCCAGCCACACCGAGTCCAGCAGCTCGCCGTAGATGTCCAGCTGGAGCTGGTCGGCGGCGCCGTTGCCGATCCGTACCGGCTTGGAGCCGGCGTAGCCCTCCCAGTGATCCAGGGTCTCCTCGTCCAGGTCGGAGGAGCCGTCGACCCGGTACATGATCTTCAACGGCCCCGACCCCTCAGCCTGGCCGGCCTGCTCGGCGGCGCGGTCGGCCAGCCAGCGGGTGAAGGCCTCGGCCTCGTCGGTGAACCCGAGCCCGAGCAGCGCATGGATCGAGAACGAGCCGTCGCGGACCCAGGTGTAGCGATAGTCCCAGTTCCGCTCCCCGCCGACCAACTCCGGCAGGCCGGCAGTGGGCGCGGCCACCAGTGCGCCGGTGGGGGCATAGGTCATCAGCTTCAACGTGATGGCCGAGCGGTCGACCTGCTCGCGCCAGCGGCCCCGATAACTTGAGCGTGCCAGCCAGCCCCGCCAAAACCGCGCCGTCTGGGTGAACAGGTCAAGGAGCTCCTCAGGGGTCGTGCGCCGCGGTGGACCCTGGGCGGCCGACTCCAAGATCGCCCCACCGGCCTGGCCGGCGCGCACCGTCATCGCGCCGCGCACGTCATTACCATGCCGCTGCATCGCCTGGTGCCCGGCCCCGTGGAGGGTCAGCTGCCCCGTCGGGGTGCGGAACACCGCACCGTGGTCGGTGAGCTCCAGCTCGTGGGGTTGTCTGCCGTAATCGAACCGCGGCGCGCACTCCATCACAAAGCGCATCTCGCCGCGAACACAGCGCACCACCCGGACCAGCCGGTGGCGGTCGCTGGCCTGGCCGGGCCGGTCGACGGGCATGAAGTCGATCACCTCGCCGACCCCGTCCGGCGTCATGAAGCGGGTGATCAAGACTGCAGTGTCGGGAAAGTACAGCTGCCGGGCGACGTAATCGTCACCCTCGGGGCCGATGCGGAAGCGCCCACCGTTGTCGTGGTCCAGCAGGCAGCCGAACACACTCGGCGAGTCGAACCGCGGGCAGCAGAACCAGTCGACGGTACCGTCGGTGGTCACAAGCGCCGCAGTCTGGAGATCGCCGATCAAACCGTGCTCGGCGATCGGTGGGTAACGATCCATTGCTGTTCCCTTTGCTGGCTCGGCTACCTAACCAGTATCGGCGCTGAACAGCGAGATCCTCACCTGCCGGTCCAACGAGTTGTCACCTCGTGGCAACAACCGACCGCACGTGACGCCGAGTCGGTGGCATCGGCTGCCCTTCCTCCGCCGATTGATGTCCGTCGAGGACAGTGTCGACGACGCTCGAAAACGAGGCCATAGCGACG
>JBKPSJ010000127.1:0-17322 GCA_046765875.1 Actinomycetota bacterium
CCCACCACTTAATCTTCGTCGGCAGCGTCAGATGTGTATAAGAGACAGGCCATGGCGCGGGCCTCGCCGATGATCTTGTCGGCGGTGTCCTTCGCCTCCTGGACCAGGTCGTCAGCGTGCTTGGTGGCCATCTCCAGCAGCCGCACGGCCGAGCTGGAGGCGTCGCCGACGGTGCTGGCGGTAGCCGTTCCCGCGGCGGCGGCGACCCCGGCGGCCGCGCCCTGCGACGGCTTGGGCTCCTCCTTGTCCACCGGCTTGGGCTGCGCGGCGGCGATGGTGCTGGCGGCGTCCGGGCGCTCCATCGAGCCCCCGGCCCGCTGTGCCGCCGCGAGCTTCGCGCGCAGCTCCTCGTTCTCCGCGAGAAGGCGCTCGAGCTCGGCCTCGACCTCATCCAGGAAGGAGTCGACCTCAGTGACGTCGTAGCCCTCCCGCAAGCGGACTGGCGTGAACTGCTTCGAGCGGACGTCTTCCGGCGTCAGCGGCATCTTTCACCTCGTTCGTCAGGTACTTGGCAGGTCACCGAATTCCCGGTGGGCCGGGGGCACGATGACTCAGTAGATCACGTTATCGCTTCGTTGTGTTCGCCAGGACCCGGGTAGGTCTCATGAGACGGTGCTCCCCCGGCTGGTCGATCCGTTCATACCCCGTTCACGGCGAAATTCACACCCTCGTCATGCCATGCCAGGTCAGATCGATGTCATATCGACTGGATGATGTTGCCGTTGATCGCCATCGCGAGTGAGACCAGGACGAACAGCATCAGCATGGAGATGTCGATCCGTACCCCGCCGGCGCCGATCGGCGGGAGGATCCGCCGTAGCGGACGCAGCACCGGGTCCGTCGCGGAGTAGACCGCCTCGAACAACAGCAGCAGCGGCCCCTTCGGGTGCCACTGCGGTGCGAACATCATGATCAGGCTGAGCACGAACCGGGCGATGAGGATCAGGAAGAAGATCCACAGCACCCAGTTGAGGATGATCAGCACCGTCTGGAGAGCGTTCATGACATGCCGAGTCTAGGCGGGCGGCGCAAGGGTCCGGCGCCCGCCCGACCCTGGTTCAGCCCTGGTTCAGATCTGGTTTCAGCTCTGCTTTCAGCTCTGGTCTCAGCTCTGGTTGAAGAAGCCGCCCTGGGCGATCCGCTCCTTGTCCTCAGCCGCGACGGTGACGTTCGGCGGCGACAGCAGGAACACCTTGGAGGTGATCCTGTCGATGGAGCCGCGGCAGCCGAAGATCAGGCCGGCCGCGAAGTCGACCAGCCGCCGCGCGTCGTGGTCGTCCATCTCGGTCAGGTTCATGATCACTGGGGTGCCGTCGCGGAAGTGCTCCCCGATCACCCGTGCTTCGTTGTACGTACGCGGGTGCAGAGTGGTGATGCGGGACACCTCGACCTCCGGGGCAGCTGAGACACCACGCCTATCTGACAATTTGCTCACCGTGCCGACAGGCTCGACGCGGCTGCTCTGCTCGGAGCTGTCGTGCTCGTCGTCGCCCTGTGCGTCCCCGTCGGAGTCGAGGTCCTCGCCGGCCTCGAGGTCGTCGTCGTACTGCGAGCCGTACCGCTCGGCGTCCTCGACCAGGCCGAGATAGACACCCATCTTGCGCAGTGCGCTCATGCCTTGATCAACCCTTCGGTCCGATCGACTACACGTGCGGCGGATCGCACAGCATCCGCCCGATTTCGACCCTAGCCTGCGGTAGCCCGCTCACCGAGTAAGGCGCGCCCAACGCGAACGTGTGTCGCGCCGTGCCGGATCGCGGCGGCCATGTCCTCGCTCATCCCGGCCGAGACCCAGGACGCGTCCGGATGGGCCGCGCGGAGTCGTTCGGCGATCCCGGCCAGTTGCTCGAAGGCCCGGTCCGGATCTGCTCCCAGCGGCGCGACTGCCATCACACCACCCAGGTGCAGCCCGGGCGTCTGGGCGATCAGGGCCGCGAGCGGGAGAACGCCATCGGGTACGACACCACCACGCGGCGCGATCACTCCGTCGTCGTCGGACAGTGCGACCTGGACCAGACACCGCAGCGGCCGCTCGGTTTTGGCCAGCGCGGCCACCAGCGACTCCCGGTCGACGGAGTGGATCACATCGGCATACCGGGCCACCGACCTGGCCTTGTTCGACTGGAGCTGGCCGACGAAGTGCCACTGGATGTCCAGGTCCGCCGTCGCGGGCGCCTTCACCTTGAGCTCGGACTCGCGGTTCTCCCCCAGGTCGGTGACGCCGAGGCCGGCCAGCGCCCGGACGTCGTCCTCGCCGAACGTCTTGGTGATCGCCACCAGGGTCACCTCGGCCGGGTCCCGTCCCGCATCGGCGCAGGCGGTCGCGATGGTACGTCGTACCGCCGCGAGGTTCTCCTCGAGCTGAGCGAGACGCTCGACAGTCGTCACCGCTACCGGTCCAGCAGCCGTACGACTCCGGCGGCCCTGCCGCTGGCTTTGCCCTCACGCCGATACGAGTACAGATCGTCGGACTCGATCGTGCACCGGCTCGCGTCGACCACCGTGCAGCCGGCCTGTTCGAGCTGCCAGACCACCCCGGCGCCGATGTCCAGCGACGGCGTTCCCCAGCTGGTCTCGGCGTATGCGACCGGGACGCGGCCGGCGACCTCGGTGCGCATGTCGGCGGGCACCTCATAGCAGCGGCCGCACACGTGCGGGCCGACCACCGCGGTGATCCGCTCGGCGCCCAGCGACCGCATCACCTCAACGGTGGCCGGTACGACGCCCCGGTACAGCCCGGGTCGTCCGGAGTGCACCGCACCCACCACGCCGGCGGAGCTGTCTGCCAGCAGGATCGGGACGCAGTCCGCGGCCCGTGCTGCGAGGGCGACGTCGGTCCGTGTCGTCACGAGCCCGTCGGCGGTCGGCACCGGACCGGCCAGATCGTCGTCAACCTCTACGACGTGGACGTCGCGGCCGTGCACCTGGCGCATCCGGACCAGCCGATCGGGTGCCAGCTCGAAGGCGTCGGCGACCCGGCGGAGGTTCTCGGCGACCGCGTCGTCGGGGTCGCCGGACGCGTAGCCGAGGTTCAGCTCGCCGTACGGGTCCTCGCTGACCCCGCCGTACCGGTCCGTGAATGCGAACCGCACACCGTCGATCGTCTGGTCGAAGCCGAACACTCCCCGAGGCTACCCGGAGCTACTTGAGGAAGTCGGGTACGTCGAGATCGTCGTCGTCGAAGTCGATCTTGCGCGGTTGCGGCTGCGGCCGTGGTGCCGGCGGACGGGTCGGCTCGGACGGACGGGAGGCGCCGTTGCCGGTGTAGCTGATGCCCGAACCGAAGCTCGGCGTGCTGCCATTGCTCGACGAGCTGGTGCCGCCGACCGGACGTGCGGACTGCTGCACCGGCGAGGGCTCGGGCGTCGCGGGCCGCGGCGCCGGAGGGGTGGCCGGGGCCGGCGGCGGCATGGCCGGGGTCGCGGGTACGGCCGGAGCCGGTCGCGACGGCCTGGCACTCGCCATCGCCTGCTCGCGGCGCTTCGGCATCCCGCCGTCGAACCCGGCCGCGATCACGGTCACCCGGACCTCGTCGCCGAGCGCGTCGTCGATGACCGCGCCGAAGATGATGTTGGCCTCGGAGTGCGCGGACTCGGATACGAGTTGGGCGGCCTCGTTGATCTCGAACAGGCCGAGGTCGGAGCCGCCGGCGATCGAGAGCAGCACGCCGTGCGCACCCTCGATACTTGCCTCCAGCAACGGACTGGAGATGGCCGACTCGGCCGCCGCGACCGCGCGGTCCTCGCCGCGCGACGAGCCGATGCCCATCAGCGCGGACCCGGCGTTCGACATCACGGCCTTGACGTCGGCGAAGTCGACGTTGATCAATCCCGGGGTGGTGATCAGATCGGTGATGCCGGAAACACCCTGCAGCAGCACCTGGTCGGCCTGCTTGAACGCGTCCAGCACCGACACCTGGCGGTCGCTGATCGTCAGCAGCCGGTCGTTCGGGATCACGATCAGCGTGTCGACCTCTTCGCGCAGCGTCGCGATGCCGTCTTCGGCCTGGGTCGCGCGCCGCTTGCCCTCGAACGAGAACGGCCGGGTCACCACACCGATCGTCAGCGCACCCAGGGACCGGGCGATCCGGGCCACCACCGGCGCACCGCCGGTACCCGTGCCGCCGCCCTCGCCGGCGGTGACGAAGACCATGTCGGCGCCCTTGAGCGCCTCCTCGATCTCCTCGGCGTGGTCCTCGGCGGCCTTCTTGCCGATCTCCGGGTTGGCACCGGCGCCGAGCCCGCGGGTCTCCTCCCGGCCGATGTCGAGTTTCACGTCGGCGTCGCTCATCAGCAGCGCCTGGGCGTCGGTGTTGATGGCGATGAACTCGACGCCCTTCAGGCCGTGCTCGATCATCCGGTTGACGGCGTTGACGCCGCCGCCGCCGATGCCGACGACCTTGATGAGTGCCAGATAGTTCTGTGGTGCCGCCACGTCGCGCGCCTCTCGCCTCGATCCGTCCCGTTAGCCGGCCGCGGGGCCCGACCCTGGAGCCCAAACCCTCAAACCCTCGAGTTCACGTTGAAGGTTACAAATCTCTCGACTCTACTCTCCCGTTTACTCTCACGCCGCACGCTACGGGACGGTCCAGACCAAGTCCACGCGCCTCGCCGCAGTGTCGCGACGTTCCCTCACCACTCAGGAAACCGTTCCGTGATCACGGCTTCTCGCCTTGTGTCACAGGGAGATCCGGCGCGGACACGTCGTACACCCTGGCGTCGCGGTGCATCAGTGCGGCGAGCACGGCGACCTTGCGGTCGCTCTGCTCCGCGCTCCCCCAGACCACTTTCACACCGCCGTCGAGACGTAGCGTGATCGAGTCCGGCGAGCCGGCCGTGATCGACGTCACCCGGCTGCGCAGCGCCTCCGGCAGCGCCGCGGAGACCGCGACAACCGAGCGGACGGTGACGTCGCGGCGCGGGCCGGTGACCAGCGCCACCGGCAGGTCGGCGGGCCGTTTCGGTACGGTCCGGAACTCCACCCCGCCGGCGTCGACGAGTTCGTACCGGCTGCCGTCGGTGACCACCGCGACCGGGACTCGCTCGGTCACGGTGATGACCACGCGGTCCGGCCAGGCCCGCGACACCTTGGCGTCGGCGACCTCGGTGATCGCGCGGATCCGGCGGGCGATCGCGGCGGTGTCCACACGGATCATCTGGTCGCCGACCGGTACCCGCGCCGCCGACAGAACAGTCGACCGCGGGACCTCATGCACACCTCGGACCTGGACCGTCGACACGGCTAGGTACGACGAGAAATAGACCGCCCAGACCGCCGCGCCGGCCAGCACGACGAAAAGGCCGCCGATCAGCCAGGGCAACCGGCCCCGGCGCCGGACCGACCGCTGCCGGCGGGCGAACTGCCGTTGCGCCCGCTCGAGCAGGTCGGTCTGGCCGGTCATCGCACCACCGACTCCACAACCCCGCCAGACTCCCCAGTCTCGCCAGACTCCCCAGGCGCCTTGGGATCGACGGGATCCGCCGGTTCGGAGGCGCGTTCGGCGAGGATCTCGACGACCTCGGGCCCGACCAGGGTCACGTCGCCCGCGCCAAGGGTGAGCACCAGGTCGCCCTTGCGCGCCAGCCCGGCCACCAGCCCGGGCACCGCCGACCAGGACGGCTCGAACCGGACTCGCTCGGGCGGCAGCGGTACGTGCTTGGCGATCAGCGCACCGGTCACGCCCGGCTCGGGGTCCTCCCGGGCGGCGAACACGTCCATCACGACGACCTCGTCGGCCAGCGCCAAAGCCTGCGAGAACTCCGTGGCGAAGATCCGGGTCCGGCTGAACAGGTGCGGCTGGAAGCATGCGATCACCCGGCCGTCGTCGGCCACCTCTCGCGCCGCGGTCAGGTCGGCTGCCAGTTCGGTCGGGTGGTGCGCGTACGAGTCGAACACCCGCACGCCGTCCTCGAGCCCCTTGAACTCGAACCGCCGTCCGGTGCCGGTGAACGCCGCCAGCCCTTCGGACAGGTTCGCCGGCGAGAAGCCGAGCTCGATCCCGACGGTCAGCGCCGCGGCAGCGTTCAAGGCGTTGTGCCTGCCCGGCTGCTGAAGTCGTACCTCGCCGAGCCGGCGGCCGTGTACGACCGGTACGAACGACTGCGTGGCTCCGTACGCGGTGATCTCGGTGACCCGGGTGTCTGCCTCATCACCGGTGCCATACGTCCGGACCCGGACGCCGCCCTCGGCCGCGGACGCCGCGAGCCGCCGGCCACCGGCGTCGTCGAGGCACACCACCAGGAACCCGCCCGGCTCGAGCCGGCCGGTGAACGCCTCGAACGCGGCGAAGTAGCTGGCCGCGTCGCCGTAGTTGTCTAGGTGGTCGGGCTCGACCGAGGTGACGATCGCGACCTCGGGTGAGTACACCAGGAACGACCGGTCGGACTCGTCGGCCTCGGCCACGAAGAACTCGCCGGTGCCGTCGTGGGCGTTCGAGCCGGACTCGTTGAGGTTGCCGCCGATCGCGTACGACGGATCGACACCGCAGTGCTGCAGCGCCACAGTCAGCATCGAGGTGGTGGTTGTCTTGCCGTGGGTCCCGGCGACGCAGATCGTCCGGCGGCCGAGCATCAGCGAGTGCAGCGCCGCCGCGCGCGGGATGATCGGGATGCCGAGCCTGCGGGCCTCGACCACCTCCGGGTTGGTCTCGCGGATCGCGGTCGACACGACGACGGTGTCCTCCTCGTCGACGTGTGCCGCGTCGTGCCCGACCCAGCAGGTGGCGCCGAGCGCGCGCAGCGCGGCGAGCACCTTGGAGTCCTTGGCGTCGCTGCCGGACACCTCGATGCCGCGCGAGGCCATGATCCGGGCGATCCCGGACATGCCCGCGCCGCCGATACCGACGAAGTGAACCCGGCCGAGCTTCTCGGCGGGCAGGCAGTCCCGCGGTGCCTCGACGATCATGAGGCGGCCACGTCCACGATCAGCCGGGCCAGCCGGTCGTCGGCGTCGGTACGGATCAGCCCGCGTGCCGCTGCCGACATCGTCGCCAGCCGGTGGGCGTCACCGATCAGCGCCGGCACGGTGCTTCGTACCCACTCGGTGGTCATCGCGGCGTTGTCGACCAGCAGGCCACCGCCGGCGTCGACGACCGGCTTGGCGTTCAGGGCTTGCTCACCGTTGCCGTGAGGCAACGGTACGTACACGGCGGGCAGGCCGACGCCGGACACCTCGGTGACCGTGTTCGCACCGGCACGGCAGATCACCAGATCCGCCGCGGCGTAAGCGAGGTCCATCCGGTCCACGTACTGGAGTGCGGAGTACGGCGGAGTGCCGGAAGGGACCTCGAGCGTGTTCTTCGGCCCGATCACGTGCAGCACCTGCACTCCGGCCGCAGCGAGATCGGCCGCCGCACCGGCGACGGCCTCGTTGAGCCGCTGGGCGCCCTGCGAACCGCCGGTGACCAGCAGCGTCGGCGCCTCCGGATCGAGGTCGAAGAACTTGCGCGCATCGGCCCGAGCCCCGGCACGGTCCAGTTGGCTGATCGCACGCCGGATCGGCAGCCCGAGGTAGTCGGCATGCGGCAGGTCTGTGCCGGGGAACGAAACCGCGACATGGTCGGTGCAGAACCGGGCGGCGAACTTGTTCGCGATCCCCGGCACGGCATTGCCCTCGTGGACCACGATCGGCGTCTTGCGCCGCCAGGCCGCGATGTACGCCGGTGTGGACACATATCCGCCGAACCCGACCAGGACGTCGGCCTTCGTGTCGTCCAGCACCTTCCGGGCGGCGGCCACGGCGGACCACATCTTGCCCGGTACGGCCAGCAGCGCGGCGCTCGCCCGTACGTTATGACGCAGCCGCGGCAGCGGGACCGGCGGGATGAGCTCGAGCCGGTAACCGGCCTCCGGCACCACCCGGGTCTCCAGGCCGCGCTCGGTGCCGAGGGCGGTGATGTCGATAGACGGGTCGTGCCGCCGCAGTGCGTCGGCGGTGGCGATCAGCGGTGACGTGTGGCCGGCGGTGCCCCCGCCGGCCAGAACGATGCTGGTCAAACCTTCCTCTTCTCCCGGGGCCCCCGGACTTCCCTGTGGTGTCTGTGGTGCCTGCGGTTCTCACGATGCTGACGGTGCTGACGGTGCTTCATGCGCAGTGCCGCCTGCGCGGCCGGCTCGGCCTTCGCGAACGACAACAGCATTCCGATCGCGATCAGCGTCGGCAGCAGCGCCGAACCACCGTACGACAACAGCGGGAGCGGGATACCGATGACCGGCAGAAGTCCGAGTACCGCACCGAGATTGACAAGTGCCTGGGCCATGATCCACACGGTTATCCCGGCCGCCGCGTATCGGATGAACGGCTCGCGGGTACGCATCGCGATCCGCACCCCGGCGTACGCCAGAGCAAGGAACAACACGAGCACCACCAGCGACCCGAACAGGCCGAGCTCTTCGCCGATCACCGAGAAGATGAAGTCCGTATGTGCCTCCGGAAGGTTGCCCCACTTCTGCCGGCTGTTGCCGATCCCGACGCCCCACCAGCCGCCGGTCGAGAGCGCGTAGAACGAGTGGTACGCCTGCCAGCCGCCGTTCTGCGGATCCGCGAACGGGTCGAGGAACCCCAGCACCCGGTCCATCCGGTGCTTCGCGGTCACCACGAAGTACGTCGCCAGCCCGCCGACCAGGACGAACATCAGCACGAACAACCGGGTCGGGGCACCGACGATCCAGATCATCCCGAGCATGATCGCCATCAGCACCAGTGCAGTACCCAGATCGTGCTGACCTACGACGAGCGCGATCACGATCATCGACACCGGGATCATCGGGATCAGCAGGTGCTTCCACTGAGTGAGCAGCTTCTGCTTGCGCGCGTACAGGTCGGCACACCAGATCACCAGTGCGAGCTTGGCGAACTCGCTCGGCTGGATCTTGAGCGGGCCGCCGAACGACAGCCAGTTCTTGTTGCCCTTCACCTCGTACCCGAGCGGGGTGTACGTGAGCACCATCAAGGCCACCGAGCCGAGCAACGCGACGTAGGCGAGCATCCGCATGTGCCGCGGCTTGGTCCGCGCGGCGATCCAGGTCATCGGCAGGCCGACGCCGACCCAGATCAGCTGCCGGTAGAAGATCGTGTAGCTGTTCCCGTTCGCACGGTACGACAGCACGCTCGACGCCGACAGCACCATCATCAGCCCGAGCGCGAGCAGCAACCCCGTCGCGCCGAGCACAAGATGGTATGACGTCAACGGCCGGTCGAGCACGTTCTTGACCGTGACCGACCAGCTCCGCCGGGCCTGGCCCTGCGCTGTATGAGTGGTGGCCATGCGCTACCGAGCAGAGGCGAGTGAGCGGACCGCCTCCGCGAAGGCGTCCCCGCGAGCGCCGTAGTTCGCGAACATGTCCCACGAGGCGCAACCTGGGGCCAGCAGCACGGTGTCGCCCGGCTCGGCGAGACCTGCCGCCTCGTCCACCACGCGTCGCATGGCTCCAGTGTCGGTGTCGGGCACCTCGATCACGGGGATATCGGGTGCGTGTCGGGTCAACGAGGCGGCGATCACCGCGCGGTCCTGGCCGAGCAGCACCACCCCGCGCAGCCGGTCGCGTACCGCGCGCACCAGCTCGTCGAAGGTCGCGCCCTTGGCCTGGCCGCCGGCGATCCAGACGACCGGCCTGTAGGCGGTCAGCGACGCCTGCGCGGCGTGCGGGTTGGTCGCCTTCGAGTCGTCGACGTACGCCACGCCGCCGATGTCGGCGACATGCGCGATCCGGTGCGCGTCCGGTGTGAACGCCCGCAGTCCCTGCTTGACCGCCGACGGAGGTACCCCGTACGCGCGGGCCAGGGCCGCCGCCGCTAGCGCGTTCGCCACATTGTGCGGAGCGGCCGGCTGTACATCCGTGACGGTGGCGACCTCGAGCGCCGAGGTCGCGCGCTGCTCGACGAACGCCCGGTCAACCAGCAGGTCGTCGACCACACCGAACATCGAGATGGCCGGATAGTTCAGCGTGAATCCGATGGCCCGGCAACCCTCGACCACGTCGGCGTCGATCACCATCTGCTCGGTCTTGTGGTCCTGCGCGTTGTACACGCAGGCGATCTGGCAGTTCTCGTAGATGCGACCCTTGTCCGCTGCGTACGCCTCCAGCGACCCGTGCCAATCGACATGGTCCGGTGCGAAGTTGAGCACCACCGCGGCGTACGCCGACATCGAGTAGGTGAAGTGCAACTGGTAGCTGGAGAGTTCGACTGCGATCACGTCGTACGGATCGGGGTCCATCACCGCCTCCAGCAACGGCAGCCCCACGTTGCCGGCGGCAACGGTACGGCGCCCGGCGGCGGCCAGGATCGAAGCCAGCATCTGCACGGTGGTGGTCTTGCCGTTCGTACCGGTCACGCACAGCCACGGTGCGGCGTTCTCGGGGTCGCGTAGCCGCCAGGCCAGCTCGATCTCGCTCCAGATCGGCAGCCCTCGATCGGCGGCCTGGGCGAGCAGGTCGGCGTCGGGGCGCCAGCCCGGCGAGGTGACGACGACGTCGGAGTCGTCCGGGAGGTCGGACGTGGTACCGAGCCGGATCTCGGCGCCGAGCGTCTCGAGGACCCGGGCCTTCTCCTCGAGGTCGGCGTTGTCGCGGTCGTCGAACCCGATCACATGCTGTGCGCCGGCCTGCAACAGCGAGTCCACGCAGGCGTACCCGGCCCGGCCGAAGCCCGCGACCACGAACCGGGTGGTCGCCCAGCCGGGGTCCGAGCGGCTCTCCAGCCCGGTCATGCGCCGGTCACCCACTCGGCGTAGAACACGCCCAGCCCGGTCACGACGCAGATGCCGCAGATGATCCAGAACCGGATCACCACGTTGACCTGGTCCCAGCCGAGCATCTCGAAATGGTGATGCAACGGTGCCATCCGGAACAACCGACTGCCCTTGGTGAGCTTGAAGTACCCGACCTGCAGGATCACCGACGCGGTGATGATAACGAACAGTCCGCCAAGCAGGAGCAGCAGCAGCTCGGTCCGCGACATGATCGCCAGCCCGGCGAGCGCACCGCCGAGTGACAGCGAGCCGGTGTCGCCCATGAAGATCTTCGCGGGCGACGCGTTCCACCACAGGAACCCGAACAAGGCGCCGGTCAGGGCGGCCGCCACGACGGCGAGGTCGTGCGGATCTCGGACCTCGTAGCACTTGGGGCCCGGCACGGTGGCGCAGTTCTGGTTGAACTGCCAGATGTTGATCAGCGTGTAGGCGCCGAACACCATCATCGCGGCGCCGGCGGCCAAGCCGTCCAGGCCGTCGGCCAGGTTGACCCCGTTCGACATGCCGGCGATCAGCAGCAGTATCCAGATGACCACCAGCACCGACCCGATGTGCAGCCAGCTGATGTCGCGGATGAACGAGATGAACGGCGAGGCCGGCTTCTGACCGCGCCCGTCGGGGAACTGCAGCGCCAGAACCGCGAACGTCACGGCGACCAGCGTCTGCCCGGCCAGCTTGGCCTTGCTGCGCAGACCCAGGCTGCGCTGCCGGAAGATCTTGATGAAGTCGTCGAGGAACCCGACCAGGCCCATCCCGGCGAACAGGAACAGCACCAGCAGTGCCGATACCGTCGGGCCGCGCATGGTGATCAACTTGGCAGCGGTGTACGCGACGATCACCGCGAGAATGATCACCGTGCCGCCCATGGTCGGCGTGCCGCGCTTGGTGTGGTGTGATGTCGGGCCGTCGTCGCGGATCAGCTGACCGTAGCCGCGCCGGACGAGCACCGCGATCGCGCCGCGGGTGCCGATCAGGGTGACGACCAGGGCCACCAGACCGGCGAGCAGGATCGCCCTCATCCGGTGGCACCGATCAGCTCGGCGGCAAGCTTCTCCAGGCCGACCGCGCGGGAGGCCTTGACCAGCACCACGTCACCCGGCCGCAGCTCGCGCCGCAGCAGGTCGAGGGCGGCTTGCGCGCTGTCGACGTACACCGACGTTCCTTCGCTCTGGGCTCCCACGTGGATCGGACGGGCCGCATCGCCCACCACGACCAGCCGGTTCACGCCCAGCCGCACCGTCAGTCTGCCGACGGCCTCGTGCTCAGAGGCGGACGCCGCGCCGAGTTCGCGCATCTCGCCGAGCACCGCCCAGCTCCGGCGCGACCCGGCCACCGCCATCAGCGCCTCCAGCGCGGCCCGCATCGAAGCCGGGTTCGCGTTGTACGCGTCGTTGACCACCGTGACGCCGTCTGACCGCTCGGTGACCTCCATCCGCCATTTCGACTCCGAGACCGCCGAATTCAGGCCCGCCGCGACCGCCTCCGGTGGCATCCGGATCGCGTACGCCACCGCGGCCGCGGCCAGCGCGTTCGACACGTTGTGCCGGCCGACGAGCTGGAGCCTGATCGGCCACTGCTGTCTGTCCCAGTGCAAGGTGAACGACGGCCGGCCGAACTCGTCGAGCACGACGTCGCTCGCCCGGACATCGGAGTCCTCGGCCTCTCCGAACAGCAGCGTGGACGCGACGGTCCGCGCGGCCATCGCCCGGACCCGGTCGTCGTCGGCGCTGAGCACGGCGTAGCCGTTCGGCGGAACCGCCTCGACCAGTTCGCCCTTGGCGACCGCGATCGCGTCCTGGCTGCCGAACTCGCCGATGTGGGACAGACCGACGTTGAGCACCAGCCCGATTCGCGGCGGCGTGATCCCGGTCAGGTACGTGATGTCCCCGCGGTGTCGCGCACCCATCTCGGAGACGAGGAAGCGGGTGCCGGTGTCGCACTGGAGCGCGGTCAACGGGTGACCGATCTCGTTGTTGAACGATCCCTTGGGCGCGACCGTCGGGCCCTGGGTCCGCAGCAGCTGAGCGATCAGGTCCTTGGTGCTGGTCTTGCCCTGTGAACCGGTCAGCCCGACGACGGTCAGGTTCGGCAGCCGGTCGACCACGTACCTGGCCAGCACTCCCAGGGCACGCTGGGTCTCGTCGACCACGATGCATGGACCCTCGACCGGTCTGGTGGTCAGGGCCGCGACCGCGCCCTGCTTGGCCGCCATGGCCACATAGTCGTGGCCGTCGACCTTCTCGCCCGGGAATGCGACGAACAGGCCGCCCTCGGCGACCGTACGCGAGTCGATCGAGGCGGGGGCGGTGACCATGGCATCGGGGTCGGCACCGGCGAGGGTGCCGCCGACCGCCGTTGCGATCTCGGCGACGCTGAGCGGGATCACCGGGTAAGCCCCAGCAACTCACGCACGGTCTGGCGGTCGTCGAACGGATGCACCACGCCGGCGATCTCCTGCCCTGTCTCGTGTCCCTTGCCCAATACGACGACCGTGTCGCCCGGCCCGGCCCGGTCGATCGCGGCGGCGACAGCGGCCCGCCGGTCCCCGATCTCGAGCACCTCGGCCCTTCCCACAGCCTTGGCGCCCTCGACGGCGGCGGCCCGGATCGCGGCCGGGTCCTCCGAGCGCGGGTTGTCGTCTGTGACGATCACGACGTCGGAGTTGTTCGCCGCAGCCGCGCCCATCGCGGGTCGCTTGCCGCGATCGCGGTCCCCGCCGCAGCCGACGACGCTGATCAGCCGGCCGGTCGTGGTCGTACGCGCCGCCCGCAGTGCCAGCGCGATCGCGTCTGGCGTATGCGCGTAGTCGACGATCACCGTCGGGCCGTCGTCAGCATGGAACGGCTCCATCCGTCCCGGCACGGTCGCCTCGCGCAGACCGTCGGCGATGTCGTCCAGCGGTACGCCGGCCGTGCGCAGCATCGCCGTCGCGAGCAACGCGTTGTCGACGTTGAACTCGCCCGGCAGTGCGATCTCCAGCTCGAACCGCTCGTCCGGGCCGATCACCGTGCCCGCGTCCATCCGCCAGTCGGCGGGTTGCGTGCCCGACGGCGACACCCTGACCAGGTCGACCTCGACCTGCGCGGCCAGCCGGACGCCGTACGGGTCGTCTACGTTCACCACCGCCACGTCGCACCGCTCCTTGGTGAACAGCGACGCCTTGGTGGCGAAGTAGTCCTCCAGATCGGCGTGGAAGTCGAGGTGGTCCTGGCTCAGGTTGGTGAAGCCCGCCACCGTGAAGCGCGTGCCGTCGACCCGGCCCATCGCCAGCGCGTGGCTCGACACCTCCATCGCACAACTGGTCACGCCGCGCTCACGCATCACCGCGAACAAGGCCTGCAGATCGGTCGCCTCCGGGGTGGTCCGGACGCTGGGTACGACGTCGTCGCCGATCCGGGTCTCGATCGTCCCGATCAGCGCGGTCTCGTTCAGCCTTCGCAGCACCGCGTCCAGCAGGTACGTCGTCGTGGTCTTGCCGTTCGTACCGGTGACACCGAAAAGACGCAGATCCCGGGTCGGCTCGCCGTACACGAGCGAGGCGACCAGGCCGAGCACCTGCCGGGGCCGCTCGACGGTCAGCACCGGCAAGCCGGTCTGTATAGCCCGATCGGCGCCGGCCGGGTCGGTCAGAATCGCCTTCGCACCGGCCTGCCGGGCCTGCTCCACGAACTGGGCGCCGTGCGTGCGCGAGCCGGTAATGGCGGCGTACAGGTCACCGTCCCGGACCGCGCGCGAGTCGAGCGTCACCCCGGTGACGGCTGCGTCCGGTCCCTCCACCGCGACTCCGAGAGCCTCTGCGAGCGCCTGTACGGCGACCGGCGTCACGCGACGGGGGCGGATCGCGGCAACGGCGCCGCCTACCGCAGCATGATTCGACACGGCCCCAGACGCTACCTGTTGACGCCATGTCGGTGTCCCCCGGGTGAGCTATCGCCGACCCCGACGCGAACCCCATCCAACTCGTTCAGGACGCTTCTTGAGTCGCACAGTCATTTGGGCACGATCTGGTGACCGTCCTGCTCGGGAAGGTGCGGCGTCAGGTCCAGGCGTGGGTACGGATGGCGGCGCGTGCTTGGGTGATACGGGCGCGGCCGGGGTGGTACGGCGCCAGCGGACGGTCCAGACATAGGGCGGTACGCCGGTGAGCGGGCGGATGGTGTGCCGGGCGGGTGGTCGGTCGACAGCAGGCTCACCGCGACGGGCGGACGCGGTCTGGCGCCGCGGCAACGAGGCACTGATGGTCGCCGTCACCACGTGAGCGGCGTGACGGGTGGCTTCGCTCCGGTCGGCGGCACTGCGTACTTCTGCAGCGCGTAGTTCATGACGTCGCGGAACACCGGGCCGGCCTGGCCGCCGCCGCTGCGCCCGTTGGTCGGGTTCTGCAACACGACGTAGGTGAGGAAGCGCGGATCGTCGGCCGGAGCGAAGCCGGCGAACGAGGTCGCCCAGCCCCGGTAGCAGCCGCACCGCGAGTCGACCTCCTGCGCCGTGCCGGTCTTGCCGGCGACCCGGTAGCCCGGGATGTCCGTCGTCTTCGCCGTACCGCCCGGGCCGGTGACCGCCTCCATCATCGTGGTGACCTCGTTGGCCGCGGCCGGGCTCACCACCCGGCGCGAAGCCGGAGCGGGAGCCGGTACGACGTTGCCGGAGCTGTCGAGGAAGTTGCGGACCAGCCGCGGCGCGACGTACACGCCGCCATTGGCAACCACGTTGACCGCCGCCGCCATCTGCAGTGCGCTGGCCGAGATCCCCTGGCCGAAGGCGACGTTCGCCCGCGACAGGTCACTCCAGTCGTCGCCCGGCGGCATCAGTCCGCGGCTCTCACCCGGGAAGTTGTTCCCGGTCGGCTGGCCGAAGCCGAAGTTGTACAAGTACTTCACGAACTGCGGGATCGGCATCTGGCGGGCCACCACGATCGTGCCGAGGTTCGACGACTTGGCGACCACGCCGGCGATCGTCAAGTTGAGCTGGCCGTGTGAGAAGTGGTCGTGGATCGTCTTGCCGGAGATCCGGATCGACGGCGGCACCTTGACCTTGGTGTTCAGGTTGATCTTGCCGGCGTCGGCGAGCGCGGCCATCGTGACGACCTTCTGCACGCTACCGGGCTCGTACACCTGTTCGAGGATGCGGTTGCCCCGGTCATCGGCATTCGCCGCACCGGGCTTGTCCGGGTCGAACGACGGGTACGTCGCGGCGACCAGGACCTCACCGGTCTTGACGTCGATCGTCACGGCACTGCCGGACTCGGCCTTCATCAGCTTGACCTGCTGCGCGATCCGCTGCTGGGCGTACCACTGCAGGTCGCTGTCGATCGTCAGTTGTGCGCTCAGACCGGGCTTGGGCTCGGCGACGGTGTGGTTGGCCAGCGGGATGGCGTTGCCGTGCGCATCGACCTCGTAGATCGCCTTGCCGTCCTGACCGGACAGCTGCTTGTTCAGGCTGTATTCGAGCCCGCCGAGACCGTTGCCCTCGGCACCGACGTACCCGATCACGTTCGCGGCCACGTCGCCGCTCGGGTGGCTGCGGATCGGATCCGGCTGGGTGTACAGCCCGGCCAGGCCGCGATCCTTCATGTCGGCCTTGATCTGGTTCCACGCCTGCGGGCTGACCTTGCGGGCGATCCGTTCGAACCGGCTGTTCGGTGTGAGCAGTTTGGTGACGATTTGGTCGTACGCCGGCGAGGTGATCCTGCTCGACAGAATCGCCGCCAACTGCTGCGCTACGGGCGCGGTCTGCTTGGGGTCGGCGACGATCGCGACGGCGTCGTCGGATACGGCCAGCGGTACGCCGTCGCGGTCGAGGATCGAGCCGCGCGAGGCGTGCAGGGCGTACGACTGGGTGTTCTCCTTGGCCGCGGCGAGCGCGTACGAGTCGGGGTCCACGCCCTGCAACAACACAAGGCGCCCGGCGAACAACGACAACACGAACGCCATCACCACGAACGCGATCCGCAGCCGCAAAGCGGGCCGCCCCAGCCGTAAGGTCCGCGGCTTCCGCGCCGGCCGCCGAGCCGTCCCCCGCCCCTTCGGCACAGACCCCCGACGCGCACCCGCCCTCGGCCGCGTCCCGCCACGGCCATTCGACGCGTTGGCACGACGCTTCGCGGCATCCGCCGACGTTCGGCGCACACCGTCATCGCGACGGCCCACCGCCGCGCCCCCGCGTCTCGAAGCGTCGGCTGACGCCCGGCGAGCCTCGACGCCGCCCCGGCCGTTGGACGTCTTTGCGCCACCGCCGGACCCGCCGGCGCCGTGTGCAGAAGTGTCGCCCGGCCTGGGCCGCGTGCCATTACCGCCGCGGCCCGTCATCCCGTCACCGCGACGCTTGCCGTCACCGCCACGCCGCTTGGTCGCGTCCGTGCCGCGACCTCTGGTCGAGTCGGCGCCCCGGCTCTTGGTCGCGTCGGCGCCCTGACCTTGGGTCGATTTGCTGCGGCCCTTGGCGGCCGTGGTACGGCGCGGGGAGGCGTCACCCGTGGATCGGCGTGAGCTTTCCGTGCCGCCCTTCGGCGTGCTTCGGCGGCTGGGGTCGGACGTACGGTCAGGCTTGTCGGAGCGGCCCCTGGTCGGGTT
>JBKPSJ010000128.1:0-3377 GCA_046765875.1 Actinomycetota bacterium
ATCCGGACCGGCGGTTCTTCACGATGCTCGGCACCCTGGTCCAGGGCCGGGTCTCGGTCAGTGGCGCGTCGATCGGAGCGACCAAGGTCGCACTCACACTCGCGATCCGGTAGGGCGACCGGCGCCGCCAGTTCGGCGCGCCCGGCTCGGCCGACGAGGCGCTGCTGCTCGACTACCGGGTGCACCAGCGCCGGCTGCTGCCGTTGCTGGCCCGGACCTACGCATTGCACTTCGCCCAGTCCGAACTGGTGGCCGAGTTCGCCCGGTTGTTCACCGAGGACGCCGCCGAGCACGACCGGCGTGCGCTGGAGGCACGGGCCGCCGCCACCAAGGCGCTGGCGACCTGGAACGCCACGGAGACGATCCAGACCTGTCGCGAGGCCTGCGGCGGCGCCGGGTATCTCGCCGAGAACCGGTTCGGCCCGCTCAAGGCCGACACGGACGTGTTCACCACGTTCGAGGGCGACAACACGATCCTGATGCAACTGGTCGCCAAGGGACTGCTGACCGACTACCGCGACGCCTTCGGCGCGCTCGACCCGCTCGGTACCGCTCGGTTCGTGGCCGCGCAGGCGGTCGAGATCGCGGTGGAGAAGACCGCGCTGCGGGCGCTGATCGAACGGCTGCGGTACGCCGTACCCGGGCGGTCCGGCGGGGACGACCCGGACGCCGGGCTGCGCGACGACGACTACCACAGCGGCATTCTCCGGTTCCGCGAGGAGCACGCGCTCGCCGGTGTGGCCCGCCGGCTCAAGCGCGGGATCGACGACGGCGATGATCCCTTCGAGCTCTTCAACCGCTGCCAGGACCACGTGATCGCTGCCGCGACGGCGCATGCCGAGCGGGTCGTGCTGGAGGCGTTCCTGACCGCCGTGCACAACGCGCCGGACGACCTGCGGGACCGGCTGAAGCTGGTCTACGACCTGCACGCGCTGGCGACGATCGAGGCCGACCGAGCCTGGTTCATCGAGCACGGCCGGCTGTCCGGCGAACGGTCCAAGGCGATCACGGCGATGGTCAACCGGTTGTGCGGCCAGGTCCGTGAGCACGCCGTGGACCTGGTCGACGCCTTCGGCGTACCGGAGCCACTGGTCGACGTACCTCTGCTGCGCTGACCGGAGAGGCGGCGTGTAGCGTCGCTGACATGGGTGAGGGTGAGGAAGCGGCCTCGGCCGCGCAGGCGGCGCGCGAGCTCGCGGCGACGCTGCTGGAACAGGCCGACGCGCTGGACCTGCACGACCTGCGGGCCACGGGTGCGATCGAGCAGGTCCGGGTGATGTCCCGGGCGCTCGCCGACGCCGTGCACGAGCGGGGCTGGGGCGAGCTCTACCTCGGCATCGACTCGATGTACCCCGACGAGTACGACGAGATGGCGGAGTTCGTCGACGCCGACGACGAGGAGACCGACGAGGCCTGGGTGGTTGAGGACGACGACGACGAGCCGCTGGTGCCGGTCGAGGGGCTGCGCCTGTCGTACCAGGCCCGGTACGACTTCGTCGTCACCGATCCCGACGCGCTGGTGGCGTACGCCCGCGAGCGGGCCGCCGAGGAGGGCGCCGAAGACGTGCTGGAGGAGATCCAGGACCCGATCTCGGCGTTCCAGTTGCTCACCTTCATCGACGGCGTCGGCTCCAAGGAGTACGTCGCGGTCGGCCTAGGCCCGGCCGGTGGTGAGGAGTCACAGCGGGTAGTCACGCACTCATTGTGGGATCTGGATCCGGTCCGCCGCGACGACACGTACCCCTACTGAGTCTGCCTACTGAGTCAGATATGCCAGTACCGCCAGCACCCGGCGGTGTGAGTCGGGGCTGTCGTCGATCCGGAGCTTGGTGAAGATACTGCGCATGTGCGTCTCGACGGTCCGCTCGGCCAGTACGAGCCGGGCCGCCACCGCGGCGTTCGACAGGCCCTCCGCGACCAGGCCGAGCACCTCGCGCTCGCGGCTGGTCAGCGCCGCCAGTGGGTCGTCGTCGCGGACCGGCGTCAGCAACGCAGCCACGATCGCCGGGTCGATCGCCGACCCGCCCGCGGCCACCCGCCGCATCGCGTCCAGGAAGTCGTCCACCCGCAGCACCCGGTCCTTGAGCAGGTAGCCGAATCCGCCGCTGGACACCAGACCGGCCAGGTGCCGGGTCTCGACGTGCTGCGACAGCATCAGGATCGGCAGTGCCGGGCACTCGGCCCGCAGCGTCTGCGCCGCCCGCGCGCCGTCGTCGGTCAGGTCCGGTGGCATCCGTACGTCGATCACCACGAGGTCCGGCTCGCCGTCGCGAACGGCGCTGGTCAGATCGAGGGCGTTCGCGACCGCGCCGACCACCTCATGACCGTGTTCGTCGAGCAGGCGGACCAGCCCCTCCCGGAACAGTGCGGAATCCTCGCCGATCACGACGCGCACGGGATCTCCACACGCACCGAGGTGCCGGCTCCGGCCGGGCTGTGCAGGATGAGCTGGCCGCCGACCGACGCGATCCGGTCCCGCAGCGAGGTCAGGCCGAACCCGGCGCGGGCACCGCCGACGCCGTCGTCGCTCACCTCGATCAGCAACCGGCCGTGGTCGTCGTGGACGTCGACCGAGATCAGCTTGGCCTGCGCATGCTTCATCGCGTTCGCCATCGCCTCGCCGACGGTGAAGTACGCCGCGGTGGCGACCACCTCGCTCACCTCGACGTCGGCGACGCTCAGCCGGACCGGTACCGAGCTGTCCCGCACCAGCCGGCGCAGTGCCACCTCCAGCCCGTCGTCGAGCCGGCTCGGCCGGAAGCCATGCGCGATCCGCCGCAGTTCCGCGATCGTCTGTTCCAGCCCGAGCACCGCCTCGTCGAGATCCGCGTACGCCGCATCGTCCAGGCGCAGCCGGTGTTGGACTGAGCGCAACCGCATGCCGATCGCCACCAGACGCTGCTGGGCGCCGTCGTGCAGGTCACGCTCGAGCCGGTACCGTTCCTCGGCCGTGGCGGTCACCAGCCGGGTCCGGCTGGCATTCACCTCGGCGAGCGCGTCGCGCAATTCCAGGCGCAACCGGCTCACCTCGATCGGCAGCCGGGCCTCGACCGCGGCGTCCTGCGCCCGGCGGATCCGGCGCGCCGACGACGTCCCGAGAACCAGGACCCCGACCGCCGGTCCGGCGGTCCGCAACTCGATGTGGTCGGGTCCCGGTACGGCGGGCCCGCCGGCCAGATCGACGTACTCGTCCGTCCCTGGCCGGCGCAGCAGCACCCGCAGGCCGGGATCGTGCAGCACCTTGCGGAGCACCTCCTCGACCCGCTCCGGCTCGTCACTGCCGTCGCGGACCCGACGTACGAAGTCCCTGATCTCGGCAAGGGCGACCGCCCGGTCATGGTCGAGCACTTTGCTCACCGCGGCGTGCAGCCGGTGAT
>JBKPSJ010000129.1:0-3766 GCA_046765875.1 Actinomycetota bacterium
AGCCGACCGGGATCGACCTGCCGGGGGAGACCAGTGGCCGGATCGCCGATCGTAAGTGGAAGAAGCAGTACTACGACGCGATGAAGGGCTACTATTGCAAGCTGG
Source organism: Actinomycetota bacterium (assembly GCA_046765875.1). GTDB lineage: Bacteria > Actinomycetota > Actinomycetes > Propionibacteriales > Kribbellaceae > DASRHY01. The sequence goes on from JBKPSJ010000129.1 coordinate 106, forward strand.
CCGACCACCCTACGCAGGGGATGTCGTCGTTCCTGAAGCAGTTCTCGCGGGAGTTCTGCGTGGACGGCTGGCGGTATCGGGCCGGCGACGCGGTCAACTTCGCGATCGGCCAGGGCGATACAACGGTCACACCGTTGCAGCTGGCAACGGTCTACTCCGCGCTCGCCAACGGCGGCACGCTCTGGTCCCCGCGGGTGGGCGAGGAACTGATCGCGCCGAACGGCAAGAAGACGCCGATCCCGTCGAAGTCGCGCGGCCGGGTGCCCGTACCGGCCGAGGACCTGCACTACATCGACAACGCTTTGAAGCGGACGCCTCGTACCGGCACCGCGGCTTGGAAGTTCATCGGCTTCCCGCTGGACAAAGTGCCGGTACGGGCCAAGACCGGCACGGCGGAACGGTACGGCATGCAGACCACGTCGTGGCTCGCGTCATACACCGACAAGTACGCCGTGGTGATGATGATCTCCCAGGCCGGCACCGGTTCCGGTGCGTCCGGCGACGCGGTCCGGCACATCTGGGAGGGCCTGTACGGCATCACCGGCGACACCGTCGACCCGAGCCGATCGGTGCTGGCGCGATGACCGCGCTGGTCTGGGCGCGCAGCCGGCCCCGGTCCGTGGTCTGGCAGATCGACTGGATGCTCGTCATCGGCGTGGTCGCGCTGGCTGCGATCGGCGGCCTGCTGGTGTGGTCGGCGACCTTCCAGCGTCCGGCGCTGACCGGCGGGCACGAGCACGCGTACCTGATCAAGCACGGGGTCAACTTCGCGATCGGGGCGATGCTGGCCATCGCGGCGGCCTCACTCGACCACCGGTTGGTGCGGATCCTGACGCCGCTGGGGTACCTTGTCGCACTGATCGGGCTCGTCCTGGTGCTCGTGGCCGGGGTCGGCGCCGTGGTCAACGGCTCGCGGTCGTGGATCCACCTGCCCGGGCTGTCGGTTCAGCCGAGCGAGTTCGCCAAGCTGATGGTGATCGTCGGTATGGCACTGCTGATCGCGGAGAAGACCGAGGTCAACCGGCGGGACAACGCGCGTACCGCCGACATCCTCCAGGCGCTCGGCATAGCCGCGGCGCCGATCCTGCTGATCGTGCTGCAGCCCGACCTCGGCACGGTGATGGTGATGGGCGCGATCGTGGCCGGGATCATCGCCGTCTCGGGCGTGTCCAGGCGCTGGCTCATCGCGTTGGTCGTGGTCACGCTGACCACGGCGTTCCTCGCGCTTCAGCTGCACGTCCTGAAGGATTACCAGCTCCAGCGCTTCCAGGCATTCACCGACCCGTCCCAGGACCCGCGCGGGATCGGCTACAACGTCAACCAGGCCCGGATCGCGATCGGCAACGGCGGCGTGTTCGGCCAGGGCCTGTTCCACGGGTCGCAGACGCAGAACAGCTTCGTACCCGAGCAGCACACCGACTTCGTGTTCACCGTCGCGGGTGAGGAACTCGGGCTGCTCGGCGCCGGCGGCATCATCGTGCTGTTCGGGCTGGTGCTGTGGCGAGCCTGCCGGATCGCGGTCAACGCGCACGACGCGTTCGGCCGGCTGGTGGCGACCGGCGTGGTCTGCTGGTTCGGCTTCCAGGCGTTCGAGAACATCGGCATGACCCTCGGGATCATGCCGGTGACCGGCCTCCCGCTCCCGTTCGTCTCGTACGGCGGCTCGTCCATGTTCGCATGCCTGCTGGCCGTCGGCCTGCTCGAGAACATCCACCTCCGCACCGCCCGCGCCGGACTCGACACGCTTTAGCCCTATCGGTGCCGGGTTAGCATGGGCGCCATCGTGGCGATCGGACGCAGGTGGGTGCAGTGGATCGTCGCGTTGGTCTGTGTGATCGCCATCACCGCGTGTAACGACGTCACTCCTTCCGAGCCGCGACCCGAACCGCAACCTATCGCCAACGTCGCCGCTCCGGACTCGCTGGCCACGGTCGCGCTGGGTGATTCCGTTCCGTCCGGCGGCAACTGCGAGTGCACGCCGTTCCCGGAAAGGACCGCGAGCTCGCTGACCGAGCCGGGCGTCCGGCAGGCGACGATCTCGAACAACGCGGTCGGCGGCTACACGACGCAGGACGTCCTGAAGCAGTTGAGCACCGACCGCACGGTGATGTCGGCGGTTTCCGGCGCCGACGTCGTCGAGGTCGAGATCGGCGCGAACGACGTCTCCTATTCCGACACCTGCGGTACGTCGGTGGCCTGCTACGAGCCCACGCTCCCACAGATACGAAGCAACCTCGCCGCGATCGTCGAGCGCATCCGGGAACTGGCCGGGGGACACGACGTCCTTGTCGTGCTGCTCGATTACTGGAGTGTGTGGCTGGGCGGCAAGTACGCCGCGGCCCGCGGGTCCGCGTACGTGTCTGCCGCCGCCGCGATGACCGCGGATGTCAACACGATCATCCGGAACCTGGCGAATCGCCCCGGCTCGGCGTACGTCGATCTGCGCGCGGCGTTCAAGGGCGACGATTACACCGGGGACGAGACCGACTACCTGGCCGACGACGGCGACCATCCGAACTCCGACGGCCACCGGTTGGCCGCCGATGCCCTCACCACCGTCATCACCCGCACCCTTCACCTCTGACCCTCCGCCACGCTCCCCTTCCGCCGTTCGTCGGACGCCTCTGGTGACAACTGAAGAGCGTCCTGCGTGACCAGAAGGGTCCGATGAGCGGCAGGGGAGTGACGGGTCGGCGCCTTGCCTGCCGTTCGTCGGACGCGCCTGGCCAGCACCGTCCCGGTACGCCGTTGGTCGGACTGGTTTGGTCACGCTTGAGGCGCGTGTTGGTGACCAGACGGGTCCGATGAGCGGCAAAGGGGAGAGGCGACTCCCGGGCTGCCTGTCGTTCGGCGGGCGGGTTCGGTCACAGCTGAGCGCGTGTCGGGACCAGATGCGTCCGATGGTGGGGAGCGCGTTAAGGGCGGAGGCCGGCGGTGGTGATGGAGATCATTCGGGTTCGGGCATCGGGGTCCGTGTCGGGGCGGGCCAGGCAGGCGACGATCAGCGCCTTCACGTCGGCGACATCGACGTCATCGCGGACCTGGCCGGCCTGCTGCGCGCGTACCAGGAGGTCGCGCAGCGCGGCCATGACGTCGTCGTCCGCACCCGACGCGGCGGCTTCCGCGTCGAAGCCGGCACCGGCGAGCGCTTGGGCGAGGCCCTGATTGGTCGCGCCCTCGGTGACCATGTAGCCGAAGAAGGCGAAGAACGCATCGCCCGGCTCGCGCGTCTCGGCGACGGTCCGGGCGTGCGTGACGAGCTGGCTCACCCGGTCGAGCACGATCGCCTCGTACAGCGCCTGCTTGGTGGGGAAGTGGCGGCTCACCGTTCCGGTACCCACGCCGGCCCGCCGCGCGATCTCGTGCACCGGTACGCCGAGTCCCTCGGCGGCGAACGCATCGACGGCCGCGGCTATCACCCGTTCTCGATTGCGCCGCGCATCCGACCGCATTCTGTGTCCTGCCTCTCGACAAACGGGATCATCGTCCCGTATAGATGTAAGCGGGACGTCCGTCCCGAAACCATAGCCGAGGAGCCGGTGATGAGCGAGTGGACCGCAGACGACATGCCGAACCTGGACGGCCGGGTGGCGGTCGTGACCGGGGCGAACAGCGGGCTCGGGTTCGAGACCGCACGGATGCTGGCCGAGCACGGTGCCTC
>JBKPSJ010000130.1:0-34362 GCA_046765875.1 Actinomycetota bacterium
TGGGTGCCGAAGTCGCGCAGCAAGCAGGTCACATACGCCGAGGACATCACCGACCGGGCCGAGATCGAGCGCCAGGTGCTGGCGTTGGCGGCCGACGTGCTGGCGGACATCGTCGGCGAGGGCCGGGTAGCGCAACGGGTCGGCGTGACCGTGCGGACCAAGACCTTCTACACCCGGACCAGGATCATGAAGTTGCCCGAGGCAACGACCGACCTCGAGACGATCAGCAGGGCCGCGCTCACCGTGCTCGGACGATTCCCGCTGGATCGGCCGATACGGCTGCTCGGGGTACGACTGGAGCTGGTGCCGTTGTGATCCCAGCGACCGATCGCTGCGGCGTACGGCGTGGGGCACGGGGTACGCCAGCGAGGGTACGGGTGCGATGGTCCGGCACGCCTTCGCCGATCTCGGTGTCCGCGAGCTCGTGGCGACGACGATGGCGGTGAACACCGGGTCCCGGCGGGTGCTGGGGAATGCGGCCTGCGTCGCATCTGCGCGCATGGTCTAACGGCCGCTACGCCGGCGGGCGTAGACGAGGGCCGTCAAACGGTCCGGTCGCGCGCCGAGCGGCGTACCTGAAGTGTCCGCGTTCGCCGGACGCCGGCAGGGTGCCTCGAGGGCGACGCTCTTGGTGTTCTCACATCACACAGGAGCGGAGCACTCGGATGACTGACAACATCGTGACGGGCCTGGCCGCGTGGTTGGCCAAACACAGCATCGGGATCCTGCGGGTCAGCCTCGGAATGGTCTTCCTCGCATTCGGGGTGCTGAAGTTCTTCCCGGACGCGAGCCCGGCTCAGGCGCTGGTCGAGCGCACCCTGGACACGCTGACCTTCGGACTGCTCTCCGGCGAGAGGGCACTGCTGGTGACAGCGGTCGCCGAGTGCTTCATCGGCCTCACCCTCGTCACCGGCATGCTCGTCAAGGCCGGCCTGGTGGTGCTGGCCGGGTCGCTGGTCGGGATCATGTCGCCGCTGGTGCTGTTCTTCGGCGACCTGTTCCCCGGCACGCCGACCCTGGAGGCGCAGTACGTCTTCAAGGACATCGTTCTCGCCGCGGCCGGGTTGGTGATCGCGGCCCGCACCCTCGGCGCGCGACTGGTGCCCGAGCACAAGTGAACGAAAGAACAGAGCTGCGCCCCTCCAAACGCGGAGGGGCGCAGTGTTTTCAGCGGCGGCACTTCAGGCAGACCAGTGAGATCCAGATCCAGCCGAGCGTGACGGCGATGACGAAGGCGGTGATGGTCGGACGGCTGCCGGCGCCGGCCATCAGGCCGAGGAACGAGGCGCCGAACAGCACGCCGGTGACCGTGGAGTAGCGGGCCCAGGCCGTACGGCCGGTGCTGCGGAAGTGCGCGGCGAACACCAGGCAGGCCGCGATCAGTCCGCCGAAGCCGACGAACCCAGCGACGAAGTGACCCATCCCATGCCAGCTGATCTCGGCGTAGTCCTCAGGAGTGCCCGCCGGGAAGCCCGCGGCCGGGTCGGCGCGGAAGATCGAGGCCAGCAGCAGGCCGGCGCCGTACTGCGCGACCAGCCGTGGGCCCCAGGTGCCGCCACGTCCGGTGACGGTACGCCGCAGACCTACTCCGGCGGCGATACACAGCAGCCCGGAGACGACGAAGTTGAGCGTCTGGATCCAGCCCGGCCCGCCGTTCGCCAGCAGGCTCGCCGGATGCCGGGTCAGGTCGAAGTTCTCGCGGGTGAACGCCTGCGCCAGGTAGACCGCCATGTACAGCGGCCCGGCGACGATCCCGCAGGCCAGCAACCTGCCGGTGGCAACGGTGCGCGTGGTGGTCGTGGTCGGAACGGTCGTGGTGGTCATCGGGGTGTCCCTTCGCGGTGATGTCGGGTAGTCCTCACCGGTGCGTCGACCGGGACCGGCCCCGATCGACATCGGCCCGCAGGGAACGTTCGGCCCGGTAGCGTCGAGCCTCGTGATGCTGCGTGTGAACGGCGCCGTCCTGTGCGTAGACACCTTCGGTGACAGGTCCGACCCGTCGATCCTGCTGATCGGCGGCGCCGGAGGTTCAATGAACTGGTGGGTTTCCGCGTTCTGCGAGCGGCTCGCCGCCGGGCCGCGGTACGTGATCCGGTACGACCTGCGCGACACCGGCCAGTCGCAGACCGATCCGCCGGGCGCCCCGTCGTACGAGTTCCCCGACCTCGCCCGCGACGCGGCCGGACTGATCGAGGAACTGGACGTCGCGCCCGCGCATGTACTCGGCATCTCGATGGGCGGCGCGGTCGCGATGACGCTTGCCCTCGATCGGCCCGAACTGGTCAGCACGCTGACGCTGCTGTCGACGAGTACCGGCGGACCAGGGCCGGACAACGGGCTACCGGCGATGGATCCGCAGCTGGCCGAGTCGTTCGCGTCGCCACCGCCGGATCCGGACTGGTCCGATCGGGATGCTGTGATCGCGTACGGGCTCGCCGCGGATCGGTTGTTCGCCGGCTCGCTGCCATACGACGAGTCGGCCAAGCGCGAGTTGCTCGGCCGGATCTACGACCGAACCCGCGACAACGAGGCCGCCGCGAAGAACCACTGGCTGCTCCAAGGCGGCGAACCAGTGCGTCCTCGACTCGGCGAGATCGCCATGCCGACGCTGGTGTTGCACGGCACGGAGGACCGGCTGTTCCCGCTCGGCCACGGCGAAGCGCTGGCTGCTGAGATCCCCGGTGCCCGATTGGCTCTCATGGAGCACGTGGGTCACGAAGTGCCACCGCCTGCCGTCTGGGACGCCGTCGTACCAGACGTGCTCCAGCACACCACTAGGGCTCAGCGGGACGAGTGGTTACGGACCACCACGGCCAAGCGGCAAGCCGGTCGGCCCGGATCCGGGTACGACGGGCGTGCCGCGGTTCGATAGCGACGCCGGTGGCTCCGCACTGGCACGGGGGGACCTGCGCGGAGCCCAGACGATCACCCAAGGTGACAGCACGTGCATCGTCGGCCGACTGCAATGCGTTACACCGATCTCACAGTACGGACTGACTTGCCAATCAAGTTGTCGGCGAGGGACGCAATACTGCTTGTCGTGTACCGCGAGCGGGCGGCGAGGCTTTCCGGCGCGGTCGTTTGGCAGGCGGTCCCAACGCCGGACGACCCGGCGGACAAGCGAGTCCTGCCGGACGGCTGCATGGACCTGATGTGGTCCGCTGGCGAGTTGCTCGTGGCCGGGCCGGACACGCAGGCGCACGTGGGACCGGTGGCGTCGTACACAGCGATCCGCTTCGCACCGGGGACGGCGCCGGGCCTGTTCGGCGTACCTGCGCACGAGTTGCGCGACCAGCGGGTGCCGCTGGCCGACCTGTGGCCCGCGGACCGGGTGCGGCGGCTGACGAGCAGGATCGCCTCCGCCGCCAAACCCGGCGCCGCGCTCGAGCACGCCGCCCTGGATCTGATGGGCGACCCGGATCCGGCGATGACCGAGTTGGTCCGTCGGCTGCGGACCGGCTCGGCGGTATCGACCGCGGCGGCCGACGGCGGGTTCAGCGAGCGGCAGTTGCATCGGCGCAGCCTGGCGGCGTTCGGCTACGGGCCGAAGCTGCTCGGCCGGATCCTCCGGTTGCACCGGGCGCTCGACCTGGCGCGCTCCGGGGTTCCGTACGCGACGGTCGCGGTCCAGGCCGGGTACGCCGACCAGGCACACCTGTCCCGCGATGTGAAGGCACTCGCCGGCGTCCCGCTCCGGGTGCTTCTCAGCTGAGCGGCGCGAAGAGGTCGATGCTGTTGCCGTCCGGGTCGTGGACCAGGGCATAGCGCTGTCCCCAGAACGCGTCCCAGGGTTCCTTGTGGCCGTGGTACCCGGCGCCGGTGAGGTCGGCGTACACGCGGTCGACGTTGGCAGGGGTCCCGCACCTGAACGCGAGCCCGACTCGCGGACTCCCAGTCGGCTGGGACCAGTCCGGGTCGAACGAGCGGATGGTGTCGACGGTGTCCCACGCGAGCCGCAGCCCACTGGGCAGAGCATGGTCGACATGCGGCTCGGAGTCCGCGGACTCGGGCAGGTCCAGTCCGAGCCGGCGGTAGAACGCGAGCGCCTTGCCCATGTCGGCGACGACGATTCCGATCACATCGAGTTGTGGTGAAGTCATGTCGGCGACGCTAGTCATCGCGGCGGCGAAGGTCTTGGACAGATCGGACATGTCCAAACAAGGGCATGCTGGCTCTGCGGCTCGGGCAGCATCGCAGAATGACCAGATCAACGAGCCTTCACTTCATCATTCCGCCGTATCTGCTCGAGCAACTCGAGCAGAACGCGACGGACGACGAGCGCCGGGACAGATACCGCCGGACCCGTGAACTCGATCAGCTGCGGCGCGAGCGGCGTACGTCCGAGCCGCCGGTGCGACCCGAACGGCCCGCCGAAGCGGAGGGCGGCGCGCTGGACCGGGTGGTGTTCGACGCGGAGAACGGCACCGACCTGCCCGGCACACAGGTCCGGGCGGAGGGCGAGCCGGAGTCGCGGGACACGGCGGTCAACCAGGCATACGACGGCACCGGCGCGACCTGGACGATGTACAAGGAGTGCTTCGGCCGGAACTCGATCGACGACACTGGCCTCCGGTTGCTGTCCACCGTGCATTACGACCGTGACTACGCCAACGCGTTCTGGAACGGCAGCCAGATGGTGTTCGGCGATGGTGACGGCGAGATCTTCAAGGGCTTCACGTCATCGATCGACATCACCGGGCACGAGCTCACCCACGGCGTCACCCAGTACACGGCGAACCTGGACTACCAGGGCCAGTCCGGCGCACTGAACGAGAGCATCTCCGACGTGTTCGGCTCGCTGGCCAAGCAGTACGCGCTCAAGCAGTCGGCCGCCGAGGCGGACTGGATCATCGGCGAGGGCATCTTCGCCGAGGGCGTGAACGGCGTCGGGCTGCGCTCGATGACGGACCCGGGTACGGCGTACGACGACCCGCGCATCGGCAAGGACCCGCAGCCGGGCCATATGGACCAGTACGTGGAAACCACCGACGACAACGGCGGCGTCCACATCAACTCCGGCATCCCGAACAAGGCCTTCTACCTCACCGCGATCCAGATCGGCGGCAATGCCTACGACGACGCCGGCAAGATCTGGTACCACACGCTGACCGAGGGCAATCTTGCGAGCAACGCGAACTTCGCGGCGTTCGCCCGTGCCACCCAGGAGTCTGCGCGGACGTTGTACGGCGACGGGTCGGCGCAACTGGCCGCGGTGACGTCGGCGTGGCAGCACGTCGGTGTCATCCCTGCCGAGCAACGGGCGCCGGCGCAGGACGCCGAACTGGCCAGAGCAGCCGCGGCCGGACTGACACCGCCTACCGGCCGGACCACCTTGGTCGCGAATGGCGCCCGGCAGGATCCGCACCGGACCACGACGCAGCACAGCCGCGACGGCCTCGCTCGCTGACTACTGCGGTCGGCGACCGAGGTACGCGAGCAGCCGTGTGGCCGGTCCCACCGATTCGTCCACCGGCACCGGCGGATCGAACAGCCCGGCCCGATCGGTGATGAGCTGCCGCGACACCGGCAGCAGCTCGATCGCCAGCGACTCGGGGATCGGCCGATGCCAGCCGCGGGCGCTCACGATGTCCCAGCCGTGTACTGCGACCTCGAGCGCGCCGGCCGCGGTCACCACGCTGGTGGAGACCTCACAGCCACCGACCAGGATCAGCCGGTCCTGGTCGGATATCCGGGTCCAGCTCCCGAGCAGCCGGACCGCGCCGACCCGGAAGTCCGAGGCGGGGTCTTCGGTCTCCAGGCGGATGTGCGATCCGAACGCCACCTTGCCGTCGACGGCCTCCTGCAGTGCCGCGAACGACTCGCTCACATGACGCAGCAGCATCCGCAGGTTCCAGCCGCGACACGGCGTCGGCAACGTCAGCTCGGCCGGCTCGATCGCGTGGACCGAGCCGAGCGCGTAGCCGATCGCCCGCTCGAGCAGGCCGACTCCGTCCGCCACCCGGATCACGTCTCCGGTCGCTCTGCTCATCGGCGTACGGCGGTCGAGGCGGGTGCGGGATGCACGTCGGGCAGCCCGCAGGCGGCGAACAGCGATGTGTCGAAGAACGTCACCACGTGCGCGACCCGGTCGCCGTCGAACTCCAGCACCTGCAGCTGGTAGGCGTGGAACCGGCCGTCGTCCTGCCGGCCGTACATCGCGAACGCGGGCTGACCGTTCGCTGAGGTCGGTACCATCCGGGTGTCGCCGGGGCCGAACGGGCACTGGCTGCGGATGAGTTGGACGATGTCCTCGCTGCCGGCGTACCACTCCAGATGCGGCGGCATCTCCCAGACCGCGTCCTGCTTGAGCAGCTGCAGCAATTCGTCCATGTCGCTGTTCTCGAACGCGGCGGCGTACCGGGCGAGCAGCTCACGCTTCGCTTCGTCGGTCGGCTCGTCGACGCTGTCCTCGGTCGGAGCGATGGCGTCGAGCTGGGCGCGGGCGCGCTGCAGCGCGCTGTTCACGGCCGCCGTGGTCGTACAGAGCAGGTCCGCGACCTCGGCGGCCTTCCACTTCAGCACCTCGCGCAGGATCAGGACGACCCGCTGCCGTGGCGCCAGATGCTGCAGAGCGGCGACGAGCGCGAGCCGGACACCCTCGCGGGCGGCGACGGTGGCTGCCGGGTCCTCGGGAACGGTGCCGAACACGGCATCCGGGATGGGTTGCAGCCAGGGCACCTCCCACGATGCGGTGACCGGCCGCTCCGGGTCGTCGCTGGGTGCGCCGAGCGCGGACGGCAACGGCCGGCGGCCGCGCGACTCGAGCGCGGTCAGGCAGGCGTTGGTCGCGATCCGGTACAGCCAGGTGCGCAGCGAGGCGCGCCGTTCGAAGGTCGCGTACGACTTCCAGGCGCGCAGGTACGTCTCCTGGACCAGGTCCTCGGCTTCGTGCACCGAGCCCAGCATCCGGTAACAGTGCGCTAGCAGCTCGCCGCGGTACTGGCCGGTGAGCTGTACGAAATCCGGTTCCGCTGTCAGGGTCGTCACAAGGTCTCCTCCGTCCGTTCACTGGTACAGACAGCCGAGGCGACCGAAAATCATCTGACCCGGCCGGATTCATCGAAGAAAATGACCGGATGCCGGAGACCGAACGCTTGCTGCTACGCCGCTGGACCGACACCGACCGGGCGTCGTTCGCCGCGCTGAACGACGACCCCGAGGTGATGGAGTTCTTTCCGGCGCCGCTGACCCGGGCGCAGTCGGACGCTCTGGTCGACCGGATCGAGCGCGACTTCGAGATCGAGGGGTTCGGCCTGTGGGCACTCGAGCGCCGTGACACCGGCGAGTTCATCGGCTTCACCGGGTTGTCGCGGGTGCGGAACGACATCCCTGTCCGCGGCGAGGTCGAGGTGGGCTGGCGCTTGGCGCGGGCCGCGTGGGGGCAGGGTTTCGCGAGCGAGGCCGCCCGGGCATCACTGGAGTACGGATTCGGGACCGCCGGGCTGGACGCGATCATGTCCATGACCGCGGTTGTGAACATCCGGTCCCGCTCAGTGATGGAGCGGATCGGGATGCGGTACGACCCGGCGGCCGACTTCGAGCACACCGGCGTTCCAGTGGGGCATGTGCTGCGGCCGCACGTGGTGTACCGCATCGGCCGGCGAGGTGCCCTGCTTTGATGGAGACGTACGCACGCGGAGAGGAGTCGTGATGGCTGTCCCTGGACGGGCCGTGCCGGAGAACGCACCCGAGGACCTGGCCCGGACCGAGTTGTTCGCGATCGACGCGTACCTGCGCGAGTTCGACAGCACCGTGGACGAGGTCGACGCCGAGCAGGGCCGCGTGGCGTTGCGGCGTACGGCGTTCTTCCCCGGCGGCGGTGGTCAGCCGCACGACCTGGGCACCCTCGACTGGGGTACGGGCGCGGTGCCGGTCACCAAGGTCAAGCGCGACGCCGGCCGGATCTGGCACTGGCTGGACGTATCCGAGCTACCGGCTGCGGGCACCGAGGTGCAGGGCGTGCTGGACTGGGACCGCCGGCACCTCACGATGCGTACGCACACCGCGCTGCACATCCTGTGCGGGGTGATCTGGGCCGACTACAAGATCCCGGTGACCGGCGGGAACATGGACCCCGGCAAGGGCCGGCTGGACTTCCCGTTCGAGTCGATGTCGGCCGAGTTCGGCCGGCAGATCGAGAAGCGGATCAACGAGGAGATCACGGCCGCCCGGGAGATCCTGGTCGAGTTCGTCGGCCGCGAGGTCGCCGACGAGGATCACGCGCTGATCCGGACCGCGGCGAATTTGATCCCGCGTGAGATCGACCCACTCCGGGTGATCGACATCGTCGGCCTGGACAAGCAGGCCGATGGTGGCACGCATGTGCTCAGCACCGCCGAGGTCGGCGCGGTCGCGGTCACCGGTACGGAGTCGAAGGGCAAGGGCAACAAGCGCGTCCGGATCGAAGTCCGCGATGGCTAAGAACGTGCTCGGCGGCGAGTTGGAGGAGTGCGGAACCGATCCGCTGACCGGCTTCTACCGCGACGGGTGCTGCAACTCGGGTCCGGAGGATGTCGGCAGCCACACGGTCTGCGCGGTCGTGACCAGCGAGTTCCTCGAGCACCAGGCCTCGGTCGGCAACGACCTGGCGACGCCGCGACCGGAGTACGCCTTCCCCGGCCTGCAGCCGGGCGACCGGTGGTGCGTAGTGGCCGCACGCTGGATGCAGGCGTACGCCGACGGTGTGGCCGCGCCGGTGGTGCTGGCCTCGACGCACGAGCTGGCCTTGGACGTCGTACCGCTGGAACTGCTCAAGGAGCACGCGGTGGACGTACCGGCCGATCCCGGCGCGCTCAGCTGACCAGCCGGTGCAGCGCGGCCGCGAACGCCGCGACGAACCGGTCCCGCGTGTCCGGCTCGACCCGGTCCAGCGACAGGAACGGGTTCAGGTCCTCCAACTCGACCAGCAGCAGCTGCTCACCGTCCTTCGTGCGGCACGCGTCGACGCGCTCGATGCCATGCGGCAGCGCGTTCCAGTCGACGAACCGCTGTGCGAAGGCAAGGTCCTCGCCGGACGGCTGGTACGGCGCCAGCTCCCACCGCTGCGTCTTGTCCGGCGTGTACAGGGCGTACTGGTACTCGCCGTCGACGTAGTAGAACGAAACCTCGTACTCGAAGTCGATCAGCGGCTGGACCAGAACGTTGTCGAAGGCAACGTCTTCGAGGTCGTCGGTGACGACGAGGCCGATCGAGTCCGAACCCCACTTCGGCTTGACGACATATGCCGTGCCGGTCGGCAGGCGGTGCACGTCGGCCCTGGCGTCGATCGTCGGTATCACCGGGTACCCGGCCCTGCTCAGGTCGATCAGGTACTGCTTGCCGGCCATGTCGCCCTTGCCGGTCAGCGGGTTGTAAACCGGCCGGTCGACGGCCCGCCGGCGGAACTCGTCGTACGCCGTCCGGTAGCCGAGAACCGGCCCGCTGTTGCGGACGACGACCGCGTCGAACGAGTCCATCAGCGCGGTGGTGTCGAGCGGGTGACACAGCGCGAGGTCGAACTCGTCGCGCAGCCGTCCGGTGAGCATGATGTCCTCGGTCGGATAGTCGCGCCCGCGCGCCGGGTAGCCGAAGTTGGTCACGTACAGGAGCCTTGGTCGCACGCCCGCCAGGCTAACCCGGTAATTCGGTGGTCGCCGAATCGTCTCAGACATAGCGTCTGACCGTGACGACCACCGCCCGGGAACCAGCCGCCTCGACCCGTACCGAGCTGCTCGCCGGGGGTGCCGCGCTGACCACGGTGGTGCTGTGGGCGTCGGCGTTCGTCGCGATCCGCCACGTCGGGCACGAGTTCTCGCCCGGCCCGCTCGCACTCGGCCGGTTGTTCATTGGCACGCTGTTGCTCGGCGCGCTCCAGTTCGCCCGCCGGTCCACCGCGTGGCGTCGGCCTACGCGCCGCGACTGGCCGCCGCTGCTGATCTGTGGCCTGCTGTGGTTCGGCGTGTACAACGTGTCGCTGAACGCGGCGGAACGACGCGTCGACGCCGGCACCGCGTCGATGCTGGTCAACGTCGGCCCGCTGCTGGTCGCGCTGCTCGCCGGACTACTGCTCGGCGAAGGCTTCCCGGCCCGGGTCTTGGTCGGCAGCGCCGTCGCGTTCGCCGGTGTACTCGTGATCGGCGCCGCGTCCTCGAGCGGCCGGGCCGAGTTCTGGGGTGTGGTGCTCTGCATCGTCGCGGCCGTCGGCTACTCGGTCGCGATGGTGGCACAGAAGCCGCTGCTCGCCCGGCTGCCGGCGCTCGAGGTGACGTGGCTGTCCTGCACGATCGGCTTCGTCGCCTGCCTGCCGTTCACCGCGACACTGGTCCGTGAGACCGGTGACGCGAACGCCTCGTCGGTGGGGTGGCTTGTCTATCTGGGCGCGTTGCCGACCGCGCTGGCGTTCACCACCTGGGCGTACGCGCTGGCTCGTACGACTGCAGGTCGGCTGGGCGTGACCACGTACCTGGTGCCGCCGATCGCGATCGGGCTGGGCTGGCTGCTGCTCGGCGAGACACCCGCGCTGTTCGCCATCGCCGGCGGAGCTCTCTGCTTGATCGGCGTAACGATCTCCCGCCGCCGCTGACACACTGGGGGTATGGCCAAGAAGGTGGTGTTCGCCGCATTCGGCGTCCTGCTCGCAGCCGTCGGCGTGATCTGGACACTGCAGGGTCTCGGCTACCTCAAGGGCAGCTCCATGACCGGCCAGTCCTTCTGGGCCATAGTCGGGCCGATCGTGGCCGGGCTCGGCGTCGCCCTCTTGTACGTCTCCGTCCGCGGCTCGGCCTCCCGGCGCTGAGCGGGTCCCCCAGTTCGTCATTCGGTAACTCCAGGGCGGCGTTCGGACCCGCGGCATAGGCTGCATCACATGGGAATCCGAGTACAGAGCGTCGCGATCGACGCGCAGGACCCACACGCGCTGGCGGCGTTCTGGGCAGACGTGCTCGGCTGGCGGCAGACGTATGCCGACGCCGAGGAGGTCGTGATCGAACCGCCGGAGGGCAGCCCGGAGGACGGCGTCTCACCGGACCTGACCTTCGGCAAGGTGCCGGAGGCCAAGTCGGGCAAGAACCGGTTGCACCTCGACCTGCGGCCCGAGGACCAGGCCGCCGAGGTCGAGCGAATCGAGGCGCTCGGCGCCAAGCAGACCTTCGTCGGCCAGAGCGACGAGGTGAGCTGGGTGGTGATGGCCGACCCGGAGGGCAACGAGTTCTGCGTGCTACGTGCGCTGACGCCGGAGGAACTCGCCGGGGTCTAGGACTGCGGCCAGCCGCCGTACGGGACGGTCAGGATCTCCAGGACGTGGTCGTCCGGCCCGTCCCAGTACAGGCCGCGGCCGCCGTCATTGGTGTTGATCCGGCCCTGCTCGCGGTGGAACGGGTCGGCCCAGTACGTCAGTCCGCGTGTCTTGATCCGGTCCCAGATCTGGTCGAATTCGTCCTCGCCGACCAGGAACGCATAGTGCTGCGGATGGACCGAGCCGGCGTGCATCACGTCGAGCGAGACACCGTTGCTCATCTCGACCACCTTGAACGGACCGAAGGTCGTTGCCGGCGGCAATCCGAGGATGTCGGTCAGGAAGTCGGCGGCCGCGTCGCGGTCGGTGGCGTGGACGATCGTGTGATTGAGCTGTACGGCCATCAGGTCACCTCCTAGCGGTGTAAAGTCAAGCCGGCGTCCAGCGCGGGCCGGGCCTGTGCGACCCACCAGTCGAGATCGGCCTGCTCGCGTTCACGGATCGCCTCGTCGGGGTGCTCAGCGGCGTCGAGCGCCTTGTTCCAGCCTAGCCAGACCAGCGCGCTGAGCATCGCCAGCCGCAGCGCGGTCTCGTCGTCGGCCGGACCGGCCAGCGCCCGGAAGTCGGCGATCACCTGTTCGCGGGTCGCGTCGATCACCGACGCACAGCCTGCCAGGAAGCGGGTCAGGTCGAGCGCCGCCGGTGCTGCGACACACATGCTCCAGTCGAGCATCACGACCCGGTCGTCCACGAGAGCGACGTTGACCGTCGCCAGATCGCCGTGGACGAGCGTGCACGGCCGGGACTGCAGTGCGTCGGCCAGCGGAGTCGTGTCGTCGAGTAGGTCGAACACCGGACCGGTGAGGTCTGCCGGAACCATGTCGGCGAACAGTTCCCAGCCGCGCAGTACGAGCTTGGGCAACGGGTTCGCCGAGTCGGCGTACGGCGTCATCGTGGTTGGGGCGAACAGGCCGAGCATGGCGGGCAGCGACTGCAGCCCGGACGGCGGGTCGCCGAGGAACGCGCGGTGCATCGCGGTCACGGCGGCGAGGACGTGCCGGCACTGGTCGCGGCTGAGCCGGTCGTCCCAGGTCAGCACCGTGTCGCCGAGGTCGCGCATCACGAGTACGGCGCCGTCGTCGGTCGGCCAGCCGCCGACGACCGCGTGGCCGATCTGCTCCGGCAGCCGATCCAGGACGCCGCCCGCCCAGATCTGGTATTCCACGCACTCGGTGTCGCCGGTGGCCGCCATCAGCAGGTCAGTTGACGGTGACAACGTCTTGACCACGAGCCGGGTGCCGTCCGGCAGCCGGACGCGTTCGAGGGTGGCGCCGGACTTGCCGACGTGATCACCGATCGGGATCCGCTCGACCGCGGACCCGAGCAGCTCGTGCGTCATCTCGTCATTGTCACCCGGCAGGTGCCCCGAGGAGGTTCAGCGACGCAGGGAGAGTGCCGGCCACGGGTTCGGGCGGCAGCCGTCGAGGCGAAGCGTCTGCTGCAGCATCACCGGTGCGTACCGGCCCGCGCCCGGGCAGCCGACGTGACCGTGACCGAGGAAATGCCCGACCTCGTGGTTGACCAGGTACTGCCGGTACGCCGCGATGTTCGCGCCGTACGCCGGTGCGCCGAGCATCCACCGGCGGTGGTTCAGCACCACCAGCCTCTGGTTGCGGCACGATACCTGACCCCGCGTGAGGAGCGGTGCGCACAGCTTGTCGACGGTGTCGGGCGTCGCGAGCAGGATCCGAAGATCCCCGCCGCCGCCCACCCGGCGGAAGGTGTAGCCGGCCGCGGTCCAGCTCCGCTTGTCGGCGAGCGTGGTGTCGACCACGGCGGTGACCTCGGCCGAGTCCAGGTCCAGGCCGCGCTCGATCTCGACGGTGTACCGGACCAACCTGCGGGCCTTGGCCGGAGCCGCCGGTCCGGGTACGACCGCGAACCGGCCGGTCGACCTCACCGGCTTGGGCTTCGGTCCCGCCGTCGACCCTTCGACGGCCGGCGCGATGGGCGGTTCGGGGGCGACTCTGGCCGGGGCACGCGCCGGTTCGGCGAGGGCTCGCGCGCCGATCAGATGATCCGGACCGATCGGGCGCGCGTCGGTGACCCGGGCCTCTACCTCGGAGCGCGCCGAGAGTGGCACAACGATCCAGGCCGCGAAGGCGCCGACGACGGTGAATGCCCCGACGACGGTCAGGAGAGGGGCGGGACGTCGAATGGCGTGCGAGCACACTCGACCCGCCCCGCTGCTCATGGGCTCAGATGCTAATCGGCGCAGGTAGCCGAGTCACTCACCGGTCTGGCCGTCGATGCGTTCGCGGAGGAAGTCGGCGTGGCCGTTGTGCCGCGCGTACTCCTCGATCATGTGCAGGTACACCCAGCGCAGCGAGAGGTGGTTCTGGCGCCGCAACTCGGGGAACGTGTGATCCAGCGGCAGGTCCTTGACCGCCTCGCGTGCGGCCGCCACCTCCGCCTTGTAGATCGCGATGTCCTCCTCGTACCGGGCCGGGTCCAACTCGAGTAGTTCGGCGTCCGGGTTCTCGCTCAGGTCGTAGGTGTCGGGCAGGTCGAGCTGTGCGGCCTGCTTGCGGAACCACCAGCGCTCGTTCAGCGCACAGTGCCGGATCAGCCCGAGCAGGGTCAGCTGAGACGGCTCCACGCTGGCGGTCGCGAGTTGCTCGCCGGTCAGCCCGGACGCCTTCCACAGCAGCGTGCCGCGGTGAAAGTCCAGGAAACCCTCGAGCGTGGCCCGCTCGTCGGCGGTCTCGGGAGGCGGGTTGCGGAAGTCGGTCGCGTCCATGGCGGCGAGGGTAGCCCGGACCGGCCGCCCGGCGCCGCTAGGCTCCGGCCATGAATGCCGCATCGCAGGTCTTCGTCGCGCTGGCGGGCGTCCTGCATCTGGGGATCTTCGTGATGGAGAGTCTGCTGTTCGGGCGGCCGCAGGTCTGGCGCCGGTTCCTGATCAGATCGGAGGCCGACGTCGTCGCCGTCCGGCCGTGGGCGCTCAACCAGGGCTTCTACAACCTGTTCCTCGCCCTCGGTGCCCTCGGCGGGCTGGTGTTCGGCGGCGACCGCGGGCACGCGATCGCTCTGTTCGCCTGCGGCTGCATGGCGCTTGCCGGTGTGGTGCTGGTCGTCACCGACCGTCGGATGGCCCGGGCCGCGGCGGTGCAGGCGGGGCCGCCGATCCTGGCCCTGGTGCTCGCCCTGTTCTAGGGCTACTCCTTGCTGCCGGTGATGGCGACGGTCGCGCCGAGGCCGATGATCATCAGCCCGCCCGTGCCGCCGACGAGTTCGAGCCGTCGAGGTGACCGCGCGAACCACGACCGCGCGGCTCCGGCAACCA
The DNA here is from genome assembly GCA_046765875.1 of Actinomycetota bacterium. Taxonomy (GTDB): domain Bacteria; phylum Actinomycetota; class Actinomycetes; order Propionibacteriales; family Kribbellaceae; genus DASRHY01. The sequence goes on from JBKPSJ010000130.1 coordinate 14,559, forward strand.
GCGCCCAGACGCTGTCCGACGCCAGTGCCAGCACGAAGAAGATCGTCCCGAAGACCAGCATCTGGGTCACGACCGGCCGGGACGCGTCGGCGAACTGCGGCATTACGGCACCGAAGAACACCACCGTCTTGGGGTTGGTGACGCCGACCAGGAAGCCCTGCCACAGGACCCGCCTGGTCTGTGCCGGCTCCGGCGTCGCGTGCAACGCCTCGATCAGCGACCGCCGCTCCCGGAACGCCTGCACACCCAGATACATCAGGTACGCCGCACCGGCGAGCTTGATCGCCGTCAGCACAACGGCCGACGCGGCGACGATCGCGCCGAGTCCGACGGCGACGGCAACAGCGACGAGGGCGGCGCCGATTCCGTTGCCGAGGACCGTGAGCAGCGCCTCGCGCCGCCCGTAGGACAACGCCCGGCCGACCGTGAACAACACGCTCGGCCCGGGGATCACGATGATGACCAGCGCGGTGATCGCGAAGGCCAGCAAATGCGAATACGTGGGCACCAGCACAGGCTAGACATCGGCGCCGACACCCGCACCCGGTTTCTCAGTCGGTCACGTCGACGACTGTCGAAGCGGGCCGAGAGCGTTCCCCGGCCACTGCGGTGCTGACCGGTACGGCTCTCGACGGGTTCGAGGCCGCGATCCACGCCTCGGACGGCAAGCGGAAGGTCACCCTCACCGGCGAGACCCCGCTCCCGGGCTAGGTCTGTTCGCGTTCGGCGGCGCTGCGCTCGACGCAGAACTCGTTGCCCTCCGGGTCGCGCATCACCACCCATCCGGTGCCGTCCGGCCGGCGCTGGTCGTCGTAGATCGTCGCGCCGATGGTCAGCAACCACTCGACCTCGTCGTCGCGCGTGCGTTCGCGCGGCTGGAGATCGAGGTGGACGCGGTTCTTCACCTGCTTGTCGTCCGGCGTCTGAATGAACAGCAGAGCCGAGCCGTCGTCGCTGGTCACCAACGCACCGGGATCACCGGGCTTGTCGTCATCTTGCAGCCGTCCGCCGACAACCTGGGCCCAGAAGGATCCCAGCGCGTACGGGTCGTGCGTGTCGAACGTGACGTGCCTGACTCGTGAGCTCATGGCCGGAACCCTTGCGCAAGGCACCGACATCCTCAACACCTATTTCAGGGCGTGGTGTCGAGGATGGCGACGAAGCGGGACTTCACCGACTCGGAACTGCGGTCGAGCGCGGTGTCGAGGACATCCTGAAGATGCAGCGTCGGTACCATCTCCGGGCGCTCGCGCCAGTTCGCCACTGTGCGGACGGCCACGCCGAGGTGCTCGGCGAACGCCTCGTTGGTCATCCGCAGCGCGACCTGCAGGGCACGGGCATGACGCCCGGTCCAGCGATCGATGACGAGCATCGGAACTCCTTCTGCGCAAGCGATCCGGACGCGGTGCGGATCGAGCGTACCGAGGCGGAGGGTGCCTGCGCGGTGCATCGCCGATGCCCTGTGGATACCTGCCGGGTGCATGGTCTCGCGGCCATTGCTGGCCTTGAATCGAGGCATGACGACAGCACTCGTACGGCGGCCGGCGCGACCGTCGTCGACGGCTGGACCAGTCACCTCGATCCGGCGAGGCCGGCATATGACTCCCTGCGGCACCCCCGGTGCCGGCCTCGCCGTTCCACTACCGGCCCGGATAGCGGCTCTGACGAACTCAGGAGACGAGAAGAACGATCAATGTGCGCGGGCCGTGAACGCCCTCGACCCGCTGGAGTTCGATGTCGCTGGTCGCCGACGGCCCACTGATCCAGGTCAGCGGCCGCGACGGGTCGAGCGCGGCGACCGCGTCGGGCACGTCGGCGACCACCTGGTCCTCGCGGACGACGCATACGTGCAAGTCCGGCACCAGCGTCAGTGCGCGCCGGCCCTGGGCCTCACCGGTATCGAGCACGATCGTCCCGGTCTCGGCGATCCCGAGCGCGCATGCGGTCAGGACGGCGTCGGCGGCGTCCAGATCCCCGATCGGCAACGATGGCTCGTCGCGACGCACGTCGATACGGCCGGCCCATTCGTCCGGCAGATCGGCCGGCGCGACGACCGTCTTACCGCGGAGTTCCTCAGCGATCGCGTCGGCCAGACCATCCCGCGGCACCCGCCGGACCGTGGCGTGGTAGTCCGCGACGCGCTCGGCGAACAATTCCACCAACCCGGTCTCATGATGCGTGCGACGGTAGTCGCGCAGCACTGGTTCCGCCTCCGGTCCACCGGCTGGAACGTCGGCCAGCGCGGCTCGCACCCGCCGGAGGATGTCGTCGCGCGCGGTCATGACCGGGTCCTCGTCCACCAGGCGCGGAACGACTCGCGCGGCGGCACCGGCGCGTCCCGGGCATCGGTCCAGGCCGCACCCGGCCCGGGCAGTCGGCGGATCCGGTCCCGGCGCAGCGCGAGACCGCCCAGGCCGGCGAGCCGCACGGCCCGGTTCCACCGCTTTGGCGAGCTCATCACCCATGCTGCGGTCCGCATCGCCAGGTCCTGGGCAGGGTGCGGTTTGGCCTGGACCGCCTTCGCGCGCAGGTCCAGCAACACCGACGGGATGTCGATCCGCACCGGGCAGGCCTCGAAGCAGGCGCCGCACAGGCTGCTTGCGTACGGCAACGAGTTCTCGACCTCGCCGGACACACCACCGAGCAGCGGGGTGATGATTGCGCCGATCGGCCCGGGGTACACCGAGCCGTACGCGTGGCCGCCGGTCCGCTCGTACACCGGGCACACGTTCAGGCAGGCCGAGCAGCGGATGCAGCGCAGCGCCTGCCTCCCGACCTGGTCGGCCAGCGCGTTGGTGCGGCCGTTGTCGAGCAGGATCACGTGCACCTCGCGCGGCCCGTCGCCGGGCGTTACTCCGGACCAGGTCGAGGTGTACGGGTTCATCCGCTCGCCGGTCGAGGACCGCGGCAACAACTGGAGGAACACCTCGAGGTCCTGCCAGGTCGGCACTACCTTCTCGATGCCGACGACACACACGAGTACCTCGGGCAGGGTCAGGCACATCCGCCCGTTGCCCTCGGACTCGACGATCGTCAGTGTGCCGGTCTCGGCGACCGCGAAGTTCGCTCCCGACACCGCCATCTGGGCGGACAGGAACCGCCTGCGCAGGTGTGCGCGTGCGGCTGCGGCCAGATCCGGTGGCCGGTCGGTCAACCCGTCCGGCGCGTCCGGCATCGCCCGCAGGAAGATCTCGCGGATCTCGGCACGGTTGCGATGGATGGCCGGCACCAGGATGTGGCTCGGCCGGTCCTCGCCGAGCTGGACGATCAGCTCGGCGAGATCGGTCTCGTACGCGGTGATGCCCTCGGCTGCGAGCGCCTCGTTGAGCCGGATCTCCTGGGTCGCCATCGACTTGATCTTGACGATCTCGTCGAAGCCGTGCCCGCGTGCGACGTCAGCGACGACCGTGTTCGCTGCAGCAGCGTCGACGGCCCAGTGCACCGTGGCGCCGCGCGCGCTCAGCGACGACTCGAGCTGCTCGAGGTAGGTGTCGAGATGTCGCAACGTCTTGTCCTTGATCGCCGCCCCGGCCAGCCGGAGCTGCTCCCAGTCGTCGAGCTCGCCGACCACGCTCGCCCGCTTGGCCCGGATCGTGGCGGTGGCGTGGCCGAGGTTGCGGCGCAGTTGGGTGTCGGCGACCGCGGTCCGTGCGGCGACCGGGAACGCGGGCATCCCGAGATAGGTCGCCGTCATTCAGACTCCCTCCGTGCTGGCCAGGATCTCGGCCAGGTGAACCGGCCGGACACCTGTGCGCAGCCGGCTCAACATCCCGCCGAGATGCATCAGGCACGAATTGTCCGCCGCGGTGAGGACCTCGGCCCCGGTCTCACGGACGTGCCCGACCTTGTCCGCACCCATCGCGACCGAGACATCGCTGTTCTTGAGCGCGAACGTTCCGCCGAAGCCGCAGCACTGCTCGGCCGCGGGAAGCTCGATCAGTTCCAGCCCGCGTACCGCGCGCAGCAGCTTCAGCGGCCGGTCGCCGATGCCCAGCATCCGCAGCGAGTGGCAGGTCGGGTGGTACGTGACCCGATGCGGGTAATAGGCGCCGACGTCGGTGACCCCGAGCACGTCGACGAGGAACTCGGACAGCTCATGCACCTTGGGTGTCACGTCCGCCACGCGCCAGGTGAGATCACCCTTGCCCTCGGCAACGACCGGGTGGTAATGCCGGATCATCCCGGCACAGGACGCCGACGGCGTGACCACCGCGTCGTAGCCGGCGAACGTTTCGGCGAATCCCCGGATCATCGGCGTACAGGCCTCGCGGTAGCCGGTGTTGAAGTGCATCTGCCCGCAGCAGGTCTGCGCGACCGGGAAGTCGACCTCGACACCGAGCCGCTCGAGCAGCGACACGACCGCCCGCCCGGTGCCCGGGTAGAGAGCATCGTTCAGGCAGGTGATGAACAGGCCGACGCGCATGGTCAGGCCTTGCCGATCACCTGTCGTTGCCGTCCGAACCCGTCGATCTCGCACTCGACGATGTCACCGGGGGCGAGGTACGGGAACTTGCCGGACAATGCGACACCCTCCGGCGTACCCGTGTTGATCAGATCACCCGGGTCGAGCCGCATGTACTGCGACAAGTCGAGGATCAGCTGCGCGACACCGAACACCATGTCGGAGGTGTTCGAGTCCTGCCGCGGTTCGCCGTTGACGAACGAGCGCAGCCCCAGGTACTGCGGGTCGACCTCATCGGCCGGGACCAGCGCCGGGCCGACCGGGTTGAAAGTTTCGCAGCTCTTGCCCTTTGACCACTGGCCGCCCGACACCTCGATCTGCAGCGCGCGCTCGGACACGTCGTTCGAGATCGTGTACGCCGCGACGCAGGCGAGCGCCTCCTCCTGCGACGACAGGTACCGAGCGGTGCGGCCGATCACCACACCGAGCTCGACCTCCCAGTCCGTCTTGACCGAGCCGCGCGGGATCAGCACCTCGTCGTAAGGGCCGACCACCGTGTTCGGGTGCTTGTAGAACACCACTGGGTGCTCCGGCAGCGGCGCATTCGACTCGGTGGCGTGTGCGGCGTAGTTCAGCCCGATACAGACAACCGCTGCGGGACGCGCGATCGGCGGGCCGATACGCAGGCCGGTGCCGTCGCCCGGGTCATCGACCACCGGGAGCTCGCCGGCCGCCAGCGCGGCACGGGTCCGGGCGATCCCGTCTGCGGCCCAGAAGTCGCCGTCGATGTCGGCCGTGACCGGGCCGAGGTCGTGGACGGTGCCGTCGGCGCGGACGTACGGACGCTCCTCGCCGGCGGGACCAAGACGTAGCAGCTGCACTGGTTCTCCCTCTAGGTCGGATTATCCCTCGAAGACAGACAGGAAACGCTTGCGGGATCCCTCGATGTGAGCGCGCATCAGCGCGGCGGCCTGGTCCGGATCGGCCCGGCCGATCGCCAGGGCGATCCGCTTGTGCTCGCGGAAGGCGGGCGCGCCGATGCCACTGGCGTAGTAGAGCCGGAACAGGTGCAGATGGCAATGCGTTCGCGCAAAGGCATGCCTGGCGGTTTCGTTGCCGGCGGTTGCCAGTACCAAGTCGTGGAATCGCTGGTCGTGTGCCGCGAACGCCTTGTAACTCTCGTAGTCGCCGTGGTCCGGCACCTCCGAGAGGCTGCGCAACTCCGCCTGCAGCAACGCCACATCATCCGCGCCGGCTCGGCCTGCGGCCCGGGATGCGGCCCACGGCTCAAGATGCAGCCGGAACTCGAACAGGTCCTCGCACTCGGCCCGGCTCAGCCGACTCGCCACCCGGTACCCCCGCAGCGGCTCCTTGATGACCAGACCGTCGGACTCCAGCCGGGCCAGTGACTCGCGGATCGGAGTCTGCGAGATGCCGAGTTCCCGGGTGAGCGCGTCGATGTTCAGCCGGGTGCCGGGCTCGACCACGCCGTCCATGATCAGGCCCTTGACCGTCTCGTAGACATCGTCGCTGAGCACCTGCCGCTGTGGCAGCCGGTGCAGCCGTGCGGCCAACCCGCTGTGCGTCTGCGTCACGGGCGATATCCTATAGGATCCGCTCATGACTCGCGTCGACGCACACCATCACCTCTGGGACCTGTCGATCCGCGACCAGGACTGGATCACCGTGCCTGACATGGCTGCGATCCGGCGCGACTTCGCCGTCGACGACCTGACGGCGGCGACACAAGGGATTGACCGGACGGTCCTCGTGCAGACCCTCGCCGTTCCCGAGGAGACGCCCGAACTACTGGTGCTCGCCGATGACACCACGCTGATTGGCGGTGTCGTGGGCTGGGCCGACCTTACAGCCGACTCGGTTGCCGACGACCTCGCCGCACTCAAGGAAGGTGCCGGTGGCCGCTGGCTGCGCGGGATCCGGCACCTGGTTCAGGGCGAATCCGACCCGCGCTGGCTGTGCCGGGACGACGTCCGCCGGGGGCTTGCCGACGTTGCCGGCGCGGGCCTGACCTACGACCTGCTGACCATCCCGGTGCAATTGCCGGCCGCGATCGAGACGGTTGGCTCATTGCCCGAGGCAACGTTCGTGCTCGACCACTTGTCGAAGCCGTTGATCGCCCAGCAGACGATGGAGCCCTGGGCGGAACAGATCCGCGCGTTGGCGGCGTACCCGAACGTGTTCTGCAAGCTGTCCGGCATGGTGACCGAGGCGGACTGGAAGGTGTGGACAGTCGACGACCTGCGCCCGTACGCGGAGATCGTGCTTGACGCCTTCGGTCCGTACCGGGTGATGTTCGGCTCCGACTGGCCGGTCTGCCTGCTCGCCGCCTCGTACGACCAAGTGCTTCAAGCCGCCGAAAGCCTCACCGCGCACTTGTCAGCCGACGAACGCGCCGACGTCTTCGGCGGCACTGCTACCCGCGCTTATCACCTCGACTAGCGTCAGACCACCAGCGAACTCGGCCGGACCGTCACGGGGAACGGGAGCGTGGCCGCGTACTCGTCGTCACCCTTCGCGGAGCCGACCTCGACGTATGTCCCGTCGCGCAGATCCCAGGCGACGATGGACAGCTCGATCGGGTCGACCACCCAGTACGACCCACAACCGGCGACCTCGTACCGGGCCCGCTTGAGCATGAGATCGATGTGCCGTGTGGTCGGCGACAGGATCTCGACGGCCAGCACCGGTGCGACCGGCAAGTCTTGGTGGGTAAGGTCCGCGCGCCGGGCGACCAGGACATCGGGCTGCATGACCGTGTTGTTCGAGAGCGCGACGTCGAAAGGAGCGATCTTGACCTTCAGATCGGCCGGACAGTGTTCGCGCAGCAGCACGGCAAGCTCGAGTACCGCGTCCTGGTGCGGATCGGAGGGTGCGGGAGTCACGATGAGGGCGCCGTCGATCAGCTCGTAGCGGTGCCCGTCATCGGGGATCGCGTCGAGATCCGCCCGGGTGAGTGGACGGCTGCGCGGCATGGTCGTCACGGTACTCATGGTGCCTCCTGTCGGTCATGGCGACCAAGCACGAACAAATCCGGGCGAGCGCGTCGGCGGTTATCCACAGGTGCGAGGATGGGCGACGTGGAACTGGTGCATAGGGGCAAGGTCAGGGACGTCTACAGCGACCGGGACGGGGAGCTGCTCCTGGTCGCGTCGGACCGGGTCAGCGTGTACGACGTGGTGTTACCGACCCTGATCCCGGACAAGGGCCGGATCCTGACCGCACTGTCGCTGTGGTGGTTCGACCAACTCGCCGACGTCGTTCCGAACCACGTCATCTCGGTGACCGACGTGCCCGACGAGTTCGCCGGCCGGGCGGTCCGGGTCCGCCGGCTCGACGTTGTTCAGATCGAATGCATCGCTCGGGGGTATTTGGCCGGCGGCGGCTGGACGTCGTACCGGGACACCGGCGAGATCTCCGGCGTACGGCTGGAGCCCGGGCTGGTCGAGGGCGACCGGGTCCCGGGCGGGCCGATCTTCACCCCGACGACCAAGGTCGCGCCCGAGGTGGGGCACGACGAGCCGATCTCGTACGACGAGGTCGCCCGGCTGATCGGCGCCGCCGAGGCGGCAAAGCTGCTCGACGCCACGCTTGCGCTGTACACGAGGGCCGCCGAGATCGCCGAGAAGCGCGGCGTCATCCTCGCCGACACCAAGTTCGAGTTCGGAGTCGGCCCGGACGGCGATGTGGTCGTCGCCGACGAGGCCTGTACGCCGGACTCGTCGCGCTACTGGCGGATCGACGACTGGAAGCCGGGTGGCGGCCAGGTGAGCATGGACAAGCAGTATCTGCGCGACTGGGCCGCGGCACAGGACTGGAACAAGGTCGCACCCGGTCCGGAGATCCCGCCTGACGTAGTCGACGAGGTACGCGCCCGGTACGTAGCGACGTACGAGCAGGTCACCGGTCTCGACTGGCACTGACGGCTTTGGTAGCAAGGGGGACATGTACGCCGTCGACATCGCAGCAGCCGCCCGCGACAACGACGCGTTCCGGCGCGTCCTGCACACCACCGGACACACCCAGCTCGTCGTGATGACCCTCAAGCCCGGTGAGGACATCGGGGCCGAGGTGCACGAGCACAACGACCAGGTGCTCACATTCGTCGAAGGCTCGGTCAAGGCCGAGGTCGCCGGCGACACCAGAGACGTCGGAGCGGGTGACATCGTGGTGGTCCCGGCCGGTACCCAGCACAACTTCACCAACACCGGTGACGGCCCGGCCCGGCTGTACACGCTGTACAGTCCGCCGGACCACGCGCCCGGCACGGTGCACGAGACGAAGGCCGACGCCGAGGCGGCCGAGGCGGCGCACGCCGACACCCCGCCGCCGGAACACGACTAGCCGCAACCACCAGCTCGGCGTTTGCGCCAAGCCGGTGCCTTGCCGGTTACGCCGAGCCGGCACTTCGCACCCGGCCCGAGGGTTCTCTCCCCGCGCAGGGGTTCGCACACCACATCAGGGTTCGCACCCCGTCACAGACGGGTGCGAACCCTGATTGGCGGCGCGAACCCAAAGTACGGATCGCCCCTGCATGGTCGGGTTGTCCACAGATTCCGTACGCGGTCGTGTGGGTAGGTGGGCTCACCCCATCGTTCTGGGTATGAATCCCAAGCTCAGCAACCGTGCGGAGGCATACGGTGGCGTCTTCTCGCACACCGATGTGCTCGCGTGTGGATACACCGAAGGTCAGCTACGCGAACGGCTCAAGGCGGGCGCGTGGATGCGGCTGCGCCGTGGCTACTACGCTGCGCGCCCCGACCTGGAGCGCTGCCAGCCGACGTTCGCACTGAACCGTAGGGCGTTCCACTGAACCGCCAGCCGTTGGCCGACGTACAAGATAGTGAGCAGGCGACGAGATTTGTCCGGGTGCTGCCAAGCGCTGGCGCGTGATGGCCGGATGGCGGACGGTGAAAGGAAAAGTCTGGTCCGGGCGTCGGCGCGACGAATATCGTGAAGAGTTGGGGGCAGGGGCAGGGGGTATGCCGTGGTGCCTGTGGTCTTCCGGGCGAAGGTTCGCAAGCCGGAGCCCTTCGGCCTGCCCCGGGAGCGCCTCGAGCGGTTCCTCCTCGACGACACCGGCCCCACCGTCGTGCTCCTGCTCGCACCCGCCGGATCCGGCAAGACCACTCTCCTCAGCCGGGTCGCCGCCAATACCGCCCGGCCGTCCGCCTGGTACCGGGCCGCGCCCGAGGACGGCACCGAGGAGGCACTCGTCCGGCACCTCGGCCATGCCCTGTCGGCGGTGGTGCCGGATCTTCCGCTGGACGACGACCTGTCCGTCGACAGCCTGATCGTCACCACCGAAGCGGCGATCCACGACCCGGTGCGGCTCATCGTCGACGACGTCCACGAGATCGCAGCGACGGCGGCCGAGACGGCCCTCGAGCGCTTCATCGAGCTACGCCCCCGGCAACTTCGGCTGCTGCTCGGATCGCGCCGCCCGCTGGACTTCAACCTGCCCCGGTTGATGGTCTCGGGCGACCTGCGGGTGCTGGACGGCGACGACCTGCGGTTCCGGTCCTGGGAGGTCGAGGAACTCTTCCGTGCCGTGCACCGGCGCCCGCTCCCACCCGAGGCGGCCGCCGCGCTGACCCGGCGTACCGGTGGCTGGGCCGCCGGGCTGCAACTGTTTCACCTCGCGACGATGAGCAAGCCGGACAGCGAGCGGGTACGAGCAGCCCGCGAACTCGGTGGGCGGTCCCGGCTTGTCCGCGCGTATCTGACCCGCAACGTGCTCGCCGAGCTCGACCCGGACCGGCGCGAGTTCCTGCTCGCCACCAGCACCCTCGGCCGGCTCACGGGCGGCCTGTGCGACCGGCTGCTTCAGCGGACCGGTAGTGCCGCGGTCCTCGAGGAGCTCGAACGGCACCAGTTCTTCATCACGGCCGCGGAGGACGGTACGTCGTACCGCTACCACCAGGTCCTGCAAAGTCACCTGGAAGGACTGCTGATCGACGAGCTCGGACCGGCTGGATCCCGCGAGCTGCACTCGGCCAGTGCCCGGCTGCTGGAGGACGAGGGGTACCGGCGCGAGGCCATCCGCGCCTACGCCCTGGCCGACGACTGGGTCAGCGTGGCCCGGCTGGTCCACGACGACGACACCGTGCTGCCCGGGAATGCCGGCACCGACTGGATCGGGCTGCCCGACGACGACCCGTGGCTCGCGCTCGCGCAGGCCCGTAGGCTGCTGCGATCCGGCTCGGTCGAGGCGGCGGTGGCGGCCTACCGGCGCGCCGAGTCGCTGCTCGACGACCCGGACTTCCAGGCCCGCTGCGCCGACGAACGCTCGCTCGCGACGGTCTGGACGATCGAACCCGCGGCACCCGGCGGCAATGCGGCCCGGCGTGCGGGCTACTCGTTGCGTCAGGCCACCAAGCGGATCCCCGTGCTGCTGACCGGCCGCCACCCGCTGGTCGATGGCCTGACCCGCCTGCTCGCGGGCGAGACCGACGAGGCGCGCCGGTCGCTCGACCTTGTCATTGCCGGCGGCAACTGGCAGCGGCTTGCGGTCCGGCTGGCGCTGATCGTCGCAGACCTGGCCGACGGCGACTGGGCCGGCGCGGTGACGCCGCTGGAGGACCTGGCGCTCTCGGCCGACGTCGAGGACTACCCGTGGATGGCCAGGATCGCCCGCGGGTTGCAGGGTGCCGTGCTGCGAGCGACGAGGCCCGAGGCTTGGGAGTCGGACGGTTCACTGGTCGACGAGTGCGTCCGCGACGGCGACGAGTGGGGTGCGCTGCTCACGATGCTGTTCGCGGGCGCCGCCGACCTGTACGCCGGGGACGAGGCCAACGCGCTGGACCGGTTCGACCAGGCCGGCCGGCGGGCGTCGGCACTCGGCGCGACCGTCCTCATGGCCTGGGCTGCCACGTTCGCGGCCGTCGCCGCCGCACGCAGACCGGAGGCGCAGGCCCGGGTCGCCGCGGCGGAGGTCCTGGTCAAGGCCGCGGGGGTCACCGGCGCCCGCCCGCTGCTCGATCACGCCGCTCGGATCCGCACCGGACCGGCCGGCGTGCAGTTGCGCTGTCTGGGTGGGTTCGCCGCGGAGGTCGACGGTACGCCGGTCGAGCTCAAGTCGCTGCGGCCGCGCGCCCGCGCCCTGCTGCTCCTGCTCGCCATCCAGCACGGCCGGGACGTCCATCGCGAGCGGCTGATCGACGCACTCTGGCCGGAAGCACCGCTCGATGCGGGCACGCACCGGCTCCAGGTCGCGACCTCGAACATCCGCCAGTGCCTGGCCGCGGCCGGTCTGGGTGATCAGACGGTACGCCGCCAGGGCGACGCCTATCGTCTCGAACTGGCCGGATGCCACCTCGACCTCACAGAGTTCGAGGCCCATATCCAGTACGCCGAGCGAGCAGTTGCCGAGGGCAATGACGCGGACGCGGCCGAGCACTGGACCAAGGCGCTCGACCTGTACGCCGGTGAGCTCCTCCCCGAGGTCGGTCCGGCCGAATGGGTCCTCCCGGACCGCGAACGGCTCCGGCTGGCGGCGGCCGGTGCCGCGCTCGGCATCGCCGGACTGATGCGCAAGTCCGGTAACACCGCTGAGGCCGTCAAGGCGGCCCAGCGCGGAGTCGACCTCGACCCGCTGAGGGACTCGTCGTGGCTGCTGCTGGCGGACCTGCAGGACAGCGCCGGTGACCCGACGGCAGCCGCCGCCACCAGGGACGAACACGCCCGCATCTACGCCGAGCTGGCACCTCCGACGGACGTCATCCCTCGGAGACGACCTGCACCCGATGGATCACGTGTGCGGGCTTGATCGCACTGACCACCGCGTCCAGCCGTTCGGTGTCCAGCTCGCGCCCCGGCTCGGGGAAGACCCGCACGACCAGCGCCGGGATCGCCTCGCCGGGCAACGGGTCGGAAGCCTCGACCGACCACGACGACCCGCCCGACTCGATCACCTGGGCCCGTACGCCGAGCAGCGTGCTGACCGCGAGCTCGATGCCGCGCCGGGTGCCCTGCCAGCCCTGCAGCTCGCTGGTCGAGCGGAGTAGGTCGCGTTGCCGTACCGGGTCCTGACCGGGGTCGGCCGCCAGCCCGAGCCAGTGCGCGAGCCACGGCAGCAGGTCCTCCGGCGCGGTCCCGAGATCGAGGTACGCCGGAAGGTTGTCCAACGTGCTCAGCACCGGTGACAACACCTCGTCCAGCGCCCCGCACAACTGCTGCGTGAACGGATCGTCGCGGTACACGGCCGGCAGCGTCGCACCCATGGGATGCGGGCTGCGCAGGTCCTCCAGCGCCCCTCTCATCGGCGTACCCGGACCTGGTGCTCGTACGAGAACACGAGCGCGGTCGGAGGCAGGTCGAGTCGGTGCACCGGCGCGGACCGGCGGCCGGAGGTGGCGTCGGCCGGGAACAGCGAGACCGTGATCTCCTGCGCCATGTCGACACCCGGGATACGCGCCAGCGCGGCGTGCACCTCGTGCGACTGCACCGACCGCCCGAACGGCCAGCCGGTACCGTCCGGCCCGCCGGTCAGTGGGTGGAACAACTCGTACAGCGCCCGCGTCACCGAGTCCTTGACCTCGTCGGGGTCGAACAGCGACCGGGCACTCACGTCGACGACGACGGTCAGGCCGACGTACTCCGGCGGCGCGACGAGCAGCCGGGTGCCGACCAGACGACGCTCGTCGAGACTGGCCGAGATCCGTTCGAGCGTCCCCTCCGGCGGGATCAGGTCCTCACGCCGGATCCGGCCGACCTCGTCGCCGGCGACGTGCGGTACGACCAGCACCCGGATGCCACCCGCATCGGCCTGGTCCTGCGCGGGCACGCAATGAACCCGGGCGGCGTCAGGGGCGACCTCGCGGGCGAGTTCCTCGAAGTCCTCCGCGGTCACCGCCCGGCCACGCGACCTCAGCAGCATCGGGCCGCGCACCTTGGCCTCGTCGAGCGTCTCGGCATCGGCACCGCCGATCGCGGGTGTGCGGTTCTCGACCCGGGCGACGTACGGCACGCTCGTCTTGAGCACCCGGACCTGGCCGCGGGCGACGTTGCCACGCCGGCCGCCACCGGTGCGGTACGACGACAGCACGATCGACGCGCCCGACGGCGGTACGGCACCGTAGTGCCGCAGCCCGCCGTCGGCTGTCCGTACGGCAGGGCCGAACTGGACCTCGCCGGCGTACGCGTCGATCCGGAAGGACCGGTCGTCCGCGGCAACATCGGCGAACTGCGACACCGGCGTCCAGGTCTCCACTCCGTTGCTGTCGGCAACCTCGATGACACCGGGCTCCTCGGACGGCACGACCGGCCGGCGCTGCAGGGCGAACCGCTGGCCCGGCGTGCCGTCGGACTTGCCGATCACCTCGTGCCGGACCACCTCGGCGTGCATCATCCCGACGGTGCCGCCGACGGTGAACGCGGCCACGGACAGGATCCGCGGCGAGGCCGTGTACGTCGGCTGGCCCGGCTCGGCCTCGACCAGCCGGCACCGGACCCAGCCGGCCCGCTGCCGGGCGACGATCGAGGTCTGGTGCGACGGCGGGATGTGGATGATCACGTCGCCGGCCTTGTTCAGCCCGCCGGTCTCGTCCCGGTCGACGTCGCACGCCGACCAGCCCGAGCCGTTCCACGCCTCCCACACCAGTGGCGGCCGGCGCGGATCCACACCGGCACCGGCAACCCGGCAGTCCAGCCGGATCGCGACCGCGCACGACGGGACCGCGCTGGACAGGCCGATCAGCAACGCGTCGCCGATGACCGGCGACTCCGAGAAGCAGGCGAACCCGTCGGGTCCGGCCAGCGCCGCGGTCAGGTCGGTCGGGCTGCCCGAGGCAGGCGAGAGCCCGGCGCGGCTGAACGAGCACGGCACGATCTCGAGGTCCTCGGTGGTGGTGAACACGACCGGCTCGTGGATGTCTGTGCGCGGTGTCGCCACCTCGGTCTCGGCCCGGACCAGCACGGTCTGCGGCTGCGGCGAGGACAACCAGAACGTCACCATGCCGCGAGCCGCGGCCGGCGGCCTGAGCTCGACACCGATGAGCTCGAGGAACTTGACGTAGTTGAGGTCCGGCACCCGGTTCAGCCGGTAGATCACCTGGTCGACCATCTGGGCGAACGCCTCGATCAGCGTGACACCGGGGTCGGAGACGTTGTGGTCGGTCCATTCCGGGCAGCGGCGCTGGACCAGCCGCTTGGCCTCGTCGACCAGGCCCTGAAACGTACGGTCGTCAAGACTCGGTGCGGGCAACACGTCAGACTCCTCTGCGCAGCGCGGGAGGTCTGGGGAGTTGTCCCCCCAGCTCGATGGACACTGCCTCGGTCGGGAGCTCGGCGGTGCTCGCCAGCTCGTTGTCGGGGTGTTCGGGAATCACATAGAACGGGAAGACCAGGTTGCGCGGATCGTTGCTGCCGAGGATCAGGTAGCCGACGTCCACATAGAGCACGCCCGCCTCGATCCGGTCGTAGCTCACGCTCACGTCCTCCACCGAGATCCGCGGCTCCCAGCGCTCGAGCGCCTCGCGGACGTCGTACGCGATCTGACCGGCGGTCGCGGAGTTGGCCGGACCGAACACGTGGTCGTGGATCCGGCAGCCGAACTCGGGACGCATCGGCCGCTCGCCGCGGGCGGTGCCGAGGATCAGCCGGATCGACTCCGCGATCTCGCGCTCGCGGGTGACCAGCGCTATCCCGCCGGTCGCGTCCGTGGTGAGCGGGAACGCCCAACCCGCACCGATGAAGTCGGCGTTCATCTGAGGGTTCACGTCAGCCTCCGATCAGCACCGTGGGTGCGCCCATCACGATCGGCGCGCCGCAGGCGGACAGGTCACCCATCCGGGCCGCGGGCATACCGCCGATCAGCACCGTCGGGAAGCCCGGGGGCACGATCGCGGTCGGCGGGTGCACCGCGGGCGGCGGGAACGAGCAGATGTGCGGTGTGCCCACCGTCGCGGCCGGCCGGCCCTCGATCAGCACGGTCGGTACGCCGGGCGGTCCGACCACGCCGGGGTGTCCGGTAGGGTCGCCGACCCTCGCCGCTGGGGGCATCGGTCCTCCTCGATTCGGGCTAGTTGATCTTGACCAGGGCGGCCTGCACGGTGCAGAGCGCGCCGCCCTTGATCTCGGTCTGAGCGCTGCCCTCCAGCGAGGTGCGAGTGCCCTTGAGCTGCAGTTGGTTGGCGGTCTTGACGCTGACCGTGCCGCTTCCGCCGTCGACGGTGACCCCGTTGCTCGCGGTGATCGCGACCTGGCCGCCCTTGAGCTCGAGCTTCGACGAGGCGGAGTCGACCGTGATGCCCTGGCTGCCCTCGATCTTGACCGTGCCGTCGGAGTGCACGGTGATCGACGTCTTGGTCGCGTCGATGACCAGGCTCAGCTTGTCGTCGCCGCTGATCAGGCTGATCCCCTCGGTCTTGCCGTCCTGGTCGAGCAGGTCGATCCGATGCCCGCGCCGCGAGACCATCGAGCGCCGGTTCACCGCGCCCGAGCCGGAGTCGATCACCGCGATGCCCTTGTTGCTCGGGAGGTCGACGCCGTTGTACAGGCCTCCGAGGACGTACGGCCGGCGCAGGTCGCCCTGCTCGAACACGACCAGCACCTCGTCGCCCACCTCGGGGATCACCATCGCGCCGCGGTCCTTACCGGCGCCGGCCTGGACGGTCCGCGCCCAGGCACTGACGTAGCTGTCCGACAGCCAGGGCAGCGTCAGCCGGACTCGGCCCTGCTGCTCGGGATCGTTCACGTCGCTGACCTTGCCGATCACCACACCCTCCGGTGCGCGTGGCGGCACAGCCATGCCACCGGCGAGACCGAGCAGGCTGCGATCCTGCGCGCCGGTCACCGCGAACGACGTGGTGTACCCGGTCGTCGGGTCGAAGCGGTGCCGCGAGGTCGTCACGGTGTACTTGCCGTCGAACGGCGAACCCAGGTCCTCCACAGTGACCGCGGCGCCGGCTCGTACGGCCGGGTTGCCGCGGACGACGCCGATGAATTCGGCGAACGCTCCGGCGACCTGTTCGGCCAGCGCCTTGGCCGCTGCGTCCACCTCGGCCTGGGTCCGGTGCGGTACGTCGGTCGCGACCAGCACCGGGTCGCCGAAGGTGTGCGCGAAGTCGGCCGGCTTCGCGTTCGGCAGATCGGCGGTCGTCGTCTGCGCCGGTTCGGTCGTGGTCAGCGCCTGCTTGGTCGACACGTCCCAGCCGCGGACCTCGACCTCCTTGACCTGTTCGGCCGACGTCAGTACGGCGCGGAACCGCAACAGGTCGGCACCGAGTTTGAGCACCAGCGGGTGCTCCGGTGATCCAGGTGCGCCCGAGGCCGCCTTGGGCGGGGCGAAGTTGAACTTGCCGTCGCGTACGGAGATCTCGCAGCCGGCGTCCTTGGCCAGCGAGTCGAGCAGCACCCAGTCCGACGTACCGGCCTGCGAGATGTGCTCGAACACCGTCGATGTCGACTTGACCTCGCCCGGTGTGAGCCCGGCCCGGCGCGCGACCTTGGTCGCGATGTCGGACGCGGTCATCTGTGTGTAGCTCTCGGTACGTCGGCCGCGGAACAGCCGGTGCGCCGGGTCGTACCCACGCAGCACGGTGAAGCTGCCACCGGTGTCGAACTCGGCCTCCATCGCCGTCACCTCGCCGGCCATCAGCAGCGCCGGCGTCTGGCTGGTCTGCGTCATCACCGACACCTTCACCGCCGAGCCGATCTTCGCGCCGGTCTTGGTGAGCACGACATGCTCGCCGTCGCGGAACCGCAGCTCGAACATGTCCGGCAGCCGCTGGCTGTCGTCGACGTACGCCGCGGTGAGCAGCGGAACCACATCCTCGGGCAGCGGCTGGCCGTCGATCTCGACCAGGCAGGTGTTGGTGATCGACATTCAGACCAGCTCCTCGGGCGCCGGCAGGATGAGCGTCGTGCCGGCACCGTGGGCGGCGTAACGGATCGGGTCGTCGATCCTGTTGTACGCCGCGATCGCGCGCCACATCGACGGGTCGCCGTACTCGGTGTACGCGACGGACGCGAGCGAATCGCCTTCGACCATGGTGTGCGAACGACGTACCGCCGGCCCGCCGGAGGTCGGGTTCTGCCGCCACGGCTCGTTCGGCATCTCCTCCATCGAGACGCTGCACATGGCGCGGATCGGCACGCCCTCCGGGCTGAACAACGTGTACTTCGCGCTGACCGACGTGACGAACGCGGGGAAGCTGGTGACCTTGCCCCAGTGCAGCACCACCAGCGGGGGCGTCGGCTTCTTGCTGTTCATGCTCTCGTCGGTCGGCACGCAGCAGCTGAACAGCTGCTCGACCGCCAGGACCACACTGCCGTCATGCTTGCCGGAGGCATCGAAGAACATCTCGAGCGTCAGCTTGCACGGCTCGGAGCCGCTGAACTCGGGCGGACCGGCCTTCTTCGCGCCCTTCGCGGTCTTGCGCTCCCACTTGGCGGTCTTCTGGATCGTCACCTCTTTGGGATTGAACTGGAACGGCACCGAACCGCGCTGGCTGCCGGCCTTGCTACCGCCGCCACCGGACGGCGTCGGGTTGTACAACTTCAGCTCGGCCTTCTCCATCTGCGGACGCGACTTCTGACCGGCCGGGGAGGGGACCGCCGGCTTGGCCCCGCCGGCCGAGCTCATCAACGCGATCGGATTGCTCATTGCGTCGACGCCTTTGCCGGCGCGAACCCGTGGTGAGCGATCTCGAGCGTCTCGGTCGCGACCTTCGGCGAGTCGAGGTTCAGCGACGGCCCGGACCACTTGACCGGGATCACCCCGATCAGGCCCCACTGCGCGACGATCTTTCGCTCAGCCGTCATCGCGGCGATGCTCGCAGTCTGTGGCTCGACCCCCGTTGTCATGCTGGCGAGCCACTTCATCACCTCGTTGGTGTCAGCACACAGCGGCCGGGACAACTTGACGTTGGAGTACTTGATCCTGGTCGGCAGCTGCCATACGAATCCGTTCTGGCCGCCCTCCTCGCGCTGTTCGAGCACCACCTCGACGCCCAGGCCCTCGCAACTGTTGAAGGTGCCTAGTGCCTTCTTGTCGATGGTGACCGCGAAGCACACACTCACGGCCGGCTCGGGATACCGCTCGGTCATTTCGCCCTCCCTCCGTCAGCGCCACCGGTCGGTGACCAGGCCGGCGCGTTCCCGGTCCAGCCACAACTCGGCACGCAGCCGCGCGGTCAACGGTTCGTACAGCCGCTTGGCCATCTCGTCCACGTCCACTCCCCCGGCTCCCCCGGCTCCTTGTGGTGCGCCGGGTGCCGTCGTACTCGCTGCCGGGGCGGCGCTGCTCGCCTCCGCCATCTGGACGACCGGCGTCGCCGGGATCTCTGGACCCACGGGTGACGCCGTTGGTATCGCCGTCGGTATCGCCGCCGCGGTTGGAATTGCATCGCGCTGCACCGGTACCTGCCACTCCGTCACGGTCTGCACGGGATCGCCGGACCCGGTCGTGGTCAGGTCGCCGAACATCCGCTGCAATGGCAGGGCCCGGACGGTCTCGCGCGGCTCGTGTGTCTCGGGGCGCAGTGCCGGCCGCGGTACCGGCGTTGGTTGCTCAGCGGCAACTACCTGCTTCGGCTGGGCCGGGGCTTGGGTGATCGTCTGCGCTCCGGACCGCTGGACCGGCGGATTGTAGTACGAGATTCGCTGTACGGCCGGCGCGTCCGGCGTCGGACTCGACTCGTACGCGACCGTCAATGGCCGCTCCGAACTCAGGCCCCGCGACCGCTGGACCACCCTGCGCTGCGGCCAAAGCAAGTGTGGCGGCGCGACCGGCAAGGTGATGCGTTGCACGCTCTCCGGTCCTGCGACCGTTCGCGACACGACTGGAAGGTCCTCCGCGTGCGCGGTGCCCGAATCGTCCGCATGGTCCGAATGATCCGACGGCTGCCCGAGCGCCGCGACGAATGACGAGGGGCCGGTCAGATCGGTTGCCCCGATCAACGGAACGTCGCTCGCAGTCCGCGGCTCAGTGGATGGTCCAGGGCCGCCGGCGACGGATCGCGAAACGACCGGCAGCGGCGGCATCGGCACCGACGGCTGATCGTACGAGGGGTTCGATGCGCCGGACGAGGTAGCGATAGTGCGCTGAACGACCTCGTGTGGGCTCGACGGCACCACAACCTCGGGCACACCCACATCGGCTACCGGGCGAACCGGCGGGAGTGATCCGTCCTCCGCGCCGGTGGTGCTCTGACCAGTTGCGTCCGACGAACGCAAGTCGCCGAGGGCTGCGGCGAAGGAAGACTCACCTATCAGTGGCGTCTGCGTGGTCATCTCGGCCGGCATCGATCCTGCCGAGGACGGACCACTCGCGTCCGATGATCCGGCGGAGGAGGTCGTCGGCGAGGTGGACGATGCCGGAGTCTGGACCGAGCGGGAGACGACCGGCAGCGGCGACGACACCGGCGAAGGTGCGGGCTGCGA
>JBKPSJ010000131.1:0-9080 GCA_046765875.1 Actinomycetota bacterium
GTCTCGATCCGTTTGAGCTGCGCCGTCAGGCTCGGCTGGCTCACCTTCAGCGAGCGCGCCGCCCGCCCGACACTTCCGGACTCGGCGACCAGGACCACGACCCGAAGGTGGCGCAGCTCGACGTTCATGCGCCGAAACCGTAGTCGACCCATCTGACGGGAAGCACGGTCAGAGCATTGCGGTTCTATTACAGAACGCGGCGTAGCGTAACGCCGTCGCCTCAGCCGCGATGTTCTAGTCTTCCTTCTGGGCCAGAACCTCGCGGTACCGCATCCGCCGGCCGGTCTGCAGCAACGTCCGCTCGTACAGCCTGGCGCCCAGGGCAACGAATCCCGCGGTCGCCGCGAGCAGGATCAGGATCGACACCAGCGGCTGCCAGACAGGTATGTCGTGAGCGAGCATACGGGCGGGCATCGCCATCGACGACGCGATCGGTACGAACGACGCGACGGTCTTGGCCTGCTCCCCCGCGAACACCGCGAAGAAGAACGGCACCATCAAGATGACCTGTCCCGGAAGCGTCGTCGACTGCAGATCCTCCTGCCGGGTGGCGATCGAGCCGGCCACCGCCCACAGCCCGGCCAGTGCGACGAACCCGAGCACGAAGTACACCGCGAACCACCCGCTGACCGGCGCGATCACACCGAGCAACTGGTCCTGCCCTGTGGCCGCGAGCAGCAACACCGCGGCGATACCCATCACCAGGATCTGACCGAGCGCGAGGATCGTGTTTCCCAGGATCTTGCCCCACAGCAACGACCGGATCGGTACCGCCGCGGCGAGGATCTCGACGACCCGGCTCTCCTTCTCCTGTACAACGCTCTGGGCGATCATCATCCCGAAACCGAGCGCCGTCACGTAGAACACGACGGCCAGCCCGATGCTGCCGAAGTCCGCCACCAGCGCCGGGATCGGACCGGGATCGAGCAGCCGGTCGCCGAGCGTGGCGCCCTCCAGCAACTGCTCGGGTGTCAATCCCGTCGTCGCAGCGTTGCGCTCGGTGCGCTCGGCCATCAACGCCTCGCGCAGGTTCGACTTCGTACCCTCGTCGAGCCGGTTGTTCCCGATCATCTGGTACCCGTCGCCGCTGGGCAGCAGCGCCGCCGACGCGTCGCCGTCACGGACGACCTGCTCCGCCTCCGGTACGGAGGACACCCGCCGGACCTCGTACGTCTGACCACCCGCCGTACGGTCCGCCCGTTGCACGACGGCGGCGCCGAGATCGTCGGTCACGGCGATCGTGTCCGCGTCCTTGCTGCCGTTGATCAGCGACGGGATCAGCACCGAGGCAATCACGATCAGCAGCAGGAACACGGTCGAGCCGAGGAACGTCTTGTCCCGCACCTTCACGGTGATCTCGCGCTCGGCGACCAGCCACCAGTCGGGCTCGGGCCGCGTGTTCTGGTCGCTCATCGGCTGGTGGCCTCGCGGAAGATGTCGCTCAGCGCGGGCCGGACCGGCGCGAGTTCGCGTACCGGTCCGCGGTCGAGTGCGGCGCGCAGCAAGTCCTGCTCCCGGCCGGGTACGCCGACGTCGACGAGCGCAGCACTCCCGTCGACGTCCTTGACCGTCAAGCCCGGGAGGTCGCGCAGCCAGCCGGCGTCACCGTCCGCGCCGAGCACGATCCGGTACAACGTGCCGTCGTGACCGCGCAGGTCGTCGACCGCACCGGACGCCACCACCCGGCCCTTCGACATCACCACCAGGTCGTCGCACAAGCGCTCGACCAGCTCGAGCTGGTGGCTGGAGAACAGCACCGGTACGTCGGCGCCGACCTCCTCGCGGAGCAGGTCCGTCATAGCGTCGACGGCGGACGGGTCGAGCCCGCTGAACGGCTCATCCAGCACCAGCGCGATGGGTTCGTGGACCAGCGCGGCGGCGATCTGCACCCGCTGCTGGTTGCCCAACGACAACGTTTCCAGCACATCGTCGGCTCGCTCGGCCAGCCCCAACCGCTCGATCAGTTCGGCGGCGCGCCTGCCGGCCGTGTCCGTGTCGAGTCCGTGCAGCCGTCCGAAGAACACCAGTTGCTCGCGAATCCGCATCTTCGGATAGAGGCCGCGCTCCTCGGGCATGTAGCCGAAGCGGCGGCGTACCTCCCGGGTCAGCGGGGCGTCCTGCCAGCGCACCTCACCGGCGGTCGGCGCGAGGACGCCGAGGATGATCCGCATCGTGGTCGTCTTGCCGGCGCCGTTCGCGCCGACGAACCCGGTCAGCCGGCCGGGGGCCACGTCGAAGCCGACGTCCTCGAGGGCGAGGGTGTCGCCGAACCGCCGGGTCAGCCCGGACACGGTCAACATGTCATCGTCCTTCTGCTCAGGGGCGCGGACGACGGGCCCGCTGGCGCCGGGGGGCGTGGCGCGTACCCCAAAGCTAGGCACGCCATCCGCCCGCTTGAATCGGTCCACGGAGTGATCCGCCCGGTCCCCCACCCGGCGGACCCGCCCTATACCCCAGTCACCACAGCCTTCACCCGCCTGGCATCCAGCAACCGCCCGATATCCCCCGGATCACTCGTCAACACGTGATCGCCCTGTGAGGTCAGCCACGCGACATGCGCATCGACGACGTCCGTGGCGATCAAGGGCCAGGAGTCGGGTCGTCGCCGGGGACTACGAGGCCGCATTCGTAGGCGAAGACGACTGCTTGTACGCGGTCGCGGATGCCGAGTTTGAGCAGGACGCGGGAGACGTGGGTCTTGACGGTGGCCTCACCGACGTACAGCTGATTGGCGATCTCCGTGTTGGTCAGGCCGCGTGCGATAAGCCCGAGCACCTCGCGCTCGCGGTCGGTGAGCTGGGCCAGCAGATCGGGGCGATAGACCCGCTCCCCCGAACCGGCGAACCGCTGGATCACCCGCCGGGTCACCTCCGGCGCCAGCAGCGCATGCCCGGAATGGACGACCCGGATGGCCTCGACCAGATCCTCCGGTGCGGTGTTCTTGAGCAGGAACCCGCTCGCTCCCGCGCCGAGGGACTCGAACAGGTAGTCGTCGCGGTCGAAGGTGGTCAGGATGACCACCCTGCCCGCGTTGGCGGCGACGATCTGCTGGGTCGCGGCGATCCCGTCCATACCGGGCATCTGTACGTCCATCAGCACGACGTCGGGCCGGAGCTCACAAGCGAGCTTGAGCGTCTTGGCGCCGTCGGACGCCTCGCCCACCACCTCGATGTCCGGCTCGACCGAGAGGATCATCCGGAACCCGGCCCGGACCAGATCCTGATCGTCGACCAGAAGAACCCTCATCGTGTCCGTCACGCCATCTCCTCCAGCGGGAATCGCGCCCGGACCCGGAACCCGCCGACCGGGCGCGGGCCGATCTCGGTCTCGCCGCCGTGCAGGGCGACCCGTTCGCGGATCCCGACATGACCCAGGCCACTGCCCTTCGGCGCGTTGTTCGGCCGGCCGTCGTCGATCACCTCGACCTCGACCGCACCGCATTCGCCGGCGTGGTCCGCGGACGGGGTCACGTACCGCAGCGTCACCTGGCCGGTTCGTGCGGTCGAGTGCCGGCGGATGTTGGTGAGCGCCTCCTGCGTCACGCGGTACAGCGAGATCGACACGGTCTGCGGTACCTCGCGCGGCCGCCCGATCTCGCGGTACGTGAGCTGCAGGCTGTCACCGCTGGCGGAGCTGAGCTCACGGACCAGGTCGGGCAACTGGCGTACACCGGCCTGCGGGGCCCGGTCCGGCCGGGTCTCGTCGCCGTCGGCGGTCCGCAACGTCCCGAGCAGCGAACGCATCTCGGTCACCGCGCGCCGGCTGGACTCCTCGATCACCGAGAGCGCGGCCTTGCTCGCCTCCGGATCGTGGTCGATCACCCGCCTCGCGCCGCCGGCCTGTACGCCGATGCTGCTGATGTGATGCGCGACGACGTCATGCAGCTCGCGGGAGATGCGCAGCCGCTCGTCCACCACGGCGCGCCGGGAGTTCTCCTCCTGCTGCTCGGCGAGCTCGGCGGCCTGGCGTTCCAACTCGTCGCGCTGCCGGGCGTTGCCCCACGCGGTACGACCCCAGACCAGCGCGCCGACGAAGTACGCGATGTTGATACCCGTGTTCAGCACGACGTACGAGACGTTCGGCGACAGCAAGGCGTCGGTGCTGCCCTGGATAGCGTCGGCGTGGACTGCCTTCACGAACCCGTACGCCATCCAGCTGAACATCCCGACCACGATGACGCCGGTGACCACGAGCAGGTGCTGGCGATGCCGGGCCCAGGCGTGGGCGGTATAGATCGAGATGAACAGGTCGGCCTGGACGAACAGGTTGCTCGTCACCTCGATCTCGTGCCGCCGGCCGCCGAGGAAGAACAGGAGCGCGACCGCGATCATGACGCTGATCGGGTACAGCCGCCGTACGCACAGCGGCAGCGCGATGACGGCTGACCAGACATACACCTCGACACCGCCGATGCCGAGGTCCTTCACCATGCCAAGGGCCCGGCCGAGCTCGGTGCCGAACAGGCCGCCGATCGCCATCGCCACCCCGACGGCGACATCACGCCACAGCGCGGCCGCCGGCGGCCGGGGACGCCGGTACACCGTCGCCGCCTCGCCAACCGCAGTGACCACGCTAGGAGGGTAGCGCTCCGGACAGGGCGAACCAGTTGTCCATCCGCGGCTTCGAATCCGCCCGCTGCCCGTCCCGCAGAACACGGCTCACCCGGAAGTCGTCCCAGCGCACCTGATCCAGTACCCATCGCCAGGCGGCATCGGCGACGTCCCCATACCTGTCCGGACCGCTCCCACCCACCGACCGATCATGACATCCGCGGTCCGGAGCAACCGGCGGGAGGCGTTCGGTGAGCGCGTAGGCTGAGGGTTGTGACTATTGCCCCAGAGGGACGGAAACTTCTCCGACTCGAGGTGCGCAACGCGGAGACCCCGATCGAGCGCAAACCCGAGTGGATCAAGACCCGCGCCAGGATGGGTCCTGAATATAAGAAGCTGCAGCACCTGGTGAAGTCAGAGCAGTTGCACACGGTCTGCCAGGAGGCCGGCTGCCCGAACATCTTCGAATGCTGGGAGGACCGCGAGGCGACCTTCCTGATCGGCGGAGACCAGTGCACCAGGCGCTGCGACTTCTGCCAGATCGACACCGGCAAGCCGCAGCCGCTGGACCGCGACGAGCCGCACCGGGTGGCCGAGTCGGTGCACACGATGGGCCTGCGGTACGCGACCGTCACCGGTGTCGCGCGCGACGACCTGGCCGACGGCGGCGCCTGGCTGTACGCAGAGACGATCCGGCAGATCCACGAGCTCAACCCGGACACCGGGGTGGAGATGCTCGCGCCGGACTTCAACGCCGTACCGGAACTGCTGGCCGAGGTCTTCGCCAGCCGGCCGGAGGTGTTCGCGCACAACATCGAGACGGTGCCTCGGATCTTCCGCCGGATCCGGCCAGGCTTCCGCTACGGGCGGTCGCTGGACGTGATCCGGCAGGCCCGCGCGGCGGGCCTGGTCACCAAGTCGAACCTGATCCTCGGCATGGGCGAGACCCGCGACGAGATCTCCTGCGCGCTGCGTGACCTGTACGACGCGGGATGTGAGATCGTCACCATTACGCAATACCTTCGGCCCTCCGTACGGCACCACCCGGTGGAGCGCTGGGTGAAGCCGGAGGAGTTCGTCGAACTGAAGGACGAGGCGGACCGGATCGGGTTCGCGGGGGTGATGTCGGGGCCGCTGGTGCGGTCGTCGTACCGGGCCGGCCGGCTGTACCGGCAGGCGATGGACTCCCGCGCCGCCTGATCGGGTAGAACCTGACCGGGAAGCAACTGTACGAGCGAGATCCACGGAGAAAGCGGCGGAATGGCGAAGAAGGACGCGGCGGAGAAGAAGCAAGGCAGGCTCAAGCAGATCCTGGCCGCCTACCGGATGACGGCCAAGCAGGACAAGAAGATCGGCTGGGTGCTGCTCGGCGTCTTCTTAGGCATCGCGGCGATCTTCGCGGCGCTGGCTATCTTCGTCGGGCCCTGGTTCATCTGGACCGTGCTCGGGATCCCAGTCGCGATGCTCGCGACGACGGTGGTGTTCGGCCGCCGGGTGGAGCGCGCCGCGTACAAGCAGATCGAGGGCCAGACGGGTGCGGCGGCCTCGGCGCTGCAGACGCTGCGCCGCGGCTGGACTGTCTCGCCGGCGATCGCGGTCACCAAGAACGCCGACATCGTGCACCGGGTGGTCGGGCGGCCGGGCATCGTCCTGGTCGGCGAGGGCCAGCCGAGCCGGGTCAAGAACCTGCTCGCGGCCGAGCGCAAGAAGCACGAGCGGGTCGCGGGCGGTGCCCCGGTGACGGTGATCGTCGCCGGTGACGGCGACGGCGAGATCGGCATCCGCAAGCTGTCCAAGCATGTGATGAAGTTGCCGCCGGTGCTGCAGCCGTCGGAGATCACCGACCTGCTGGCCCGGCTCAAGGCGCTCGATGCCGTCCGGCCGCAGGTGCCGATGCCGAAGGGTCCGATCCCGACGTCGATGAGGGGTGTCCGGCAGGCGATGAAGGGTCGATGACCGACCTTCAGCGGACGCCCTTGCATACACCGGAGCCCGAGGACTGGCCGTCCCTGGCCGCACCCCGCCCGCATCCGGTACGCCGTACCGCCGCGCTGGCCGCATTGAAGTACATCGCCCGCGACCTGCCGGTCACGATCGTCATGGACGACAACCGGTACGGCCGGGGTGGCCCGGGCGATCCGGTCATGTACGTTCACCGGCCGGTCGCACTCCTGGACCGGCTCGGCGTCGACGCCGGGTCCGGGTTCGGCGAGTCGTACCTGGCCGGCGACTGGGACCCCTCGCCCGGCACCGACCTGGCCGACCTGCTGCTGCCGTTCGCCGAGCGGGTGAACACCGAACGCGACAATGCGCTCCTCCCCCGCTGGGCACAGTCGCTGCGCGGCCTGGCGACCCGCTCGCTTCCCGGCGACCAGGACAACGACCGAACCGGTGCGCGGGTCAACGTCGGCCGTCACTACGACATGAACAGTGGGCTGTTCAGCGAATTCCTCGACCCGACCATGACGTACTCGTGCGCCTTGTTCCGGCAGGAGCAACTGGACAACCCGTACGACCCGCCGACGTACGCGAATCTCGAGGCGGCGCAGATGCGCAAGCTCGACTCGATCCTCGACGCGGCCGGGGTACGGCCGGGTTCGCGGGTGCTCGAGATCGGCTGCGGCTGGGGCAGCCTGGCGATCCGTGCCGCGCAGCGCGGCGCCTGGGTCACCGCGATCACGATCGCCTCGAAACAGGCGCTGCAGGCGCATGCCAATGTCGACACGGCCGG
This sequence comes from Actinomycetota bacterium, assembly GCA_046765875.1. Taxonomy (GTDB): domain Bacteria; phylum Actinomycetota; class Actinomycetes; order Propionibacteriales; family Kribbellaceae; genus DASRHY01. Next base: position 7,282 of record JBKPSJ010000131.1, read on the forward strand.
CGTCGCGGACCGGGTCAAGGTCGCGCTGCGCGACTACCGCGACCAGATCGGCGAGTTCGACGCGGTGCTCAGCGTGGAGATGATCGAGGCGGTCGGCGAGAAGTACTGGCCGGTCTACTTCGACGTGATCGAGCGGCGGCTGGCGCCGAGCGGTGTCGCGGTGATCCAGGCGATCGTGCTGCCGCACCGGCGGATGCTGGCGACCCGGAATACGTACACCTGGATGCAGAAGTACATCTTCCCCGGCGGACTGCTCCCGTCCGTCGACGCGATCGAGCAGATCACCCGGGAGCACACCGGCCTGAAGGTCGAGGAGATCCGCCGGCTGGGCCGGCACTACGGGCACACGCTGCGGATCTGGCGGGATCGGTTCTCCGACCGCTGGCCGGCGATCGCCGAGCACGGGTTCGACCGTACGTTCGGGCGGATGTGGCAGCTGTACCTCGCCTACTCCGAGGCGGGCTTCCGGGCCGGCTACCTGGACGATGTCCAGCTCCGGCTCACCCGGCGCTGACTTTTTCTGCGCCCGGCCCCATCCGGAGCTGTCCGGGCTCCGAAGCACGTTGGAGGGACGAGGCGCTCACGGGGAGCCTCGAACGGACCCGGGGGTTGAGGAGCCCGGCGTCGTACGGCGATGGTGCGGGCGGCCCGTCGCCGTACGACTGCCGGTTACGAGTGCCTACTCGGGGGCGCGGCGTCGCAGGACGATCGTGCCGGCCGCCTTGTCGTGCAATCCGCGCCGGTCCCAGTCGTACACCACGGGCGGGATCAACAAACAGACGAGGAGCGCGCGGAGCAGTCCGCGCGGCAGTCCGATCGGCTGCCCGTCCAACCGGACCACCTGCAAGTCCAGCAACCGGTGACCGATGGTGTACCCGAGCAGCCCGACCAGCAGGGCGGTCATCAGCCCGAACACCAGCAACTGGGCGCCGTTCAGCTCGTTGCTGCCGGAGAACAGCGGCTTGCGCACTATCGCGGATGCGATCAGGCTCGCGATCATCCAGTCGACGAACAGCGCCACCAGCCGCCGGCCCCAGCCCGCGACCGAGCCCGGGCCCTCCTCCGGGTAGCCGAAGCGGTTGCCGGGGTAACGGAACTCGTCGGTGGCTTCGGCCATGCCGGAAGGTTACAGACGTACCGGGCAGCGCCGGGCCGGTGGCCGCCCTCTCGCGGGAGATGACGTACGGCGTAACGTGGGCGAAACACGAGGGTCACGGCGGAGTAATCGGCTCCGCCTACGGTCTAGGCAATCTCTGCCAGCTGTGCCTGCCATAGGAGTGCGAATGTTTTCAAGCGCTGAGGAGCTTCTCGGCTACGTCAAGGACGAGGGCGTCGAGTTCATCGACGTACGGTTCTGCGACCTGCCGGGCATCATGCAGCACTTCACCGTCCCGGTGTCGTCGTTCGGTCCGGAGGTCTTCGAGGAAGGCCTGATGTTCGACGGCTCCTCGGTGCGTGGTTTCCAGCAGATCCACGAGTCGGACATGGCGTTGATGCCTGACCCGACGACCGCTTTCGTGGACACTTTCCGTGGTGCCAAGACGCTTGCGCTCAACTTCTTCGTACACGACCCGCTGACCGGTGAGCCGTACAGCCGCGACCCGCGCAACATCGCGCGCAAGGCGGAGAACTACCTGAAGTCGACCGGGATCGGCGATACCGCGTACTACGCGCCCGAGGCCGAGTTCTACGTCTTCGACGACGTCCGGTTCGAGACCAAGCAGAACGAGGGCTACTACCACATCGACTCGATCGCCGGCGCCTGGAACACCGGCCGGATCGAGGAGGGCGGCAACCGC
>JBKPSJ010000132.1:0-4900 GCA_046765875.1 Actinomycetota bacterium
GCCGCCAGCCGACCTCCGCGACGCCACCAAGGTCCAGCGAGCGCTGGCACACGCACGGCCATGCGGCACCCGTCAACCGACCGCCAACCAAACGACCGGCTCCTGGGCAGGCGACTTGGCACCCCCGCCGACCGTTTTCGACGGCTGAAACGGTTGGTGGGGGTGCCAAATGACGGCTGGCACCCCGGTCGACGAGCGAAACGGTTGGTGGGGTGCCAAGCGACGGCCGGCGCCCCCACCGATCGGGGTGGGGGCGCCGAGAAATCGTCGATCAGGCGGTGGTGGCGGCTAGGACAGCACGGCGGGTTAGGACGGTCGCCAGGTGGCGGCGGTAGTCGGCATCGCCGTCGAGGTTCGACGGCGGGTCGGTGCCCTCGGCTGCCGACGCCGCGGCTGCGCGGACCGCCTCGTCGGTCGCCGGTTGCCCGATCAACGCCTGCTCCACCGCGGTCGCACGTACCGGTGTCGCGCCCATGTTGGCCAGCGCCACCTTGGCCTCGGCGATGGTGCCGTTGTCCATTCGTACCGCCGCGGCGACGCCGACGATCGGCCAGGCCTGCGCGGTACGGCTGAACCTCTCGTAGTGCGCTCCCCAGCCGGTGTGCTTGGGCACTCGGATCTCCACCAATACTTCGTCCTCACCAAGCGCGGTGGTGAAGATGTCGGTGAAGAACTCGGCCGCCGGGACGGTACGCCGGCCCGACTGGCCCGCGATCACCATCTCGGTGCCGAGGGCAACGTTCGCCGGCGGCAGGTCGGCGGCCGGGTCGGCGTGTGCCAGCGAACCGCCGAACGTGCCGCGACGACGGACCTGCGGGTCGCCGATCTTTGCCGTCGCCACCGTCAGCAGCCGGGAGTGCTCGGACACCAGCGGATCGGACGCGACGACCGCGTGGGGGGTCATCGCACCGATCACCAGGGCGTCGCCGTCCTCGCGAACCCCGCGCAACTCGTCGATCTTGCCGAGGTCGACGATCAGCCCGGGCGACGCCAGCCGCAGCCGGAGCATCGGCATCAGGCTCTGGCCGCCGGCCAGCACCTTCGCGTCGTCGGATCCGGCCAGCGCGGCGAGCGCCTCGTCGAGCGTCGCCGGTGCCACGTAGTCGAAACCCGCCGGGATCATGACCGGCCCCCTTCCTGGATGGCCTTCCAGACCCGGTACGGCGCACAGGGCATGGTCACGTCGTTGACGCCGAGATGGCGCACCGCGTCGACGATCGCGTTCACCACGGCCGGCGTGGACGCGATCGTGCCGGCCTCGCCGACACCCTTGACGCCGAGCTGGTTCGTGGTCGACGGCGTCTCGGTCCGGTCGGTGACGAACGACGGCAGATCCGCCGACGACGGCAGCAGGTACTCGGCGAAAGTGCCACTGACCAGTGTGCCGGACTCGTCGTACACGGCCTCCTCGAACAGCGCCTGGGCCACACCCTGGGCGATGCCGCCGTGCACCTGGCCCTCGACAATCATCGGGTTGACCACGTTGCCGACGTCATCGACCGAGACATACGAGCGGATCTTCACCGCACCGGTCTCGGTGTCGACCTCGGCCGCGCACAGGTGGGTGCCGTGCGGGAACGAGAACGTGTCCGGGTCCAGCGTCGCGTCGGCATCGAGCGACCGCTCGACACCCTCCCCCAGCTTGTGCCCCTGGAAGACCGCGAACGCGAGTTCGCCGAGCGTCATCCCGACCTCGGTGCCCTTGACCCCGAACCGGCCGGCTTCGAACTGTACGTCGTCGACGTTTGCCTCGAGCAACTGCGCGGCGATCGGCGTTGCCTTCTCGATCACCTTGTCGGCCGCGGCGAGCACCGCCATCGCGCCAACGGTCAGCGAGCGCGACCCGTACGTGTCCAAGCCGCGGGCAGCGACCTGGGTGTCGCCGTGCAGCACCTCGACGTCGTCGAACGCCACCCCGAGCCGGTCCGCGACGATCTGGCTCCAGGCCGTCTCGTGGCCCTGGCCGTGCGGGCTGGTCCCTGCGATGACCTCGACCTTGCCGGTCGGCAGCACCCGGATCGAGCCGTGCTCCCAGCCACCGCCGACGTACCCCATCGAGCCGAGCCAGCGCGACGGCGCCAGCCCGCACATCTCCGTGTACGTCGAGATGCCGATCCCGAGCTGGACCGGGTCGTTGTCGGCACGGCGCTTGGCCTGCTCGGCGCGCAGCGCCTCGTAGCCGAACAGTTCGACGGCCTTGTCTGTCGCGGCCTCGTAGTTGCCGGTGTCGTACGTCAGACCCGACACCGTGTTGAACGGGAACTCGTCGTGCTTGATCCAGTTCTTCCGGCGTACCTCCATCGGGTCCATCCCGAGCTCGGCGGCCAGTTCGTCCATGACCCGCTCGATCGCATACGTCGCCTCCGGCCGGCCGGCGCCGCGGTAGGCGTCGGTCCAGGCCTGGTTCGTGAAGACGTTCGTCGTGGTGAACCGGTATGAGCCGAACTTGTATATGCCGTTGAACATGAACGCGCCCAGGAGCGGGATCGCCGAGGTGACCAGCCCGAGATACGCGCCCATGTTCGTGATCAGGTCGACCTTCAACCCGGTCACGGTGCCGTCGGCGTCCGCCGACAGCGTGATCTTCTGCCACTGGTCGCGGCCGTGGTGTGCGGCCATCAGCGACTCGGTCCGGGACTCGGTGTACTTCACCGGTTTGCCGGTGTGCCGGGCCGCGATTACGGTCAGCACCTCTTCCGGGGTGAACTGGAGTTTGCCGCCGAAGCCGCCGCCGACGTCGGGCGCGATCACGCGGACCTTGTGCTCGGGAACGCCGAGCACCAGCGAGATGAAGATCTTCACGAAGTGCGGAACCTGGGTCGACGACCAGACCGTCAACTGCTCGCCGGTCGGGTCGACCGCGATCGAGCGCGGCTCCATGAACGACGGGATCAGCCGCTGCTGGCGGTACTCGCGTTCGATCACGACACCGCCGTCGCGGGCCGACTGGATCGCGGCGTCGACGTCACCGCCGGTGCCGTGCTCGGCGGAGTCCCAGCTGAACACCGCGGAGACGTTGGTGCCGAGGTCGGGGTGAGCGAGTCCGTCGTCGGTGGCCGCCGCCTTGAGGTCCAGCACCGCCGGCAGTTCGTCGTACTCGACGTTGACCAGATCGGCGGCGTCACTCGCCTCGGCGGCAGTGCGGGCGACCACCATCGCGACGATCTCACCGGTGAACGCGACCCGGTCGACCGCGATCGACGGGTGGTTCGGCGCCTTCTGCTCCGGCGAGACCGCCCACGCGTTCGGCAGTCCGCCCTGCTCCTCGGCGAGGTCCTGACCAGTCAGCACCGTCACCACACCCGACGATGCCCTGGCCGCGGCGGTGTCGACGGACAGGATGCGCGCGTGCGCGAACGGGCTACGCACCATCGCCACGTGCAGCATCCCCGGTAGCTGGATGTTGTCGGTCCAACGAGTGCGGCCGGTGATCAGCCGGGCATCCTCTTTGCGCTTGCGGGCCGAGCCGACCTCGCCGGCCGACGCCGGGCGCTCCTCGACGGCGGTCATCGCGCACCACCTCCGGCCGCCTGCACGGCTCTGACGATGTTCTGGTAGCCCGTGCAGCGGCACAGGTTGCCTTCCATGCCCAGCCGGACTTCCTCGTCACTGGGGTTCGGGTTGTCATTGAGCACGTCGATGGCCTGCATGATCATCCCCGGCGTGCAGAAACCGCACTGCAACGCGTGGTTGTCGTGGAACGCCTGCTGGACCGGGTGCAACTGACCATTCGTCGCCAGGCCCTCGATCGTAGTGATCTCATGGCCGTCGGCCTGCACAGCGAGCAGCGTGCAGGACTTCACGCTGCGGCCGTCCAGGAGCACCGTGCAGGATCCGCAGTTGCTCGTGTCGCAGCCCACCACGGTGCCGGTCCTTCCCAGGTTCTCGCGCAGGTAATGGACGAGCAGCGTGCGTGGCTCGACGTCATCGATGTAGTTGGTGCCGTCGACCGTCACGGCGATCCGAGTCATCCCGCCTCCCCAGGTAGTTGAGTTCTGGACCTAAGGCTGATCCTCGTCCGCCGTGACTCAGGCCACAAGAGGGGCGAGCCGCCATAGGCTGTGCACGACAACGATCTGACAGGTGGTTGCCACGAAGCGCGACCACAATGAAGTGCGACCACAACTGAGAGCCTGACGGGTCAGGCAAGGGACGAGGTCGAACATGAGTGGGACGGACGAGATCATGGCCCAGCTGCCGATCGCACAGATCGCTCAGCAGCTCGGCGTCGACGAGCAGACGGCCGAGGCCGCGGCACGGCAGGCCCTGCCCGCGCTGCTGCTCGGCATGGACGCGAACGCGAAGGATCCGGCCGGTGCGGCGTCGCTGGAGCAGGCGATCGGCCAGCACGACCCGGGTCTGATCGAAGGCGGTGTCAATCTCGGGGACGTCGACACCACGGACGGGGAGAAGATCGTCGGCCACGTCTTCGGCGACAACTCCGACCAGGTGATGCACGCACTCGGTGGGTCCAGCGGGGTCGGCCGCAACGTGATGGCGAAGCTGGTGCCGATCCTGGCTCCGATCGTGCTGTCGTACCTGGCCAAACAACTAGGCGGCTCAGGTGGCTCAGGCGGCTCCGGTGGCGGGCTCGGTGGCCTGCTCGGGCAGGTGCTCGCGGGCGCCGGGCACGGAGGCGGGCAGGGCGGCGGCGGGCTGGGCGACCTGCTCGGTGGCCTGCTGGGTGGCGGCCGGCGCTAGCGGACTTCCTTCCCGTCGTACCGATTAAAGAGGTTCGCATAATACAGTGACAACTTGGTCATAGAGAGAGCCCGCAATGGCGCAGGAAGGCGAAGGCCAGGTGATGGTCGGTTGGGGGGAGGAGCGAGACGCCCGACTCGTCTTGGAAGACGATCCACGCCCGGCGTCTGCGGGCCCCCTTTTTATCCGAGGCCAGTCC
>JBKPSJ010000133.1:0-15678 GCA_046765875.1 Actinomycetota bacterium
GGCCGGCCCCGCTCAGTGCCGAAGCCTCCGCGGAGCTGCTGACGTCGAGGTTGGGCCGGGCGGCGGACGAGCGCTTCGCCGATGCGTCGTACCGGGCCACGTCGGGGAACCCGCTGCTGATCCGGGCGCTGGCCGGGACGCTGCGGCAGGCCGGCGTCGATCCGGTCGGCGCCAACGCCGGCCAGGTTCTCGGGCTCGGTTACCGGGCGGTCTCACGCGCGGTCGCGCTGCGGCTGGCCGGCGTGTCGGAGGCGACGACGGCGGTGGCGCGCGCCCTCGCGGTGCTCGGACAGGGCGCCCGCGCCGAGATGGCCGGCGATCTGGCCGGGCTGGACCCGATCACCACAGCCGAGAGTCTGGCCGAGCTCATCGCGATGGGGCTGGTCGAGGGCGAGGATCGGGTCGGCTTCGTCCACCCGCTCGTCGCCGCCGCGGTGTACGGCGACATCAGCGTTCGCGAGCGGGCCGAGGCACACGCTCGCGCCGCCGACGTACTGGACAAGGCCGGCGCGTCCGCGGAGCAGGTCGGCGTGCATCTCCTCAAGGTCCCGCCCGGTACGTCGCCAGGAGCCGCGGACCGGTTGCGCCGGGCGGCCGCGATGGCCCGGACCCGCGGCTCTGCGGAGGCGGCGTACACGTTCCTCGAACGATGCCTGCACGAGCCGGGCGAGCGGCGGGCGCTCCTCGCGGAGACGGCGGCCGTGGCGATCCAGGTGGACTTGCGGGCGGCTGCCGGACTGCTCGCCGAGGCACGCGACCTGGCCGGCGATCCAGCCGAACGGGCCCGGCTCGGCCTGCAGCTCGGCAACGCGTACGGGCTGCTGATCGATCCCGACGCCGCGGTGGCCGCGTTCGTCGCCGCCCGCGACGAGGCACCGCCGGGTGAGGAGGACCTGCGCCGCAGGCTGGAGGCGACGCTGCTGGTCGGGTCGGTGATCGTGCCGGGGCGGCTGGGGCTGGCCGACGGGGTACCGGAGCTGTGTGCGCTGCCGCCGCACGACAGCACCGGCGGGCGGATGCTCGAGGCAACGATCGGCATGCACCTGATGCGCCGGTGCGTCCCGGACGGGCTGCGCCGGGCCCGGGCGGCGCTGGCCGACGGCGAACTGGTCCGCACGATGAACGGCGAGGGGGCGCTGGTGGCGGGCTGGCTGGTCCTGGTCGCGGCCGACGACCCGGCGGGTCTGGCCAGTCTCGAGGCGGCGATGGCGCAGGCGCACCTGAACGGCTCGCTGCGCGCGCTGGCTGCGGCGCACTGCTTCCGGTCGATGGGCCGGCTGTGGACCGGCCAACTGGCCGACGCGGAGAGCGATGCCCGGGCCGCGCTCGACATGGCCGGCAGCGGCCGGGTGGACATCGGCGCCAGCTTCGCCGGTGCGTACCTGGCCGGCGCGCTGGCCGAGCGCGGCGAGTTGGACGAGGCGGAGCGAGTCGTGCACTCGCTCGGTGTACCCGCGGCCGACCCGGGCGACTTGCCGCGGTACTACGTGCTCGACGTCTGGGCGCGGATCATGCTGCTGCGCGGCCGGTACGAGGAGGCGCTCGCCGCTGCCAGGGTGGCCGGCCGGGTGTGGCAGGAGTACGGGTTCGACAACCCGGCGCTGGCCTGCTGGCGAACGGTGGCGGCCGAGGCGGCGTACCGGATCGGCAATCCCGACGAGGCCCACGACCTGCTCGCCGCCGACCTGGAACAGGCCCGGCGATGGGCCGCGCCCCGTGGGCTGTCGAGGGTGCTGCGCACGATCGGGACGCTGACCGGCGACGAGGATGTGCTCCGCGAGGCGGTCGGCCTGGTGGAGGACAGCCCGGCCCGGCTGGAACGTGCGGCCGCACTTCTTGATCTGGGATCCGCGGTACGCCGTACCGGACGGCGGGCCGAGTCCCGCGACCTGCTGAGCCGGGCGCTGGACGATGCCGAGTTCTGCGGCGCCGTACCGCTGGCCGACCGGGCGGCGGCCGAGCTCCGGATCGCCGGGTTCCGGCCTCGGCGCAACCGCCTCACCGGCCCGGCCGCTCTCACCCCGAGCGAGCTGCGAGTAGCCGAACTGGCCGCGGCGGGCTCGTCGAACCGCGAGATCGCGCAGACGCTGTTCGTCACGACCAAGACGGTCGAACTGCACCTGTCGAACGCATACCGCAAACTCGGCGTGTCCGGACGACGGAATCTCGCCGCCGCGCTCGCGCCGTGACTGATCGGCAGGCGCGAGCTAGGGTCGGGGGTGCCGACGGTTCGTGACCGGTGGAACGCCCGCGGGGCGCATCCGGGCACGAGACGCTTCAGGAAACGGCCAGTGGTCCGCGGTCAGATGACCCGGTCCGCCCGTGAGTCCGAGGACTGCCGTCGGTGCGCGTACCTGCCGGTGCGCGCCCGGACTCGTCACGTGGAGGACTCATGACCACCGCTTGGAGAAACATACGAACCACCGTGCTCGGCTACCCGCGGATCGGCCCGCGGCGCGAGCTCAAGAGGGCGACCGAGAGCTACTGGTCCGGCTCGATCGACGCCGCCGAGTTGGACGGCGTGGCCAAGGGGCTGCGGCTGGACATGCTGCGCGACCTCGCCGGTCGCGGGCTCGATGTCGTACCGGTCAACACGTTCTCGTACTACGACCAGGTGCTCGACACGATCGCCCTGGTCGACGCCGTTCCGGAGCGGTTCCGCGAGTTGGGCCTGTCGCCGCTGGACACGTACTTCACGATGGCCCGCGGTTCGGATCGGGTGGCTCCGCTGGAGCTGACCAAATGGTTCGACACGAACTACCACTACTTGGTGCCCGAGCTGGACGAGTCGACGCTGTTCCGGCTGGTCGCGGACAAGCCGCTGGCGGAGTTCGCCGAGGCGCTGGCGTTAGGCGTACCGACCCGGCCGGTGCTGATCGGGCCGTTGACGTTCCTGCTGCTGTCCAAGCCTTCGTCGCGCGCTCCAGAAGGTTTTTCACCGCTCGACCTGCTCGACCCGCTGCTCGACGTGTACGCCGATCTGCTGGAGCGGCTCGCAGAGGCCGGCGCGGAATGGGTCCAGCTGGACGAGCCCGTGTACGTTGCCGACCGCAACGCCGACGAGCTTGCCGCGCTGCAGCGCACCTACGACCGGCTGGCGGCCGTCGAGCGCAGGCCGAAGCTGCTGGTGGCGTCGTACTTCGGCGACCTGGGCCCGGCACTGCCGTTGCTCGCGGCAACGAACATCGACGGTATCGGACTCGATCTCGTGACCGCACCTGAGCAGCGGTTCGATGGCAGGACCGTGTTCGCCGGGATCGTCGACGGACGCAACGTCTGGCGCACCGACCTGGCCGCAGCGCTGGATCGGTGCCGGTCGATACAGGGCGATGTCGTCGTCTCGACGTCGTGCTCGCTTCTGCACATTCCGTACGACCTCGACGCGGAGACCGATCTCGATCCGGAGGTCCGGGACCGGCTGAGCTTCGCCCGGCAGAAGGTGGACGAGGTGGTCCGGATCGGCGGCGCCTTGCGCGAAGGCGCGGATCTCAGCCACGCGACCACGCCCTCATCGGCCGGGACGCGACCGGCGATCCGGCCGGACGAGCGGCAGCGGGCGCCGTACGCCGAGCGTGCCGCCGCCCAGCGCGACGCGCTCGACCTGCCCGAACTCGCGACCACGACGATCGGGTCGTTCCCGCAGACCGCCGAGGTCCGCAGGGCCCGGGCCGACCTGCGCGCCGGCCGGATCGACCAGGCCGCGTACGACGCATTCCTGCGGGACGAGATCGCCCGGGTGATCCGGCTGCAGGAGGAGATCGGCCTGGATGTCCTGGTCCACGGCGAGCCCGAGCGCAACGACATGGTTCAGTACTTCGCCGAACAGTTGGAGGGCTTCGCCACTACTGCGAAGGGCTGGGTCCAGTCGTACGGCAGCCGGTGCGTACGACCACCGATCCTGTACGGCGACGTGGCCCGGCCGGGGCCGATGACGGTCGGCTGGACGACGTACGCGCAGTCGCTCACCGACCGGCCGGTCAAGGGGATGCTGACCGGGCCGGTGACGATCCTGGCCTGGTCGTTCGTCCGCGACGACCAGCCGCTGGCCGACACGGCCGACCAGGTGGCGCTGGCGCTGCGTGCCGAGATCGACGACTTGGTCGCCGCGGGCACAGCGATAGTCCAGGTCGACGAGCCCGCGCTGCGCGAACTCCTGCCGCTGCGTGAGGCCGACCGCAAGGAGTACCTGGACTGGTCGATCGGTGCGTTCCGGCTGGCGACCGGGGGAGCGCCGGCACCGGTCCAGATCCACACCCACCTGTGCTACTCCGAGTTCGGCGCGGTGATCGCCGGCATCGACGGACTCGACGCCGACGTCACCACGATCGAGGCGGCCCGGTCGCGGATGGAGATCCTGTCCGACCTCGCCCGTACCGGTTTCTGGCGTGGGGTCGGCCCGGGCGTATACGACATCCACTCGCCACGAGTCCCGTCGACGGAGGAGATCGTGGACCTGCTGGCCGCGGCGGTGGCGGCGATTCCGCCGGACCGGCTGTGGGTCAACCCGGACTGCGGGCTGAAGACGCGTACGTACGCTGAGGCCGAACCGGCGCTTCGCAATCTGGTGGCAGCCGCCCGCCGGATCCGGGGCTAGGGCCCCTCGGCGGCCTGCTGGAGGCGGGCGTATATCAACTGGAGGAAGTCTGCGCCCGCCAGCGTGGTGAACATGGCTGCGATGACACGAGTCAACCGCGGCGCGAACAGCAGCCCGACTGTGAAACCCCCGGCGATCCATGCGTCGAGACAGAACGGGCAGGTGATCAACTCGCCGACCGCATGCCTGACGGAACTGTCCTTCCGCGGTTCCTCCATCAGCTCGGCCGGGCCGCCCGGACTGTTGTACCGGGCGAACGGCGCACGCAGCGGACTGGTGACGGCGTCCTTCGCAAGGGTGCGCGACAGCTTGTGGGTGCCGGCAACCATCAGCGCCAGGTCGTACGGAGTGACCCGCGCGAGCCGAGTGCCGCGGCGCAGGGCGACCGCGCCGATGATGCCGGCGATGGCGGTCAAGGTGCTCAGTACGACCAGGTAGCCACGAAGGGGGCGGTCGGAGCCCTGGCTGTACTCCTCGGCCTCGGACTGCAGTGTGCTCGTTGTCGACATCACGGCTCCACGTGGTCGTCGGGGGAGCAACCCCTGTTCCCGGTCGATCACCGCTCAAACCGGAGCAGGGTTTCGCACAGGTCGATGAGGCGCTGGCGCAGCGGCCTGGCACGGTCGGCGAAACCGCGCTGGGCCGCCGCGTACGCGGCCTTGCCCGCGGTCGTCTCGATCCGGACCGGCTCGTAGCCGAGGCCGGACAGGTCGTACGGCGACGCCCGCATATCGACTTCGCGGATGTCGCGGGCCAGTTCGAGGCAGTCGAGCAGCAGCGGACCAGGCGTGAACGGCATCAGCTTGGCCGCCCACTTGTAGAGGTCCATGTTCGCGTGCAGGCAGCCGCCCTGCTCGAGCGCGGGTTGCTGCTCGCGGGTCGGCTGCATCGTGTTGAGCCGACGGGCCGCTCCGGTGAAGAAGCGGAACGCGTCGAAGTGCGAGCAAGCGATCCGGTGCGACTCGACCACCCGATCTGTGCCGGTAGTACCCAGTCGCAGCGGCCAGGTGTTGTGGCGTACCTGCTCGGCGGGCTGCCGGTAGACCATCGCCCATTCGTGCATCCCGAAGCAGCCGAACTGCGCCGGCCGGTCGATCGTTGCCGTGAGCAACTTGTGGATCCAGGCTGTGCTCTCGGCCCGGCGGCCGATCTCGTTCGGGTCCAGCTCGACGCCATCGCTGACCGCCCGGTACCCACGCCGCGACGCGTAGGCCGGAGCGTCGAGCAACCTGATCCCGGGCCCGGGATGCCAGACCCGCAGTTGTCCGGGCCGGGTGTGGTAGTACGTGAACAGGAAGTCCTCGACCGGATGCTTCTGCCGCAGGCGCTTCCGTGACACGTGCCCGGCGGTCAGCGCATCGGCCCGATCGGCGTGTGCGGTCGCGATCGGCTCCCACTCAACCGCCGCGAGCACCATCACGCCCGCAAGTCTACGAGTGTGCTGAACAACGAGGTTCGAGCAGCGAGCGGCTCATCCGCCCGGCTGGTAACGCGGCGAGGACGACCCCGCACTGATTCACTCAACGCCTCCAACGCCGCCTCCATCGTCTGGTCGATGCCCACCGCCAACGCATTTGGGCCCCGCCGAGTCCCCCGGACGGCCGGCACGTGACGGCTCTCCACTCGACTCGTGCGAGACGCTTGGCCGTACGGCCAAGCCTTGGTCGTACGGCCAGGCGTTGACACTCGGGTCCCCAAAGACCGCCCGGGCCGCGAGCGTTGTCCACAACCCGCGGTCGTTCGCAAGCGTTACGAATTCGGGATGCCCGGGTCACTCCCCGATGGGACGTCTTCACTCAAATCCTCGCGGCGATGGGTCGCATGCCCGTCATCCTCCAGGACAAGGCGGAACGCGATGAGGTCGACGCCTGGGACGGGGGTCCAGTCGCGTTCGGGCAGGCGGGTGAACCCGAGCGAGGTGTAGATGTGGTGTGCGGTCGCCATCTTGGTACTGCTCGACAGCACCACAGCGGTGAAGCCGAGCTGCCGGCTGCGGTCGAGACAGTGCCGCGTCAGCGCCCTGCCCACTCCGAGGCCGCGCGCGGCCGGGGAGACCGCGAGCATCCGGAACTCACCCTCGGTGTCGGTGCCGATCTCGCGGTACGGCGACCCGAGCGGGCAGAACGTCACCGTGCCGGCCAGTCCGGCCGACCCGGCCGCGACCCACAGCTCGGCCTTCTCGGCCCGGTTCGCGGCGTCGCGTAGTACCAGGTCATAGTTCGATCCGGGTTCGACCAGCCCGTCGGCGACATAGGCCGACGCGGTGAGGTCGCCGATCGCGGCGTACTCGTCGGGCAGTGCTCGGCGGATCTCCACCGAAGCACCTTCTCATCCAGTGCTGTGGATCTGCTGAAGATGCCGCCGATCCGCTGGTGAACCGCCGGCGGGCTGGACACGATCACGGCATGAGCGAGATCAGCGAACGGGCGGCCGTCAGGCGCCTGTACGACCGGTTCGGGTTCGGGCCGCGTGCCGGTGACCTCGACGCCGGGTTTGATGACACGCTCGACCGGTTGCTGGCCCCTGCGGCGACGAGCGTCATTCCGCCGTCGCTGGGCCTGCTCCCGACAGACGACAAGAAGGCGGCCAACAAGGCCCGTAGAGCGCAGGAGGCCAAGCTGTTGCTGTGGTGGCTGGACCGGATGGCCACGGCGCAGCCGGCCGCTACCGAGCGGCTCACCTGGTTCTGGCACGGCCACTTCGCCACCAGCAACCGGAAGGTACGCAGCGCGCAGCTGATGCTGGCCCAGAACCAGATCTTCCGGCGGTATGCGCTCGGCAGCTTCGCCGATCTGGCGACGACGATGATCACCGACGCTGCGCTGATCAAATGGCTGGACGGCCAGAAGAACCGCACCGGCTCGCCGAACGAGAACCTGGCCCGCGAGTTCATGGAGCTGTTCACCCTCGGCATCGGTCACTACCAGGAGCCGGACGTCGCTCAGGCCGCCCGCGCGCTCACCGGATGGACGGTGTCGCGGCAGACCGGCCAGGCGCGGTTCGTCCCACGCCGGCACGACGACGGACCCAAGACGATCCTCGGCAAGACTGCGGACTTCGACGCGAAGTCGTTCGCGCAGCTCGCGCTGGCGCAGGAGTCTTCGGCGCCGTTCGTCGTCAGGCGGTTGTGGTTCCGGCTGGTCTCGGCGGCACCGCCGTCGCAGGACGCGATGCGTCGGCTGGTGGCGGCGTACGGCGATCGCGGCGACATCCGCGCCACGCTGCGCGCGATCGCGGCCGAGCCGGCCTTCACCGACAGCCCGTCGGCCCTGGTGAAGCAGCCGGCCGAGTGGCTGGCGGGACTCCTTCGCGCACTGGGCGTAAGGCCGTCCGCGCTGGATCAGAAGACGCTGGCCCGGCTGGTCGCCGGGTTGCGCGGGATGGGGCAGATCCCGTTGCGGCCGCCGAGTGTGGGCGGCTGGCCCGCGGGCCAGAGCTGGCTGACCACGTCTGCCGGCGTCGCCCGGTTACATGTGGCGCAGCTGGTCGCGATGCACGCGGCCTCCCTGCCGAAGACCACCGAGACGGTTCGCGTCCTGCTCGGTGTCGACTCCTGGTCGGACCGGACGAAGAACGCGCTGGCTGGTCTCACGAAACCCGCGCAACTCGTCGCCGTCGCGGCCTGTGCCCCCGAGTACGTCGTCAGCGGTTGAGTTCCCGGCACCAAGGAGAGGAACCATGGACAACCTGACCCGCCGTCGCTTCCTGGCCATGTCGGGAGTCACCGCCGCCGGAGCGCTCGCCGTGGGCGCCACCAGGGTGGACTGGACGGACCTGATGACCGCGGCCGCCGACGACCCGCTCGACCCCGGTGACGCCGTCCTGGTCGTGGTCACCCTGTACGGCGGCAACGACGGCCTCAACACCGTCGTACCAGCGGCCGACGAGGCATACCAGGACGCCCGGCCTGACCTGGCGTATGAGTCGGACAAGGTGCTCGACATCGGCGACGGCCTCGGGCTCAGCCCCGGCCTCAAGGGCCTGAAAGGGCTGTGGGACCGCAAGGAACTCGCCGTCGTCCGCGGCGTCGGCCATCCGAAGCCGGATCGCAGCCACTTCCGCTCGATGGCGATCTGGCAGACCGCGTCGCCCGATACGTCGGTGCCGACCGGCTGGCTCGGCCGCTGGCTGGACGAATCCGGCGGCGACCCGCTGCACGCTGTGTCGGTGGAGCCGACACTGCCGCCGCTGCTGGCCGGTGCGACCACCGCCGCGGCCTCGCTACCGGTCGGCGGGCTCAGGCTGCCGAAGGGCAAGGTCGGTACGGCGTTCGCCGCGCTCGGCAGGCCGTCGGCCGGCGAGGAACACTGGTGCGCGGCCGCGGCCGAGTCGATCCAGGACCTGCACGAGGCGGTCCGGGTGCTCGGCGGAGCCGTGCACGACGGTACGGAGAACGAAGACGACGAGGACGAGGAGCGGACGAAGGGCGCATCCGCCGGCGGCGGCTCGCAGCTGAAGGCACAGCTCGATCTCGTCGCCGGGCTGGTCGAGGCCGGGGTACCGACCCGGGCCTACTCGGTATCGCTCGGCGGGTTCGACACACATGCCGACGAGCGCGGGACGCAGGAGCGGCTGCTGTCCGAACTCGACGCCGCGCTGACCGGATTCGCCGAGCGGATGCGTCGTACCGACCGGGGCAAGCAGGTCGTCGTGCTGGTGTACTCCGAGTTCGGCCGGCGGGTACACGCCAACGGCAGCGACGGCACCGACCACGGCACCGCCGGGCCGGTGTTCCTGATCGGCGACAGGGTCAACGGCGGACTGTACGGCGAGCAGCCGAGCCTGACCGATCTTGACGACGGCGACCTGAAGGCGAGCACCGACTTCCGCGACGTGTACGCCGCGGTGCTGCACGACGTGCTCGGCGCGGATCCGCAGCGCATACTCGATGGTCACGCGGGCCGGCTGGAGAGGCTGGTGGGTGCCTGAGCCGGACTCGGCTGTCGTGGCAGGGTCAGCCGGAAGGCCACGCCCCGCCGGCCGTCGAGTCTGGTCAGGCACTCCAGCTCGCCACCATGTGCGCGGGCGAATCCGCGGGCGATCGGCAGCCCGAGACCCCAGCCGCGGTCGCCGCCCGACGACTCACCGTGCACCAGCCGGTCGAAGATCCGCTCGCGATCCGCGGGCGGTACCCCGGGCCCGTCGTCCTGGACCACGATCCACGCGGAGGTCGCGGTGCCGCCGGTGATGATGTCGATGGTCCCGGAGCCATCGGTGGCCCGGCGCGCGTTGTCGCCGAGGTTGGCCAGGATCTGCGTGATCCGGCCCGGATCGGCGACGACCTCGGCGTCGTTGCCCCGGACCCGCACGGTCAGCCCGGGCGCGACCAGCCGGAGCCGGTCGGCCTCGGCCAAGGCGAGTTCCTGCAGATGGAACGGCTCGGGCCATAGTTCCAGGCCGGCCTCGATCCGGGCCAGCTCGAGCAGATCCCCGACGAGGGTTCCGGCGCGGCGGGCCTCGCGCACCAGCAGAAGCTGCAGACGTTCGCGGTGCTCGGCCGGTGCGTCCGGTCCCAGCTCGCGCAGCGCCTCCGCCGCGACCTGGATGCCGGCGATCGGCGTTCGAAGTTCGTGTGCGGCGTCGGCGACGAACCGGCTCATCTGTTCCTCGGACCGGCGTGCGACCTGCTCGGCATTCTCGAGCGAGTCGAGCATCTCGTCGAACGCCCCCGCGGTCCGGCCCAGTTCGGTGTCGGTCCGGGTCGGGTGCAACCTGCCGCCGCGGCCGCCGGCCGCGATCGACCGGGCCAGGCCCGTCATCGCGTCCAGCGGTGCCAGCGCGACCCGCATGCCGAGCACGATCGCCAGCGCCGTCACCGCGAGCGCGATCGCTCCCGCGATCAGCAGGACCCGTTCCAGCGTCCGGCCGGCGCCGGCCAGTAACGAGGTGTCCGCCGACAGCAGCAGCGTCGCGCCGCGGGTGCGCTGGCCGGCGTTGAGCGTGGTCCGGACCTGGCGGGCCTTTCCGCTCGGTTCGGTCGGCGGTGCCCCGAACTGCTGGCCGTTGCGCAGGATGAGCGACACCCGCAGGCCGTCGGCATCGACCCGTCGTACCAGCGCCGCGGGCCCGACGTTCTGCCGGGCGAGTTGCTGGGCGAGCTGGGCCCGGCCGTTCAGCAGGGTGTTCAGGCTGCGCTCGGCCTGCGCGTGGAACACCGCGTTCACTACCAGCCCGGTCCCGGTCAGGACGACCGCGAGTACGGCGAGCGCGGTGAGGGTTACCCGTCGGCGCAGCGAGACTGTGCGCAGCTCGCTCACGGTTGCTCCGCGCGCAACACGTACCCGGCGCCACGGACGGTGTGCAGCAGTCGCGGGCCGTGCGCTTCCAGCTTTCGCCGCAGCGCGCTGACGTGTACCTCGACCAGGTTCGCCGCGTAGTCGTCGTACCCCCACACCGCTGCCAGCAGTTGCGACTTGCCGACCACTCGGCCCTCCCGTCCGGCCAGGAAGATCAGCAGGTCGAGTTCGGTCGCGGTGAGCTCGATCCGCTGCCCGGCGCGCGTCACCTGCCGGCCGTCCACGTCGACGACCAGGTCGCCGACCTCGAGGCGGGTACGCAACCGGCCGAGCCGGCGGAGCACCGCCTCGACCCGGGCGACCAGTTCGGCCAGTACGAACGGCTTGACCACGTAGTCATCGGCGCCGCTGCGCAACCCGAGCAACCGGTCCTCGACCCCGTCGCGCGCTGTCAGCAAGACGATGCCGGCGCCGGACGTCCGCCGGACGACATCCAGCAGGGCCAGTCCGTCGCGGCCCGGCAACATCAGGTCGAGCAGCACCAGATCCGGCCCGAAGTCGGCCAGGTCGCGCTCCAGCTCATCACCGTCGGGTCGTGCACGTACCGTGCAGCCGGCCTGTTCGAGCGCTATCCCGACGGCGGTGCGGATCGCCTCCGCGTCCTCCACCACCAGGACCTTGGCCGCCACCCCGCCCATTGTGCCGTCGCCGCAGGGCGTGGGGCGCCGATCTTCAGGTGGTCTTCAGGCTTGTGTGGTTGACGTACCACGCCCGGTGTGCGTGCCCGCCCGGTAGGCTCAGCGTGTTCACGTCTCCCGCGGAAAAGGTATTCATCTTGCGGATCGCCCGTTTCAGCGTCGACGACGAGCCGAGGTACGGAATCGTCGAGTCCGACGATCCGGACGGCCTGACCGGAACCGTCGCCCTGCTGGACTCAGACCCGCTGTACCGGCCGGTCCAGCTCACCGGTGAGCGGCTTCAGCTGGCCGACGTACGGCTGCTGGCGCCGGTGATCCCGCGCAGCAAGGTGGTCTGCGTCGGGCGGAACTACGCCGAGCACGCCGCCGAGATGGGCAACGAGGTCCCCAAGGAACCGCTGATCTTCATGAAACCGAATACGGCGGTGATCGGGCCGCGGGACGGGATCGTGTACCCCGAGCAGACCCAGGACCTGCACTTCGAGGGTGAACTGGCCGTAGTGATCGGGCGGATCTGCCGCGACCTGCCGCCTGAGCGAGCCCCCGAGGTGATCTTCGGCTACACGATCGCGAACGACGTCACCGCGCGGGACCTGCAGAAGAGCGACGGCCAGTGGGCCCGGGCCAAGGGTTTCGACACGTTCTGCCCGCTCGGCCCGTGGATCAACACCGAGCTTGACGTCGCCGACCTCGCGGTGACCACCACTCTGAACGGCGAGCCCCGGCAGAAGGGCCGCACGGCCCAGTTCATCTTCGACGTTCCGACTCTGCTTGCTTACATCACAAGCTTCACCACGTTGCTGCCCGGTGATGTCGTGCTCACCGGTACTCCGGCCGGCGTCGGGCCGATGTTGCCCGGTGACGAGGTGGCCGTCAGCATCGAAGGGATCGGAACGCTTACGAACAAGGTGATACAGCGTGACTGACTCCGTGGACACCGTGCTCGGGGACCTGGCGCCGGAGAAGGTGCGGGTGCGGTTTCCTCCGTCTCCGACCGGGTTGTTGCACGTCGGCAACATCCGCAGTGCCTTGTTCAACTGGGCCTTCGCGCGGCACTACGGCGGCAAGCTGGTGCTGCGGATCGAGGACACCGACATCGCCCGCAACACCGAGGAGGGCCTGGCCTACACGCTGCTGTCGCTGCGCTGGCTCGGCATCGACTGGGACGAGGGCCCGGAGGCCGGCGGCTCGTACGGGCCGTACCTGCAGTCGGAGCGCCTCGACATCTACGCCGACATCGTGGCCCGGCTGCTCGACGCCGGCCGGGCGTACCACTGCTACTGCTCCCAGGACGAGCTCGACCAGCGCCGCGAGGCGGCTCGCGCGAAGGGTCTGCCGAGCGGGTACGACGGGCACTGCCGGACGCTGACCGCCGACCAGGTGGCCGCCTATCGTGCCGAGGGCCGCCGGCCGGTCGTACGGCTGCGGATGCCCGACCACGCGACGACGTTCACCGACCTGGTCCGGGGGGCGATCACCTGGCAGCCGGAGAACCTCGGCGACTACGTGCTGGTTCGGGCCAATGGGCACCCGCTGTACCCGCTGGTGAATCCGGTCGACGACGCGCTGATGGAGATCACGCATGTGCTGCGCGGCGAGGACCTGCTGCCGTCGACACCGCGCCAGATCGCCTTGTACGACGCGCTCGGCGACATCGGCATCGGGGACGGTACGGCGCCGCGGTTCGGGCACCTGCCGATGGTGATGGGCGAGGGGAACAAGCGGCTGTCGAAGCGGGACAAGGGCTCGGGGCTGGCCGAGTACATGGAGCGTGGCTTCCTGCCTGAGGGTCTGCTCAACTATCTGGCGCTGCTCGGCTGGTCCATCGCCGACGACCGCGACGTGTTCACCACCGCGGAGATGATCGAGAAGTTCGACATCCGCCGGGTGAACGCGAACGCGGCCCGGTTCGACCCGAAGAAGTGCGAGGCGATCAACGCCGCGCACATGCGGATGCTGGAGCCGTCGGACTTCGCCGGCCGGGTGGTGCCGTACCTGTCCCGGGCGGGCCTGATCCCTGATCCGCCGACGCCGGACCAGCGGGCCGTCCTGGAGGCCGCCGTACCGTTGATCCAGGAGCGGATGAACACGTTGTCCGAGGCAGTCGACATGATCGGCTTCCTGTTCGCCGACGAGCGCGACTTCCGGGTCTCGCCAGACGACGCGGCCAAGGTGCTCACACCGGAGTCGCGGCCGGTGCTGGACGAGAGCTACGCCGTACTCGAGGCGCTGCCGGACTGGACAACGGAGAACATTGAGAAGGCGCTGCGGCACGCGCTGGTCGAAGGTCTCGGGCTCAAGGCGAAGAACGCCTTCGGCCCGGTCCGTGTCGCGGTCACCGGGCGGCGGGTGTCGCCGCCGCTGTTCGAGTCGCTGGAGTTGCTCGGCCGGGAGCGCACGCTGCACCGGATCGCACAGGCCAGATCTGACGTCGGGGGCTGAGATCGTGGTCCAGGAAGCGAGTCCGGTACAGGTGACGGGGATCCGGTACCACCGGCTGATGCTGAACCCGCGCTACACCTGGTGGCGGCCGGTATTCGGAGCGCTCCTGATTATCGCCGGCTGGGTGCTGGCGACCATCGTCGCGCTGTTGCCCGCGCAGCTCCTCAACCCGGACGCAGCGGGCAAGGTGTCGTGGTCCACGCTGCTGGCGACCAACGTCTCGCTGGCGGCGCTGGTACCGATCTGCATCATCGTCTACCAGCGGATGCATCACCTGCCGCCCGGGCTGCTGTCCTCGGTCCGGCCGGGCCTGCGCTGGCGGCCGCTGGCCTGGTTCGCGGTGATCGCGTTCGCCTGCGAGATCGGGCTGCTGGCGTTCGCGCTGCTGATGCCGGCCGAGCTGGAGACCGAACTCAGCGGGCCCGCGTCGGACGCGGCTGCGGTGATCGTAGTGACGTTGCTCACCTCGTGCTTCCAGGCCGCGGGGGAGGAGTACCTGTTCCGCGGCTACCTGATGCAGGCGCTCGGCACCGTGACCCGGACGATCTGGTTCCCGATCATCACCAGTGCGGTGCTGTTCACGCTGGCACACGGAGTATGGCCGTGGGACAGCCCGGCGCTGTTCGCGGACCGGTTCGCGTTCGGCGTGATTGCCGGCTACCTGGTCATCCGTACCGGGGGACTCGAGGCCGGCATCGCCATGCATGCGGCGAACAACGTCGTGACCTTCGTGTTCGCGGCGCTGACGAACAGCGTGTCGGACAGCCTGCAGGCCACCGACGCGCCCGCCGCTCTGGTGATCGTCGATGTGTTCAAGTTCAGCGTGTTCGGCCTGATCGCGCTCTGGCTGACCAAGCGGCAGCACCTGAAGACCGACGCGGACCCGGCCGTACTGATGCCGGTGAGCCCGGCGCCGGGCTGGCCGCCCGCCGTACCGCCGGGCCAGGCCCCGGGGTACGGAGCCGCGCGGCCGCAAGACAGCTAGTCCTGCTTCGGCCGGCCGTTTTGGTGGCAGGAACCCTGCTCGGGTATCCTCACCGAGGTTGTCCGGCGGCAACGTCGAGGCAACACCGGCACCACCCGCAACACCTTGGGGTATGGGGTAATTGGCAGCCCGACTGATTCTGGTTCAGTTAGTCTAGGTTCGAGTCCTAGTACCCCAGCGATTGGACCGTATCGCTGGACAGTAGATACAGTTCATCCTCGTTGTCAGGCTCTTCGGGGCCGTGGCAGCACCCTCTGGCCCCGTTGTGTAGCGGCCTAGCACGCCGCCCTCTCAAGGCGGTAGCGCGGGTTCGAATCCCGTCGGGGCTACGAGGCCTGACCTGGGCAAACACGTCCGGCCGGCTCAAGGGCCGGCCGGACGTGCAATGAGTTGTGCAATGGGCAGCCGTAGGCTCGTTGCATGCCAGTGCCGAAGCGTCGGCGCCCGCGTGGGCACATCCGGGAACTGCCGTCCGGCAGCTTCCAGGTCATCGTGTACGCCGGGACCGACCCGCTGACCAAGAAGCCTCGGTACATCCGGGAGACCTTGAAGACGTACGGCGCTGCCGAGGTCGCGCTGACGAGGCTGCAGGGCCAGGTCGACCAGAACCGCCATCCGAAGACCGACATCACGCTCGGCCAGGCAATCAGCCGCTGGCTCGACGTTGTGAGGCTCGAGGACACCACGCGCGACCGTTACGACGACCTGGTGCGTCTCTACATC
>JBKPSJ010000134.1:0-10050 GCA_046765875.1 Actinomycetota bacterium
TCGGCCGTGATGTTCGCGAACATCGCCGGGTGGGCGCGGCCGGTACGGATCGCCGCGAACTCCTCCTTGGCGACCTCCACGGCCCTCTGCATTTTCTGCTCGGCTTCGCGGAGCGCATCGTCGATCACGGCCGGTCCTTCCTGTACGGGTTGTTGAGAGAAACCTACTCGGCCGCCGGCTCTGCGCTAGGGTCCGGCCGTAACGAGTGTGCCGATCTTCTCACCCCGTACCACCCGGGCGATGTTGCCCTCCTCGAGGCCGAAGATCACGATCGGCAGTGCGTTGTCGCGGGCCAGGCTGATCGCGGTGGCGTCGGCCACCCTCAGCCCCCGGGCCAGAAAGTCGTCGTAGCTGAGCTGGTCGAACTTGACCGCGCCGGCGTTCTTCCTCGGGTCCGAGTCGTACACGCCGTCGACTCCCTGCTTGCCCATCAGCAGCACCTCGGCGCCGATCTCCAGCGCCCGCTGAGCGGCCACCGTGTCGGTGGAGAAATACGGCATCCCCGATCCGGCGCCGAAGATCACCACCCGGCCCTTCTCCAGGTGCCGCACGGCCCGGCGCGGGATGTACGGCTCGGCGATCTGGCCCATCGTGATCGCCGTCTGGACCCTGGTCGGGATGTCGATCTTCTCCAGGAAGTCCTGCAGCGCCAGGCAGTTCATCACGGTACCGAGCATGCCCATGTAGTCGGCCCGGTTGCGCTCCATACCGCGCTGCTGCAGCTCCGCACCGCGGAAGAAGTTGCCGCCGCCGATCACCACGGCGACCTCGACGCCGCCCCGGACCACCTCGGCGATCTGCCGGGCGATCGAGTTGACGACGTCGGGGTCGACGCCGAGCTTGCCGCCACCGAACACCTCACCGGACAGCTTGAGCAGCACGCGGTGATGCTTGCCGGAGACGGCGTTCCCGGCGACGGCCGGAGTCGTCTCGGTCACCAGTGTTTCCGCCACGACTCCGGCCTCCTTCGACTCGTGTTCCGGGATGTCAGGCCTGGCCGACCTCGAACCGGGCGAAACCGGTCACCGCGATGCCGGCCTCGTCGAGCACCGCCTTGACCGACTTCTTGTGGTCGGTCACCGACGGCTGGTCGAGCAGCACGACGTCCTTGAAGAACGCGTTCACCCGGCCCTCGATGATCTTCGGCAACGCCTGCTCCGGCTTGCCCTCCTCGCGGGCGGTGGCCTCGGCGATCCGGCGCTCGTTGGCGATGGTGTCGGCCGGGACCTCGTCGCGGGTCGTGTACAGCGGGCGCATCGCGGCGACCTGCATTGCGGCGAGCCGGGCCGCCTCGGTGTCGTCACCGGTGAACCGCACGAGCACACCGACCTGCGGCGGCAGGTCCGCCGCACGCTTGTGCATGTACGCCGCGACGTTGCCGTCGACAACGACCGCCTTGCTGAGCTCGATCTTCTCGCCGATCACCGCGGCGAGTGCCTCGATGTTCTGCGCCACGGTCTTGCCGTCGGACAAAGTCTCGTCCAGCAGCGCCTTGACCTCGCCGACCTTGCTCGCGGCGGCGTGGGTGACGATGTCGGCCGCGAGCTGCTGGAACTGCTCGTTCTTCGCCACGAAGTCGGTCTCGCAGCTGAGCTGGATCATCGCGTTCTCGGCCGCGGCCACCAGGCCGTTCTCGGCGGTCCGCTCGGCACCGCGCTTGGCTGCCTTCGCGGCACCCTTCACGCGCAGCACCTCGATCGCCTTCTCGAAGTCGCCGTCGGTCTCCTCCAGCGCCTTCTTCGCGTCCATCATGCCCGCGCCGGTGGTGTCGCGGAGCTTCTTCACGTCCGCGGCGGTGTAGTTCGCCATTCCTCGTTCTCTCGTGTAGTGGTGTGGGTGCGGCTCAGGACCGGGCTCAGGATTGGGTTGCGTCGCCCTCGGCCGGCGTCTCGGCCTGCGCGATCTCGGTCTCCGCGGCCGGGTCCACCGCGGCCGCGTCCACCGCGGCCGGGTCGAGTGCGGCAGCGTCGGCCGGGGTGTCCGCTGCGGCGGCCGCGTTCTGGCTCTCCAGCAGCTCGCGCTCCCAGGCCGCCATCGGCTCCTCGGCACCAAGCTCCTCACCGGCCGCCGCGGCGCCCTGGCCGGACCGGGCCATCAGCCCGTCGGCGACGGCGTCGGCGACAACCCGGGTGAGCAGCCCGACCGAGCGGATCGCGTCGTCGTTGCCCGGGATCGGGTAGTCGACCTCGTCGGGGTCGCAGTTGGTGTCCAGGATGCCGATCACCGGCAGGTTCAGCTTCTTGGCCTCGTCGACGGCCAGGTGCTCCTTCTTGGTGTCGACGATCCACACCGCCGCCGGGACCCGGGTCATGTCGCGGATGCCGCCGAGCGTCTTGAGCAGCTTGTCGTGCTCGCGCTTCTTGTGCAGCAGCTCCTTCTTGGTCATACCGGAGGCGGCCACGTCGTCGAAGTCGAGCAGCTCGAGCTCCTTGAGCCGCTGGAGGCGCTTGTTCACGGTCTGGAAGTTGGTCAGCATGCCGCCCAGCCAGCGCTGGTTCACGTACGGCATGCCGACCCGGGTGGCCTGCTCCTGGATGGCCTCCTGGGCCTGCTTCTTGGTGCCGACGAACAGCACGCTGCCGCCACCGGCGACGGTGCTGCGGACGAACTGGTAGGCGCGGTCGATGTACGACAGCGACTGCTGCAGGTCGATGATGTAGATGCCATTGCGCTCGGTCAGGATGTAGCGCTTCATCTTCGGGTTCCAGCGCCGGGTCTGGTGCCCGAAGTGCACGCCGCTCTCCAGCAGCTGCTTCATGGTCACGACGGCCATGAGGTGTTCCTCCTGTCGCGCCCGCTCTGGTCGGGCGCTGTCTCGGTTGTCCTGCGCCGGACGGTCCGGCGCACCTGACGCCCGCGCGCACCCCGCCCGGCTGTCGCCGGGACCGAGTGGTGCGCCCGCTGGATAAACCACCGGTAGGCGGACGTGCGAAGTCGTCCCGCTTGCACGGGACGCCACCGGAAGTCTACGTGAGACGCCCGCGCCGGGTCGAACCGGCTATCCACAGGCTCAGAGGTTCGTTGGCCGGGCCGGTGTGCTTCGCGACACCTTTCCAGGCATGAGGGATTCACAGGTACGCCGGGCCGTGCTGCTCGGCCTGTTCGTCAGTTTGTTTTCGGCTCTGTCGGTGGGGACGGCGGCCGGCGCCGGCGGTGTGTGGCCGCTGACGCCCCGGCCGCCCGTGGTGCGCGGCTTCAAGCTACCGCCCAAGCCGTGGCTGCCCGGTCACCGAGGCGTGGACCTGCTGGGCAGCGTCGGCCAATCGGTCCGGGCTGCCTCGGCCGGAACCGTCATGTACGCCGGTCCGCTGGCCGGCCGGGGCGTAGTCGTGATATCGCACGGCACGACCCGGACGACCTATGAGCCGGTGGTGCCGTCCGTCCATGTGGGCGACTCGGTCCGGCCCGGTGACCCGATCGGCAGCCTTTCGGCGGCCCCGAGCCACTGCGCACCCCGCGTCTGCCTCCACTGGGGCCTCCTCCGCGGCCCCACCTACCTCAACCCTCTGTCGCTCCTCTCATCGGCTGCCGTCCGCCTGCTCCCCACCGACCGTCAGGCCCTACCGCCCGCCACTGCCGACTATGCGTCTCCGCCATCCGCTGCCGACCGTGCGACGGCAGCGCCGGCCGCCGGCGATGCCGCTCGATCGGCCTCTGGAGCTGTCGGCGACCGCACGCTCGGACCGCCCGGTGGCGGTGTTGAAGCCGCAGCGGGATCGCAGGGTGGCGGGACTGCTGCAGGCGGGAATCCTGCGGACCGAAACCCTGCGGACGGGAACGCGGGCGTGGACGGTGAACGGGCGGGGTCGAGCGGCGCGGGCGGGGTGTTCGTGGGCGTGGCGGCACTGATCACCATTGCCGGTGCGCTGCTGATCAGGCGGCACTGACCACGGTTGGCACTGATGCGGGCGTCAGGTCCAGCGGCCGTGCGGGACGACCGACCGGCCGGGGACGCGCGCGGTCCAGGCGTCCTCGTCGCGTGACCGGCGTTCGACCATCGAGGGCAGCCTGCCGTCGGCGAGGTGCTTGATCGTGGTCTGCTCCAGTACATCCCGCAGGCTCGCCCGGGCCGCGATCCATACCCGCTGCAGTACGACGGCCTGGTCGTTGTACTGGACGCTCTCCGGCCGGGTGCCCGAGATGCTCACGATCGGCCCGTCGACGGCACGCATGACGTCGGCGATGGTGACCTCGGACGGCTCGAGCGCCATCCGCCATCCTCCGGCCTGCCCGCGCTGGCTGGCGACGATGCCGGCCTTGCGCAGGTCGGCGAGGATGCCCTGCAGGAACCCGTGCGGTATGTTCTGCGCCCGGCTGATCTCCTCGGCGGCCACCACCTGGCTGTTGTCGGCGCACCGGCGGGTGATCTCGATCAGCGCCCGCAGCGCGTAGTCAGACTTGGCCGAGACCCGCATACGTCGAAGTCTGCCTCATCCCCGCCCGGCGAGGGGTCAGACGCGGCTCCAGCCACGTCGGCGGACTGGAGGATCAGGCGCGGGGGTGGGCCTGTTCGTACGCGGCCCGGAGACGCTCGCCCGACACGTGCGTGTAGATCTGCGTGGTCGCGAGCGAGGCATGACCGAGTAGTTCCTGGACGCTGCGCAGGTCCGCCCCGCCCTCGAGCAGATGCGTCGCCGCGCTGTGCCGCAGACCGTGCGGTGACAGGTCGGGCGCGTCCGGCACCTCGGCCAGCAATGCGTGCACGACCCGGCGTACCGTCCGCTGATCCACCCGGCCCCCGCGAGCGCCGAGGAAGAGCGCCGGACCGCTGCCCGGCCTCGCGAGCGCCGGGCGTCCCCGATCGAGCCACGGGTCCAGCGCTCGTGCCGCCGGTACGCCGTACGGGACGGAACGTTCCTTGCGGCCCTTGCCGAACACGCGGACGACCCGCCGGGACCGGTCGAAGTCGTCGACGTCGAGGCCGCACAGTTCACCGACCCGGATCCCGGTCGCGTAGAGCAGCTCGAGCATCGCTACATCTCGGAGGCCGATCGGTGCGCCGTCGTCTGCCGCCGTACCGGCGACGTCGAGCAGGGCGGACGCGTCGCGTTGCCGCAGTACGTCGGGCAGGCCGCGGTGTGTCTTCGGGCTGCCGAGCAGCGCACCCGGGTCGGCAGGGATCCGCCCGGTCCGATGAGCCCAGGCGGTGAAGACTCGAGCGGCGGTCGCGCGGCGGGCCAGGGTTCCGCGGGATTTCCCCAGACTCTGCTGCTGCGCCAGCCAGGACCGCAGGCTGCGCAGGTCGACGCCGGCCAGATTGTCGTACCCGAGCCGGCTGAGGTGAACGAGCAGCCCCCGGACATCGGCGACGTACGCGCGGACCGAGTGCGGGCTCAGATCGCGCTCGGACGTGAGGTGCCGCTCGTAGTCGATCAGCAGCTGCTCCATCGCGGCTGGTAGAACGCTTTGATCGGCAGGGCTCTGGCTCACTCATCGACCTTGCGCTGACGTCGATCGGACCGGCAAGCCACCACGCTGAACGGGTCTGGTTTTTCGGACGACTGACCAGTTAGCCTCTGCCGCGGAAATCCCCTCGCAATGGAGGCACTCCTGCCATGCCCCCTTCAGCGACCGAACCGAAACCAGGCCGTCGCCTGCCCGTCGAATCGGCGTTCAACCGGGTCGAGGACGCCAAGCATCGCCTGCCGCGTCTGTTCGGCCGACGTGAACTTGTCGTCCTCGGCCTCGGCGTGATGATCGGCTCCGGCATCTTCAGCCTGAGTGGTCGTCAGGCCGCCGGCGTCGCCGGCCCGGCCGTGATCTTGTCCTTCGTCATCGCCGCCGTCGTGTGCCTGCTGGCCGCGCTGTGCTACGCCGAATTGTCGTCGACGATCCCGGTGTCCGGTAGCGCATACACGTTCAGCTACGTCGCCTTCGGCGAGATCTGGGCCTGGCTCGTGGGTCTGGCGCTGATGCTCGAACTGGTTACCGCCGCGGCGATCGTGGCGCGGGTCTGGTCGTCGTACTTCGTCGCGACACTTTCCGGGTTCGACCTGCAACTGCCGGAGACGTTGGTGAAGTACAGCCAGGCGGACGGTTCGGTGAATCTGGTCGCCCCGGCGTTGCTGCTGGTGATGACGTTCCTGATCGTGACAGGCACCAAGCTGTCGGCGCGGGTGCTGACTGTCGTCGTGTTCGCCAAGGTCGCGGTGATCGCCTTGGTTGTGGCGGTCGGCGCCGTCCACGTGAAGGCCGAGAACTACACGCCATTCATCCCGGACGCCCAGCCGACCAAGACCGACTCCTCGACCGTGCTCGGCTGGTTGTTGGGGTTCAACACCGGCGCCTTCGGGATCATGGGCATCTTCACGGCCGCGAGCGCGATCGTGTTCGCGTACATCGGCTTCGACCTGATCGCGACGGCGGCTGAGGATGCCCGTACGCCGCGGAAGACGGTCCCCCAGGGCATGTTGCTCGGCCTCGGCGCGGTCACCGTTCTGTACATCGCGATGGCGGTCGTGCTCGTCGGCATGCGGCCCTACTCCGAGCTCGGCGGTGCGGCGCCGGTGTCGGAGGCGATGGCCGCGGTCGGCGCCAACTGGGCCGTGGATGTGGTCAACCTCGGCGCGCTACTGGCGCTGATGACTGTGATCCTGGTGGTCCTCATCGCGCAGAGCCGGGTCCTGTTCAACATGGGCCGCGACGGCCTGCTGCCGAAGGGGCTCGGCCGGGTCAGCCGGGTGTACTCCTCGCCCGCTCGCGCCGCGGCGGTCGCCGGGCTGGCGGCGGTCGCGCTGACGCTGTACCCGAAGGTGCTCGATTTCGAGGAACTGCTGGTGCTCGGTGCGCTCTTCGCGTTCGCGTTCTGCGCCATCGGCGTACTCACCCTGCGCCGGGCGCAGCCGAATCTCGAGCGCGGGTTCCGGGTGCCGCTGGTCCCGCTGGTCCCGCTGCTCTCGCTGGCGGCGACCGTGTGGCTCATGCTCAACCTCAAGACCGACACCTGGGTGCGGTTCCTGGTCTGGATGGCGGTTGGCCTGGCCGTCTACGGCCTGTTCGGTCGCTGGCACAGCCGGCTGGCGAACGAGGACCAGTGGGACTTCGACGACACCGACCCGGGCACCGGTGGCCTGCGCGCGATCGGATCCGACCAGCGCCCGCTCGTGCCCTCCGGCCGCCCTCCAGGCCCGCCCGAACGCCCCCGCGGTCGCCATATGCGCCGCTGATCCTCCGGTACGCCACACCGGCCGCGCGTGTGTTGTCCACAGGCGACGAGATCGTGTCGGCCAACAGGCGGTTCGACGACACCTTTCTCGTCGGAGGTGGTCGACGGATGCGGACCAAGGATGCGGTCGGGCAGTACGGCGAGGAGATCGCCGCGGAGTTCCTGAGGGACGCGGGCTTCGCGATCCTCGAGCGGAACTGGCGTTGTGAGTTCGGTGAGATCGACATCGTCGCGCGAGACGGCGGGGCGCTGGTCATCTGTGAGGTGAAGACCCGGCGGGGCCTGGACTTCGGCAGCCCGCTGGAAGCGGTGACGTACGACAAGCTGCGACGATTGCGCCGCCTTGCGGGTCAGTGGCTGCGGGAGCACGACCTGCGGCCGGCAGTGGTACGGATCGACGTGGTCGGGGTGATCCGGCCCCGAACCGGTCCGGTGCAGGTCGAACACGTGCGAGGTGTGGCGTGATGGGCCTGGCGCAGTCCTGGTCGATCGCCCTTGTCGGCCTGGACGGCCACGCCGTCGAGGTCGAGGCGGACATCGCCCAGGGACTGCCCAAGACGACCCTGATCGGCCTTCCGGACGCCGCCCTGTCCGAGGCACGCGACCGGGTCCGCGCGGCGATCACCAACAGCGGCCAGGAGTTCCCGAATCGCAAGTTGACCGTCGCCCTCTCCCCCGCGACCCTGCCGAAGGCCGGCTCGCACTATGACATCGCGATCGCCTGCGCGGTCCTTGCAGCGGAGGGTGCCGTACCGGCCGATCCGCTCCAGCACATCGCCCTGGTCGGCGAGCTCAGTCTTGACGGCCGGGTACGCGAGGTTCGCGGCGCGTTGGCGATGACCCTGGCCGCGGCGACGGCTGGCTTCGCCCACGTCGTCGTGCCCGAGCTCAACGCCGCCGAGGCGATGCTCGTGCCGGACGTCACCGTCCTCGGCGTACGCACGCTGCGCCAGGTGATCGCGATCCTGCGCGGCGACCCGATCCCGGACGAGCCGGAGCCACGCGCCGAGGCGCGCCTCATCCCCGAAGGACTCGGGTACGGCGCCCGCGACGTAGACCTGCGTGACGTCATCGGCCAGCAGGAGGGCCGGTTCGCGATCGAGGTGGCGGCGGCGGGCGGACACCACGTGTACCTGCACGGCCCGCCGGGATCAGGCAAGACCATGCTCGCCGAGCGACTGCCGGGACTCTTGCCGGACCTAGACACCAGCGACTCGCTCGAGGTATCGACGGTGCACTCGATGGCCGGCCTGCTCAGCGGCGAGGCGCAACTCGTCACCAGGCCGCCATACATCGCGCCGCACCACACGGCGTCGCTGGCCAGCCTGGCCGGCGGTGGCTCGGGCCTGCCGCGTCCCGGGGCGATCAGCTGTGCTCACCGAGGTGTGCTGTTCATCGACGAGGCCGCCGAGATGCACCCGATGACGCTGGACACGCTCCGCCAGCCGTTGGAGTCCGGCTACATCGAGCTTCACCGCTCGCATGCGACGGCCAAATTTCCAGCGCGATTCCTGCTTGTCATGGCCGCGAACCCATGTCCGTGCGGCATGGCGGACACCCCGCAGGCGCGTTGCGAGTGTCCGCGCGAGGTGATCCGGCGGTACCGCAACCGGATCAGCGCGCCGATCAAGGACCGCATCGACATCAGGCGCCAGATGTTGCCGATGACAACGATCGGTCTGAGCCAGGCGCTGCCGGGCACGGAGGACACGGCGACCGTCGCGGCTCGGGCCCACGCTGCTCGGGACCGGCAGACGCGCCGCTTCACCGGCCGGGACTGGCAGCTCAACAGCGAGATCCCGGGCGGTGTCCTGCGTCGCGAGTTCAGCCTGGAGCAAGGCGGCTACGACGAGATCGAGGAGCACTACCGAGCCGGCCGCCTCACCGCCCGTGGCGTTGATCGTGTTCTCCGGTTGTGCTGGACCCTGGCCGACCTATGGGGCGATGACCGCCCTGGACTCCGCCATGTCGAGGTTGCCTGCCAGCTTCGCCTCGGCCACGCCCTCACGCCGCAACGTCCCCTTCGCTCGCGCCACCCCGCGTCGGCTGCCCAGAACGCCGACCCGCCTGATGGACAGCGAGACGACGCATCGGGCGCTCTCCGGAAGGCGGGTTGAGATGAGCGAGGACAGGGAGGTCGAACGGCTCGCCCGGGCCGGACTGTCGCTGGTGGTCGAGCCGGGCGACGCGAACACCGACGAGATTCTGGCCGGCGGCACCGCGGCGGAGGCATGGGACAGGTTGCGGGGAGGCGGGCCAGGTCACGAGCAGTACGCAGCAAGACTGGCAGTCGCGGCTCCGGCCAAGGATCTCGGCCAGATCCACATGGCGGGCGGACGCTTCGTCATTCCGGGTGACGACGACTGGCCCGATCAACTGGAAGTGCTGGCGGAATCCGGCGAGATCAGTCGACGCGGCGGCAGTCCGTTCGGCCTGTGGGTCCGCGGCGCCGCCAGTCTGCGTGAGCTGACGACCAGGTCGGTCGCGGTCGTCGGCGCCCGGGCCTGCTCGGCATACGGCGAACATGTCGCGGGCGAACTCGGCGCCGGCCTCGCCGACGAAGGCGTCACGGTCGTCTCGGGCGGTGCCTACGGCATCGACGCCGCCGCCCATCGCGGAGCACTCGCGGCACCGGGACCGACGATCGCCGTGCTCGCGTGTGGCGCTGACGTCGGATACCCAAAGGGCAACGCGGCGCTGTTCGACCGGATCGTCGCCGACGGCCTGGTCATCAGCGAGCTACCACCGGGCTGCTCCCCAACCAGGCTGCGCTTCCTCGCTCGCAACCGGCTGATCGCGGCGCTGACCGCAGGTACGGTCGTCGTCGAGGCTGCGGCACGCAGCGGAGCACTGAACACCGGCTCGTGGGCGGAGCGCTGCAGCCG